>DAOTVX010000117.1:0-2764 GCA_034436275.1 Anaerolineales bacterium | reverse complement strand
CGCCGGAACGGGCGAAGAAGCGCTGGTCGTGGGCGTTCCAGCGTTTATTGCGATGGGCCAGGTAGGTCAGCGGCCCGATGACGGTGCCGGCCGAACGTCCCAGGCCCATGAGGTGGTAGACGCCCATCGGTTACTGCTCCTCTACGCTACCCCCGTGTTCAGCTACAAATGCTTGCAGTTCCTGAAACCATGGCTTGTCTTTTGATTTCTTCGTCCGTCCTGCGGCTTCGACCTTGCGTAGGATTGCCTGCGCCATCGGGAGACGATATTCGTCTGGCACGTCGGCTTGACGCCAGCGTTGCACATACTGGGTAATTTGTCCGGCTACGTCTTTAGGGGCCAGGCGGTCTAATTGGTGTACAAATGCGTCTACGACTTGTTGATGCGGATCTGCGGGGGGAGGTGGCACTGCCTCCTGAGATGATTTTGTCGCCTCGGTAAGGACGATAGCTTCAGAGCTTTCGCTACCCGGAGTGCTTGTAAAGTACCCATACCCGGCGCTGGTTTTGGCCCCGGCGCCCAAATGGGTCAGGCCATCTTTCAGCCACTGCTGCGCCTGATCGCGCAGTCGCTGCCCCTCATCATCGAGGATACCCCGCCACCCCACTGCAAAGCGAAATTCGGTGTTTGCAGCCACGGTGAGGAAGTATACCGGCACCGGGCTTTGCCAGTCGGTGGGAGGTTCTTCGCCGCTGTAGTATTTGGGATAGTGCGGGTTCATGATGTCCAGTTCCAGCGTGGGCAGGCTGGCCGGAATGGCATCGAAGAACACCGCTCGGCCGGCGGCCGCGGTGGTACCGAAAATCGTGCGGAAATCGTCGGCCAGTTTTTGAACCTCTGCGGATTGTCCTGCTTTCCAGTCCTCATACTTTTTGCGTTCGTTGTCGCCATCAGCGCTCAAGATTCCGTCCAGTTCCTTGAGATCGGTGGCGCCCACTTTCTCGGCAATCTGGAGGAGCGCCCAGGCCCGCGCCACGCCCTTCACGCTGCTTCCCGGCAGGATGGGAAAGCCGTAACGATGGAAGGTAAAGCCCACCTCCAGCGAGCCCTTACGGCCCAGGCCGGCGATGAAACGCCAGTCGGTCGTTAACCCAAACGGCTCGCCGTTGGCTGCTTTTGCGCAGGCTTGCCAACGTGTGTTCCACTTGCTTAGGAGCTGTTCATCCACTCTCTCCACCGCCCGGCGCACTGCCTCCAATCCATCCTTCTTGAGGGTAGATTGACGACTCCAATCCGGCTCAAAACGGTCGAAGATCAGGCCCGGGTTTTGGGGTTTATTTTGATCCCGCCTGGCAAACGCCTGCGCGCTGGCTCTAGGGATGGGATAGCGCATTCCATTCCCTGAGGCATCGGCCGGCGGACCTGAAGGCTTCTGTCCGGATGGTTTGCCTTTGGGTTTTGATGCTTTCATCAATCACCCTCCTTAGGCAATTCCGCCTCGGCAAAGCGCTTGAGCCAGATGAGGAAAGCAATCGCTTCCGCTGTGGCGCGTCGATAGCCGTCGGTGTCTGCTGTGGTGACAACCCATTGCAGGAGATCGCCATCCGAGAATCCGATCTGTCCTTTCACCCAGTCTGAGACATGATTCAAGAGGTGGCGATGATGCTCCTCTCCCTTGGCCTTCCAAAAGGCCAGGATCTGACCCAGGCCGTTGGCCTGGATGTCGGCGGGCGCGCTGCGGGCCAACTGTCCATACTTGCCGGCGTAGGATTGGCCTTTGACCGCAGATACCCTCTCCCAGGCTGCTTTCGCGCGCTCTTGTTCCAGAGAACGCTGTCGGCTCATTGTCCACCTCCATCGCTAAAGCGCAGGGCCACCATGCCCTGGCCGGTCGTCTCATCGCCGCCCAGTTGGGTGTGCACCAGCTCAAGACCCTTGACCCTTTCCAAGACCTGTTGCCCGCTCAAACCTACACCGCCCCGGGATTTCGTCGCCATCAGCGGCGCATAGAGCAGGGTGTCCACGGGCAGACTTTCTGTCGTCCATAGGGCGCCCTTTTCCTTGTCAACCGTTTTTGTTTGGGGATTAAGCGCAATGTGCGTCTGCACCTCAGTGCCGTAGAGCACGAAATCCCGGAAAGCGTCTTCGGGCAGGATGCACAGTTTGTTGGGCAAGGCCTGTTTCCAGTAATCGTAACCGGTCTGCAGCAGCGCGTTGTTTGCCAGCCAGGTGCCGATGGCCTGGACCGTGTCGGCCTGGCTCTTGTCCGGCGTGAAACTGAACTCCTCCAGCACCACGCTTCCCCCCGCGATCAGGGCATCACCGCTGACCAGGATTGTGTTCCTATCCGGCTCAGAGGGGAGTTCCCAGTTCACCGACAGACCGACCATCTGCGCTTCCCGCCGGAAGCGGGCCAGGGCGTCCACGCTGGTTGTCCAGGCGAAGACGCCGGCCAGCGAACGCACGGGAAAGAGGAGGATACGGGCGTCGCCGATGGAGAGGGCGCCGGCGTGGTCGGAGGCGTTGCTGGTTTCCGGGCCGAAGATGGCGAGATGTTCGGCCTTGGTAAGCCCAACTTGAGGGTTGAGGTTCGGATCGCTGGCTGCCCGCAGCCGTCCCTTCAGGCTGCTGGCCTGGACGATGGGGTAGCCGGTCGTGCGTTCCCGCTGGATGGGCAGGTCTACCGCCCCCAGTCCCCGGCCCGTGCCGGCGTGGAGCGGCGTCTCTACGTAGATGAACAGCATACTCCTGGCTTCAAACATGGCTATCCTCCTTTTTACCATTCGGTGATGATAACCTGGCCGAAGCCGATCTCCGGCCAGCG
>DAOTVX010000116.1:0-6438 GCA_034436275.1 Anaerolineales bacterium | reverse complement strand
CATCCAGCCTTTTCCCCACCATCTCTTCGGAGATACCTGAGATATGGGCAATCACCGGTGATTAAGCCTTGCTATTCCCACAGGGAACGAGTACACTATATGTGAGAGTCGCCTTTGCGGGCAACGGCTCATAAGGAACGAGGTGTGTTATGAATCAGGAACAAATTCCATCCAATCAGAGGGCTATGCCCGAAGAAACAGCCCCGGAAGTCCCTGGGCTCCACGACAATCAGGAGGCCGAGAATACCTCTCAGGCTACCTCTGGCGCCTCCTCAGGGGTGGAAATCCGCTACGGGCGTATTACTTACCTGTCCGAAGAAAAAGGGGCTTTCGTCGAATTGATCGCTGGCCCTGAGCAGGAAACCACCCTGCGCGCCGAAACCCGCCAGAGCAGTGAAAAACTGGAAATTTTCGTGCCCAAAGAACTGATCGCGGACAAGAAGAACCTGGCCAGGGATCTGCTGGTTCAATTGAAGCGCGTCGGCGACACGATCGTGGATATTGAGCCTTTCTGAGAATCGTCTCTGACAGGCACAGACGCTCTGGCATCTTGCAGGAGGCAGGAGGTTCTCGATTTTTACCCCCTATCATCGAAAAGCCAGTAACCCAACCGGACGTCGGCGAACAAGTGCGGCGTCTCCATTGGGTTATACGGCTGTCAACGGTTGCTAACCCAACGCATGAGACGTCTTTCCTCTCTCAGCCGCGCCTCTTTTCTCATCGCCTTCTTCTTTTCGCTGGATAAGGGTCTCGCTTTCCTCAAAGCCCTGCTGTTCAACAAAATCGTTGGCCTGGAAGGAATGGGGATTTTTGGGGCCGCGAACAACATCCCCGATTATCTTTCTGCGCTCATTTCCGGCGGCGCACTGGGAATGGCCTTCATTCCGGTCCTGACCGAATATCTCGACCGTGAAGGACGCGCCTCGGCCTGGAATCTGTTCTCGCGTATCGTCAACCTGGCGTTTCTGGTGACGGCTACGATCGCCATACTCATTATCCTGAGCGCCGGGCCCCTGGTAGAACACGTGATCGCGCCCGGCTTTTCTCCGGAAAAGCAACGCCTGACTGCCGACCTGATGCGGCTGGACCTGATCGCAATCCTGATTTTCTCCATCAGCGGTCTGGTGATGGCCGGTTTGCAAGCCAATAAACACTTTTTGCTACCGGCGATGGCGCCAGTGTTGTACAACCTGGGTCAAATCGGAGGCGTAATCTTTCTCTGCCCTGAGACAGGTTTGCGCCTTGGGGGTATCAGACTGCCGGCTTTCGGCCTCGGTCTGTATGGCATGGTCTATGGGGTCATTCTGGGAGCGGCGTTGCACCTGTTCATTCAGATTCCCGGCCTGATACGCTACGGGTACCGTTGGGTTGCTGCCATTGGGCTGAAGCATCCGGGAGTGCAGCGCGTACTGGTTTTACTCTGGCCGCGCGTGCTCACCATGGCCTGTATTCAGGCGTATTACGTTGCGCGCGATAACCTGGCTTCGCATTTTGGCGCAGCCGGTGTTGGCGCACTCAACCTGGGCTGGACGATACAACAAGTTCCAGAGACCATCATTGGCACGGCAATGGCCATTGCGTTACTACCCTCGCTTTCAGAATTCGTCCATCGTCGTCAATCGCAGGAGTTCATCCAGACGGTGAATCGCGCTCTGCGCATCATGGTAGCCTTGGGATTGCCTTCCGCCGCGCTGCTGGCGGTAGGGGTGCGCCCGCTGGCAGCGGCTTTCTTTCAGTACCCGTCGCATCAACTAAACTGGTTAACAGCCTGCAGTTGGGGCTTCCTGATCGGTATCGTCGGGGATACCTGGTTGGAAGTCGCGGTGCGCTCCTTTTATGCCAATCAGGATACGCGTACCCCATTGATTGCCGCTGCGGCCCAGGCCGTGACATTTGTAGCCCTCGCTGCCGCGTTATCGGCACTGATAGGACTGGCAGGTATCCCCATCGCCGCCTCAGTCACCTTTACCCTGCAGGCGGTGACGTTGCTCGCGATCCTGCAACGACGCTATCCCGGCCTGTTGCGTGTTGGCGAAAGTCTCTGGCATGCTATCCTGGCTGCAAGCGTTGCTTTTCTGGTCGCGAGCAGCGGGCTTCGCTGGTTCGGCCACTCACCGATAACCACGCTGCTGGCCCTGTTGCTGGGAGGCGGCCTGGCGGCTCTGTTCATTCGCCAGGAGATTCGTCTCCTGATACACCTGTAGAGCGAAGTGCAGTATAATAAACCCCATGTCCGACACTACTCCCTCTTTCCATCCTCATTCTGACAAACCTGTCTCTCCTAAAACCCTGCGCTGGATTTACATCGCCGCGGTGGTTGTCTTGCTGCTGGTCGGCGCCTTGGGTGGTTATCAGGCCGGCCTCGGCGATCGACGCGCGGCCAGGGCCACCGTCGTCGCGCGCCAGTTGAGCGAACAGTTCCAGTTAGCGCTACAGGCTATGGAGAACAAGCAATATGAGCTCGCACAGACCCATCTGCAATATGTTCTCCAGAATGATCCCAATTTCCCCGGCGCCAAGGAAAAATACGCAGAGTTGTTGATTCTCATGGCAATTACGCCCACCCCCACCCCTACCCTGACGCCAACTGTCTCCCCTACCCCCGATTTGCGTGCCGCGGAGGAAATCTTTCAGAACGCCCAGGAGTTGATCGCGGCACAGAAATGGAGTGAGGCCATCGCAACCCTCGACACTCTGCGTAAGAAAGCCCCTTCCTACCGCACTGCCGAAGTGGATGGTATGTATTACATCGCCTTGCGCATGCGTGGAATGGACAAACTGATGCTCAATAACGGCGAGAATTGTCAGGATGTGAACCTGGAGGGCGGCATTTACGATTTGACGTTAGCCGAGCGCTTTGGCCCTCTGGATCGGGACGCGGCAGGCTGGCGCAATTTTGCCCGCCTGTACATCGCCGGGGCCAGTTTCTGGAATCTGGACTGGAAACAGGCTCAGGCTTACTTCGCTGAGGTTTATCCCTACATGCCCAATCTGATGGACGCCTCCTGCATGACCGCTCAGGAGCGCTTCCGCTACGCCACGTTGCGTTATGCCGAGCAACTCCTTGCCGCCGGCGACTACTGTGGCGCAGAAGAACAGTTCAACCTGGCTTTCTCTATCCCCAGCAACGAAAACGCTACGGCGTATCCCACCGCGACCGAGGTCTACGTCGGTTGCCATGGTCACCCCGCGCCGCAGGCCACAGCAACCCCCACCCCAACTGGCGCGGCGCCAACTACCGAACCGGTCGAGCCAACGGCAACAGAGGGGGGATGAAAGCAACGTGAGGCTTCCAACGTAAAGCGTAACTACTCAGCCATGTCATTGCGAGCCGTTTTTTGGCGAAGCAATCTCCCGTTTATCGGGCTAAATTGACTCGCTTGGGGATTGCTTCGTCGCAAAGAATGCTCCTCGCCATGACATCCACAACGGTTTTGAGACAGGGCTACATCGTTACCGTCAAGCGTGCAACGTAAGTGGACATGGAAGAGACTACGGCCAGGGAATTTCCGCAGGGCCGGCGTAGCCGTGTTTTTCGGCCAGGAACACCCGTCCGTGAGATGGTTCGGCGCAGCCCGGTTCGTCAATCACGCTGACTACAGGGTAATAGGCGGCAAGAGGGGTGAATAGAATGCGTCCATCCCGGCAAACCCAGGTCTCCACGACGAAGCGCGGGCTTTGGGGATCTTCTTCGTCGCCCGCGCGCAACGGCTGCGCGTCCCAGGTGATTGTGACCGTGTCACCTGCACGAGTCGCGCGCACATGATAGGGCGGAGCATAATATGGGGAGACCGGCAACTGGTACTTATCTGGATACACCACCTCCAGCATCATGACATCGCCGTTCAATGTCAGGTAGCGGGCATTCACCCAACAGACCGTTTGGCTGCCTTTGGCGCGCGTCAGTACCCAGTTGCCGGTATCCGTGCGACCGATCACTTCCTGCACCGCCCCGGCGCGCAGGGCATAAAGATACAGGTACATGGCCCCTGGTCCATAGCGGCAGCTCAGCCGGGCCACGGTGACCGTGCCGCGTAAAATCACCGCTGTCGGCGCGGGAGATGGGGTAACGGTAAACGATGGCGTTGGAGAAAGTGTAGCCGTGGCAGTCGCCGTCGGTGTTGGCGTCGCAACCGGCGAAGGCGTGGGCGATAAGGATGCTTCGGGAGTTACCTGCCCGGCAGGCAAGGGTGAAGGTATATTCTTGGCCTGTGGCGAAGAGGAGGAGCGCGGCGCGCAACCCACCAAACACATCCCCAACACCACAATTGGCAAAATCTGCGCCACCACAACCAGACTCTGCCTGGCAGCGTGACCAGAAAGGTCAGGAACCCAGCAACGTTTCATAATCCGCTCTGGCTCGTTCCAGACGGGCAACGCTATCCACCAGACCACCCGGACGATTGCGCTCCAGCCATACCGCGCGGTACTCGGCGATAATATCGTCCATGTCGTCGCGCAGCGCGCGAGCATCCCGCACCGGTGCTCCACAGGCCAGCAAAGCACGATGACAGGCATGGAACAGCATTCGCGCCGCCAGATGATATTCACGACGAATTAAGTCGAGATCCGCACGCGAACTGGTCGTTTGGGCCAGTGGCATCATAGCCTGATCAATGGCCTCCAGCACCGCATACCACTGCGCCGCCGATACGCTTTGTCCTCGTCGGGCAATTTCTTCCAGCGGCATTTGCAAGACGTAGAACAAGGCTGAGCCGTTTGGCTGTGCCATGCCCGGCAGCCGATATAAATTGCCCATCTCGCAGGCCACGCGTCCCAGATTGCCAGAAGGATCATCGAAGGCATACCAGGAGATAGCCTCTGCTACGGGTAAGGCGCGATTGGCCTCGCAATTCCAGGCGCAGGCCGCGCCAAAGGCAAAGCCAAGATAACTGACCGGCAAAGTCTGCCAGTGCCCGTCATCCCCCCAGTCCGTAATGAGATAGCCACTGGCACCGTGCTTGAGGCCGTTTTCTGCCGCCGAACGCAGGTTGCCCAGAGCATTTTCCGTCCGGCCCACAAGCGAACACCAGGAAGAGGTGCCGGGACAGACGTAAAATTCGATCCCCGCGGCGGCGAATCTGGCACAATCTCGATCGAAAGGATGATCCGCCTCATACCCCCACTCCAGCGCAATCGCATCCTGAGGCAACTCGGCTACCAGTTCCGGGTGCTGCATGATAATATCGCCCCAAAATTGCATCCGGAAGCCACGCGCGGTAACCTCGCGATATATCTGCTGCAGGAAGTCCAGATAAACGCGCCCCAGGCCACGCTGCAGGTAGATTTCTTTGTGACGTCCCTGCCCCAGGTCAAAGGTCTCGTCGCAGCCTACGTTAAACTGACGACTGGTAAAGTGCGGCAGGAGTTCGTCATAAAGCGAGCGCAGCAGTGCCAGGCTCTCCGGATCCGAAGGGCACAAACTGTAGGGCCTGGGATTGTAACCGCCCCAGGGATACTCAAAGCCATTTGGGCTTTCGGCCAGATGACGGTAACGCGGCAATTCGAGCCAGCGGTGCATATGACCAAATGAATTTTGATTTGGCACCAGTTCGATGTGTCGAGCGCGACAGAACGCATCCAGCGCCAGAATCTCCTCGCCGGTAAACGGTGAGGCTTTTTCCCATACCTCGGGATGATTGCGATAGGCAAAGGTGTGTTCGGTGTAAAGTTGCAATTGATTGATTTTCCATCCCGCCAGGCGATCTACCAGATCATACACCGTCTCCATCGTGGGCACTTTATCGCGGGAAATATCCAGCAACACGCCGCGGACCGCGAAATCGGGCCAGTCCTGGATTTCCAGGCATGGCAACACCAGAGGAGAAGAACCAGAAGAACGGGTCAAGACCTGGATCAGGGTACAAATTCCATAAAAGACGCCTGCCTCATCGTGCCCGGTAATGGTGATCCCCTGCGGCATAATGCGGAGTTCGTAGCCCTGTGGCCTGGTCACCACCTCAGGGAGAAGGCGCAGGGTCAGTCCTATCAGGGAAGGCGGTATCTTGGCGCTGGCAACAATTTCCCAAACCTGGCCGGTCAGTTTACGCAGGGTTTCCTGAAAGCGCAACGCAGAAAAACGCAACGCCTGCGGTTGTTCGTAATCCAGAACGATCAATTTCGCGGCGGAAAGGGGATAGGTACCATCCAGATACTGTAACGTGCGCGGCATGGGAAGCAAGATAAGGTTGGGTTTCATTTTGACCACCAGAAAAAAAGTTGCTTATTGTCGTCATCGTAGCATGATGGCGCAGAAAAGTCAATGGACAGGAGTAAATTGAAAGCCTCCTGTAATTCATGGCTCTCTTTTGGTAACTACCTACCATGGCTAATGGAGAACCCTCTGCCTCTTGTCATTGCGAGCGTAGCGAAGCAATCTCCCGGCAAGCAAGGGGATTGCTTCGCCGCCTGCGGCGGCTCGCAATGACAAGGGATGGA
>DAOTVX010000115.1:0-2688 GCA_034436275.1 Anaerolineales bacterium | reverse complement strand
TGTATGCTTTTTGGGTTATACTTTGACATGGCAGAACCTCGCATAGGATTGGGTTTCTCCTAATATTTTTACCGCAGGTTCTGCCTCTTTTTCTCATCATTTTTCTTACAACTTTTGCGTGGACACGGTATCGGCCGGCTCGTTTGACATCAGATAGTTTTCCGGGTAAGATTTGTCATGGGTTAACTTCGGTCGTTTGTTTCTTGAGGTAGGCGAGGTACGCGTTGCGCTCCCGTTGGGTGTTGACAGTTGCCTTTGGCTTGCTGGCGGTGGTTTTCCTGGTCGGCATAAGGCATGGCGCGCGTGCCGCCGGGCAACCGCCTGGTCCCGATCGCTTCGCGGTGCTGGAGGTGGACTATACGGCCTATGAATGGTGGCTGACAACCTGGAAGGACAATCAGGTGGTTTGTGCGGTGGTCATTGATCATGAGGGGCGGCCAGACGCTACCGAAATCTACAATGCCTGTGACGAAGCGGTGTATCAACAGTGGCAGAAGACCCCTCCCTGTCCGCAAGCGGCAAAGGGAGGAGACGTGGCCTCGTGTGAGGGGTATTATCTGCAACTTGCGCGTTCATTCCCGGCCAAACGCAAAATGGGGGTGGCGTTGCCGCCGCCGGTGGTCTGGGTCTCGTTGCTGAACTGCCAGGCTTTTCGGCATACGCACCTCTGCGCCGGGACGCCTACGATTGTCCTGACCGGCGAAGAGCCTTTGCCCAACGAATCCATTACCTCCATTGCCGGGACGCTGGATGGTCAGGAATTTTCCTGTTCTTCCCCTTGCATGCTCGATCTTGAAGAGACTGGAGAGACGGGGGTAACGCTGGAGTTCTGGGCTTATTCGACTTATGGCGATAGCAGTAATGTTTTCTCGGCGCAGGTGCGGGTCTTGCCCAAAGAGACGCGCTACGTCCGCGAACCGACGTGGTATGTGGATGTGATTACCACACAGTGGCGCGGCGCGGCGCTGCCGCCTTGTTCCCAGTCCTGGGAAGCCTTCCCTTCGGCCGGTGGCCTGCCGGAATGGTTAATTACGCCGGATTCTCCGCAGGATTTGCTCACTACTATCCCGTATCAGTATCTGGCCGCGCGTTTGATTGCCGCTGGCGCGGTAGACGTGAGCCGCTGCGAAACGGAGGGGGTATGGCTGGCCGATGGCGTGCCCAGCGCCTGTGGACTGGAGGCGGCCCGGCCGGCTGTGGAAGAGTGGCAGAATCGCTTTAATGAGTTGATTCTCGCCTCCGCCCGGCGGTACGGCGTCCCGGCGCAATTGCTTAAAAACCTGTTCGGGCGCGAAAGTCAATTCTGGCCGGGCATCGTTGCCGGGCGTCCGGAGGTCGGTCTGGGTCAGATGACCGAAAACGGCGCTGACACTGCCCTGCTGTGGAATCCATCCTTTTATGAGCAATTTTGTCCGTTTGTCCTGGCGGAAAATGTTTGCCGCAAAGGGTATCCTTTCTTGAGCGACGAACAACAGGCGACCCTGCGCGGCGCGCTGGTGCGTAGCGTGGACGCTTTCTGCCCCGACTGTCCACTGACGCTCGATCTGCGGCGCGCCGACGCCAGCGTGGACCTGTTCGCGGCCGCGCTGGCCGCGAACTGCGAACAAACCGGTCGCATTCTGCGCAACCTGACCGGCAGCGCGCCGGGTCAGGTCAGCCGCTACGAAGACCTGTGGCGTTTTACGCTGGTCAACTACAATGCCGGCCCCGGTTGCCTGTCGCTGGCCCTGGAAGATACGTTTGAGAACGGGGAACCATTGAATTGGGAAAATGTTGTTGCCCACTTTACGGAACCCTGCCAGGGCGCCATTGACTACGTCGCGGATATTACAACGGCCCCCTGAGCGCCGACAATACCGGCGGCGCGGTCGCTCTGGCGCGAGGAGCGCCGATTTCTTTTCCGCAAACTGTATTCAAAAAGATGAATATCATGGTATACTTATGACATTCTGCCGCTTCCAGTGGCGGAATTTCGGCGTAAAATTGCATTCGAAAAATTGAATGTGAGTTCAGCCATGAACGAATATGCAAACGAAATCACCCTGTTGAAAGCCCTCAGCCACCCGGCGCGGCTGGCGATTCTGGAAGCCCTGCGCGAGGGGGAAGCGTGCGTCTGCCACCTGGAGGCGCTCTTCGGCTGGCGGCAGGCGTACATCTCTCAGCAGTTGATGGTGCTGCGCGCCGCCGGCCTGCTCGCCGACCGCCGCGAGGGCTGGAACGTTTATTACCGCGTGGCGCGGCCTGAAATCTACACCCTGATTGACGTCCTGCATCAGATCAGCGGGAGCAAGGAAACGATGAGCATCCCCAGTACGGTGGCCTCGTGCACCTGCCCGCGCTGCCAGTCCAGGGTCGCCGGGATAGCCGGTAAACACTTTCATCTCGAATAGGTCAACACTACCCTATGAACATCCTGCCGCTGCTCGCCAATCTGCTCGCTGGCGGCCTGGGCAACCTGGCCGCTTATCTTGCAGCACACGTCTTGCTCTGCCTGCTACCGGCCTTCTACATCGCCGGGGCGATGACCGCCCTCATCCCGAAACCAGCGGTAACGCGCTTCCTGGGGCGTAATGCCCCGAAATGGATTGCCTATCCGGCGGCGGCTCTGGCGGGGTCGGTGCTGGCAGTCTGTTCCTGCACCATCGTCCCGCTCTTTGCCGGGATTTACAAGAAGGGCGCGGGATTGGG
>DAOTVX010000114.1:0-2033 GCA_034436275.1 Anaerolineales bacterium | reverse complement strand
CATCATGTGGAAACGTTTTTGCGACAGATACCCAATAAACGCATGCCATCCCAGAACAGTCCGACGAACATGCGCGGTGTCAAAGACACAACGATGACTCAAGAGTATATTGTGGTCATGCAACGGTACTAGCAACATATCCATCTTGGCCTCGAAAAAACTACTGTGACAAGGAGAACATTGGTCATGGCAAATTATCCCTTTCGTCGCTTGCGAGCAGAATTGGAGCAATTGATCCGCAGCCTGCCTTCGGAGAGCCGTTTACCCCCCGAGCCAGAACTGGCGCGCCAGTTGGGGGTCTCGCGCTCCACGCTGCGCGAGGCGATGCGTGTATTTGAGGGGCAGGGGTTGATTCGCCGTCGGCAGGGATCGGGCACCTTCGTCACCAGCAATGTGCCTACCATCGAGTCCAACATTGACGTGCTCGAAAGCATTGAAGCGATGGCGCGGCGCACCGGTCAGCCTTATTCCATGCGAGGGCTGCAGGTACAACATCTCATGGCCGATGAGGAACAGGCCAGCCGGTTGCGTTTGCCGGTCGGAGCGGCGCTGACGCGCGTGGAGCGCGTGATTTACATTCAAGAGCGGCCGGTTTCCTATCTGGTGGATATTCTGCCGGCCAGCATCCTGCCCGCCGACAGGCTGGATGACACATTCGGCGGCTCAGTGCTGGAACTCCTCTGGAAGCGGGAGGAACTGTCACTCTCTCACTCACAAGCCGAGATCAGCGCTGTTGGGGCAACGCCCGAAGTAGCACGCTCGCTCCAGATTCAACGCGATGATGTCTTGCTTCTTCTTCAGGAATACCTTTATACAAGTGACAACCGCGTGGTGGACTGTGCCTGGAGTTATTTCCTGCCCGGTTATTTCAAGTTCCGTGTGACTCAACGGTTGGCCAACCGTTGATCACCGGCATTCGACCCGAGGCCCTGCATGGCGCGTAAAATCGCCGTCGTTGCCATTGGCGGCAACTCTCTCATTAAAGACCCTCGCCGCGTGAGTGAAGAAGCGCAAGCGGAAACTCTGCGCGAAACCTCGCGCTATCTGGCCGATATGATTGCGGCCGGTTGGGACATCGCCATCGGCCATGGCAATGGCCCGCAGGTAGGATTCATTCTGCGCCGCGCCGAGGTCGCCGCGAAATACGAGGGGATTCATGAAGTGCCATTGGATGTTTGCGGCGCAGAGAGCCAGGGTTCTATTGGCTACGAGTTGCAGCAAGCCCTGCAAAATGAACTCTACCATCGTGGCATCCGGAAAAATGTCTGTACGATTATCACCCAGACGCTGGTGGACCGTGACGATCCGGCCTTTCGTCATCCCAGCAAACCCATCGGCGGTTTTATGAACGAGCAGGAGGCGCGACGGCGCGAACGCGAAATGGGCTGGACGGTGGCCGAAGATGCCGGGCGCGGCTGGCGGCGCGTCGTCCCCTCGCCGATGCCGAAAGAAATTGTCGAACTGGATTCCATTCGTCTGCTGATTGAAGCCGGCATCGTGGTGATTACCGTCGGCGGCGGTGGAATTCCGGTCGTGGACATCGGCGATGGCGAATATCGCGGCGTCGCTGCCGTCGTGGATAAGGACTATGCCAGCAGCCTGCTGGCGCGTGCGCTTCAGGCCGATTTGTTCCTGATTGCTACCGCCGTCGAGAAAGTAGCCCTCTACTACGGTCAGCCCAATCAACGCTGGCTGGATCGGATGACGTTGGCCGAAGCCCAACGCTATCTCGCAGAAGGAATCCACTTCGCCCCCGGCTCGATGGCGCCCAAGATTCAGGCCATTATCTGGTATCTGGAGGCTGGTGGTAAGCAGGCGTTGATCACCAGCCCTGAGAATATTGGACGCGCCCTACGGGGGGAAACCGGCACCTGGATCGTTCCCTAAAAGTAACTATTCAGCTCTGCAGTAACTACCTACCATGGCTAATGGAGAACCCTCTGCCTCTTGTCATTGCGAGCGTAGCGAAGCAATCTCCCGGCAAGCAAGGGGATTGCTTCGCCGCCTGCGGCGGCTCGCAATGACAAGGATGG
>DAOTVX010000113.1:0-4246 GCA_034436275.1 Anaerolineales bacterium | reverse complement strand
ATCCATCCTTGTCATTGCGAGCCGCCGCAGGCGGCGAAGCAATCCCCTTGCTTGCCGGGAGATTGCTTTCCCCACGCTGCGCTCGGGACATGCGCTACGCTCGCAATGACAAGAGGCAGAGGGTTCTCCATTAGCCATGGTAGGTAGTTACCCTCATTGAGTGTTTTCGGGAATATGTACCGGTTTTTCCTTGCCCAGTTCGAGCGAGCGCTGGTAGGCCGCCCAGATCGCGCGCGAAAGCGCCGTACGAAAGCCCGCTTTCTCCAAATAGTACAATGCCTCCGCGGAAGTGCCCCCAGGCGAAGTGACCTGATTGCGCAGGGCGGCTACATGAACGCCGTTTTTCTCGTGAACACTTTGATAGTACAAGACCGAACCCAGAATGGTTTGCAATACCAGTTTCTCGGCTACATGCCGGGGAAACCCCAGATGCACGCCCGCGTCAATGAGCGCTTCCATAAACAGAAACACATAGGCCGGCCCGGTACCAGAAAGAGCCGTCGCCATATCCAGATAGTTCTCGTCGTCCACCATGATCTCTTCGCCCAGCGCGCTCAAGATGGTGCGCGCCATTTCCTTTTGAGCCTCGGTGACCGTCGGCGCCGCCATCCAGACCGTAATCCCCTGGCTGATTTGGGCCGGCGTATTGGGCATCGAACGCACCACCGCTTCATGCGCCAGGCCAGTGCGGATTTTGGCGATCGGCGCGCCGGCAACAATCGAGAGCACCAACGCCTGAGGGGGAATCGCACCCTTCAGCCCACGTAACACGTCGGTCAGACGTTGCGGCTTAACCGAAAGCACGACCACATCGGCTTGCGTCGCGGCCTGCTTGTTGTCGGTAAACGGTTGGACACCGTATTTGCGGCTCAGTTCCTCGACCCGTTCGGGACGAACGTCAGCGGCCAGCAAGTTCATCGCTTGCGCCGAACCCTGACGCAACAGCCCGACAATCATGGCCTCTGCCATCGCACCAGAGCCAATAAAGGCGATTTTCTTGTCCAACATGGCTACTCCAGGGATAAGAGATTGAGCCCACTGCACAAACTCACCACAGACACAGAGAGTACAAGATAGGGAAAAAATTAAATTTTTAATCGTACTTACCGCCCACTGTCATTACAAGGCGGCGATAGGGCCACGCCGAGGCTCACCCGAGTCGCCGCCGAAGCAACCCCATCGCGAGTCCTCATTGCTTCTGTGAAACCTGAGATTGCTTCGCTGCCTTTGGCGGCTCGCCATGACACCGGCTGGGCAGGTAGTTACTTTTAGTCTCCGTGCTCTCTGCGGTCTCTGTGGTGAAAAGATCACCTCTTTGCAGTAAAGTCAAGATTGTTTTCCGCCAAAGTAGCGCAGGGCCAGCCGTAAACGTTCTTCCACATCAGCGGGCGCATCGGGCGGCAGAGATTGGATAGCCATCTGGGCTTCTACCACAGAATACCCCAGCGCGGTCAACGCCGCCAGCACCTCGCTATCCGCGTCAGACATGCCGGCCATATTCTCCAGCGCAGAGGACGGTTTGAGACGATCGTGCAAAGACAACACAATTTTTTGAGCCGTTTTCCTGCCGATGCCCGGCAGACGGCTTAACAACTCGGCATCTTCCTGGAAGATCGCGCGTTGAATCGTATCCAACGAGGCGCCAGAGAGCAACGCCAGCGCCGTACGTGGGCCGACGCCATCCACACTGAGCAATAAGGTGAACAGATCGCGCTCCGCCTGCGTCTCGAAGCCATACAGCGACCAGGCATCCTCACGAACCACCAGATGGGTGTACAACAAGACAGCCATCCCTACGTGCAAGCGAGTCTGCAGCGGCAGCGGCGTTTGCACACGCACCCCCCAACCGCCGACCTCAACGATCACGGCGTTCCCTTCAATCTGGGTAATTTCACCGCGTACGGTAGCAATCATGGCGTTTGTTCGCCCACTTTCCAGGTTTGGGTATTCAAATGGCAAATTGCCACTGCCAGGGCATCCGCCGCGTCGTCGGGGCGAGGCACCTCATCCAGATTCAACAGGATACGCACCATCTCCTGCACCTGTGACTTGGCCGCGCTGCCGTAGCCGGCTACGGCTTGTTTGACCTCGTTGGGAGTATATTCGCCGACCTCCAACCCGGCCTCCGCAATAGCCAACAACACGACGCCGCGCGCCTGACCGACTGCAATCGCGGTAGAAATGTTACGCTGGAAAAACAACTTCTCCACCGCGCAGCTATCCGGACGATGGAGAAGCAGGAGTTCAGTCAGGCGATGATAAAGCAAAGAGAGTCGCTGATGGGCTGGCAACCCAGCCGGCGTCTCAATGACGCCATAGGCAGGTGATTCCAGACGACCATCGGTCAAAAGGCGAACCAGACCATAACCGGTGGTTGCCGTTCCGGGATCAATGCCCAGGACAAGCGTCATCGGGCTTCAGGCGGCCTCCAGCGCGGCCAGCGCCTCCTCGGTCAGTTTCACGTTGTGATAGACGTTCTGCACATCATCCAGGTCTTCAATGGCTTCCACCAGTTTCAGCACCTGCAGCGTGGCCTCCACCGGCAGTTCCAGTTCCTGTTTGGCGATCAGCCGTAAACCAGCCTCATCCGGCGTGACATGGCGAGCATGAAGGGCGTCGCTGATCGTTTTGAACGCCTCCACCGGGCCAATGATTTCAATGGTATCGCCAGAATCAACAACGTCATCGGCGCCGGCCTCAATGGCCAGTTCAAAGGCCGCGTCGTAATTCAACTGCGAAGCAGGGAAGGAGAAATACGCTTTGCGCTCAAATTGCCAGGCCACCGCGCCGGCTTCCGCCATGTTCCCTCCGGCACGGCTGAAAGCGTGACGCACCTCGGCAATGGTACGGTTACGGTTATCGGTCACGCAGTCCACCATCAAAGCCGCGCCATGCGGGCCATATCCCTCAAAGGTGATGGCTTCCAGGGCGCCGCCTTCCTTATCTTCACCGGTACCGCGCCGAATGGCACGCTCAATGTTGTCTTTCGGCATGTTGTTGGCGCGAGCCTTCTCGATAGCCAGAGCCAGGCGAACATTGGAATCGGGATCGCCGCCGCCTTCGCGCGCTGCCATGGTAATCTCGCGCGCCAGACGGGTAAAGAGTGCGCCCTTTTTGGCATCTGCCGCGCTCTTCTTACGGCGAATCGTTGCCCAATGGCTGTGACCAGACATAGATTTTCTCCTGAAAAGCCTTTTCCGTCTCAAGAATTCGTACGTGGTTGGGATCGGCTTGCAACCGCACCCGCCCAACGTACAGCGAAGGTGTCTTCCTTCCTGATGGTTGAAATTATACCACAGGCGCCCTGCCAGCGCCGGAAAATTGCCAGAAGTACACAGCCAGCGCAGAAATTACGAAGCAAAGGCTTGCTGCCGAGGTCTTGAATCTATATAATTTCTGATGGAGGTGTTGCATGTCCACGTTGCTTCCGTTTGAAACCGATGTGTTTTCCACCAGCCGGGGTGATCTGGCCATTACTTTCCTGGGACACGGCAGCCTGCTGCTGAACTTCAATCACCAGTGGATATACCTGGACCCTTACCGCGAGGTAGCCGATTACTCGCGCCTGCCCAAGGCCAATCTGGTACTGGTCACCCATGAACACTTCGACCATCTCGATCCCCAGGCGCTGGCAGCGATTCGCGCACCAGAGACTGTTGTCATCGCCAATCCGGCTGGCGCACGTCAGGTCAAAGACGCTATTGCTCTGCGCAATGGCGACACACAGACCATTGCCGGCCTGCCCATCGAGGCAGTGCCGGCTTACAATCTCCAGCATAAGCGGCCTGACGGTCAGCCTTTCCATCCCAAAGGCGCAGGCAATGGGTACATTCTAACCTTCGGTAATCTCCGTCTCTACGCCGCCGGCGATACCGAAAACATTCCCGAAATGAAGGCCCTGCGAGCGATTGACATCGCATTCCTGCCCATGAATCTGCCCTACACGATGACGCCGGAAATGGTAGCGGAGGCGGCGAAAGCCTTTCGCCCACGCATTCTGTATCCTTATCACTACGGTCAGACCGATGTATCGCGTCTGGTAGCGTTGCTCCAGGACGAACCTGCCATCGAGGTGCGGATTCGAAAAATGGCGTAAAACGAAAGGCGCCCGGCCAGGTTTGTTCGTTCTCCGTAGGATAGGCTTTCCAGCCTGTCTTTCCAGCTTGTCGGTCAGGTGGACGGCCTGGAAAGACCGTCCTACGTAAACGGTTCAATGCTTTCAGGTGAATTTGCGCTAAACAATGAG
>DAOTVX010000112.1:0-3924 GCA_034436275.1 Anaerolineales bacterium | reverse complement strand
TGAAAATCGTCATCACCATTTCTGGAAACACCATCAACTCTCCCTTCGACCCGCGCTTTGGGCGCGCGGCGGCCTTTTGCCTGGTGGACACGGAAACCGGCGCCTGGACTGTCCACGAGAATCCCGCGCTTTCCGCTTCGGGCGGGGCAGGCGTGCAGGCAACGCAGTTCGTCGCCAAACTGGGCGCGCAGGCAGTGGTCAGCGGGGCCTACGGGCCGAACGCCGCCGATACGCTCTCCCCGGCGGGAATCGAAATGTACCTTGCACCGGCGGGCGAAACCCTGACCGCCGCCGAGGTGCTGGAACTCTTCCGCGCTGGGAAACTGAGTAAAGCAGAATCGGCCACTCACGCCGGTCATCGCGGATGCGGTCGCTGATGCGCATCGTCGTCGCCAGCGGCAAGGGCGGCACGGGCAAGACCACCGTCGCGACCAGCCTGGCGCTCGCCGCCGCAGAATGGGAGGCGGTGCGCGTCCTGGATTGTGACGTGGAAGCGCCCAACGCCGCCCTCTTTCTGCATCCCGACCTGAGTCAACGCAAAGAAGTCGGCATCCTGCTGCCGGTCGTGGACGAGACGCTCTGCACCCATTGCGGGCGCTGCGCGGAGGTCTGCGAGTATCACGCCATCGCCGTCATCGGCAAAAAGACGCTGGTCTTCCCCGAACTGTGTCACGGCTGTGGCAGTTGCACGCTGAACTGCCCCGAAAAAGCCATCAGCGAGCGGCTGGATGTGATGGGCGTGCTCGAAAGCGGCCCCACCCCCGGCGGAATAGACTTTGCCTGCGGCGTGATGAACGTCGGCGAGCCGATGGCGGTTCCCATCATCCGCGAGTTGAAGAAGTGGAATGATATGTCATTGCGAGCGCGGAGCGCGAAGCAATCCCCGCCAATAGTGGAGGAGATTGCTTTGGGAAAGAACGCCCATCGCAATGACCATGAAAGCGGGAGATTGCTTCGTCGGGAAGAGCGCCCTCCTCGCAATGACATGATTGAAATTAGAGATTCCCCGCCCGGCGCCTCCTGCCCGGTGGTCGAGACCCTGCGCGGCGCGGACTTTGCCCTGCTCGTCACCGAGCCGACGCCCTTCGGCCTGCACGACCTGAAACAGGTGGCCGAAATCGCCCGCGAGTTGGGCATTCCGGCCGGGGTGGTGGTCAACCGCGACGGGATTGGCGATAACGCCGTCGAAGCCTGGTGCGCCGAAGCCGGTCTGCCTATCCTGATGCGCATCCCGATGGAGCGGCGCTTCGCCGAGGCGATTGCCAGCGGCAAGACTCTGGTAGAAGCCGCGCCGGAGTATCGAGAAAAATTCTCTGCGCTGCTGGAAAACATCCGGACGAGGGTGGCCGTATGAAACAACTCGTTATTCTCAGCGGCAAAGGCGGCACCGGCAAGACCAGCGTCGCGGCGGCGTTTGCGCACCTCGCCGCGCAAAGCGGGCTGGCGGGCAAGGTCGTGCTGGCCGATGCGGACGTGGACGCGGCCAACCTGGAACTCGTCCTTCAGCCAAACTTGCGCGAGGAGCAGGATTTCAAGGGCGGGAAAGTGGCGGTGATTGACCCCGAAACCTGCGCAGCGTGCGGCGACTGCCAGGCCGTGTGCCGTTTCGACGCGATTCACCCTCACCCCCAATCCCTCTCCCAGGGGGAGAGGGGAGAATATTGGGTTGACCCCATCGCCTGCGATGGCTGTGCGGCGTGTGTCTATCAATGCCCGACGCAGAGCATTTCCATGCGAGAGCGAATCGCGGGCAAGTTCTACTTCTCCGAAAGCCGCTATGGGCCGCTGTACCATGCCCGTTTGTTCCCCGGCCAGGAAAACTCCGGCAAACTGGTGACGCTGGTCAAACAGCGCGCCCGTCTGCAAGCCCTGAACGAGGGCCGCGAACTGGTCATCGTGGATGGGCCGCCGGGAATCGGCTGCCCGGTCATTGCGGCGGTATCGGGCGCGAACCTGGCGCTGATTGTGGCCGAGCCGACCGTGGCAGGAGTCCACGACATGCGCCGCGTGTTGCAGACCGTTCAGCACTTTGGCGTGCGGGCGATGGTGGTCATCAACAAGGCGGATGTGTATCCCGCCGGGACGGAGGAAATCGAATCGTTTTGCCGGGAGAATGGGATCGAAACCGTCGGCAGGATTCCGTTTGATTTGACGGTAGCCAGCGCTATGGTCGCGGGCGAAGCGGTGACGGCCTATCGGCCAGAAGCCGCCGTCAGCGTCGCCATCCGCCAGGTGTGGGAACGAGTCCTTTCTTCCCTGTTGGAGGACAAATGACCGACCTCGAAATGGCCATCCTGGAACGTCTGAAAAGCGTGATCGACCCCGAAACCGGCGTGGACGTGGTGCAGATGCGCCTGGTGGAAAATCTGTGGGCCGACGCGCTCGGCAAGGTGCGTTATACCTTTCGCCCATCGTCGTTCGTCTGCCCGATTGCCGTGACGCTGGCGCTGGAGATCAAAAAAGCCGTGGCCGAAGTGCCCGGCGTGACTTCACAAGAAATCGCCATCGAAGATTATTTGATGGCAGAGGAACTTGAAAAACTCATCAACGAGGAGAATTGACATGAAAATCGCAGTAACCGCAGAAAACAACCATGGACTGGAAAGCCTGGTGGCGCAGCACTTTGGGCACGCGCCGTATTTCATTCTGGTAGATGTGGAGAACGGCGAAATCGGCGCCGTGCATGGGGTGGCTAACCCCTACGCGAACTCGCATCAGCCGGGGCAAATCCCCCAATTCATTCACGCCCAAAACGCAAACGTGATTTTGAGCGGCGGGATGGGCGGGCGCGCCATCGAGTTCTTCGAGCAATATGGAATCAAAGCCGCCACCGGCGCGGCTGGCACCGTGCGCCAGGCGCTGGAAAATTATTTCGGCGGCAAATTGAAGGAAGCCGCGCCGTGTGACGAGAGTGTGGCACACGGCCACGGGCAATAAACTTTTCTGACCACAAAGGACGCGAAGTACACAAGGGAATTCGGTGTAAAAAACTTCGTGACCTTTGTGTCCTGTGTGGTGAATGTCTTTTGAAATGAAAACCGTCTTCGGTCCCGTCCCCTCGCGGCGGCTGGGGCAATCGCTGGGCATAGATACCATCCCGCTCAAGACCTGCAACTGGAACTGCGTCTACTGTCAGTTAGGACGCACTGTCCCGTTGACGAACGAGCGGAAAGAATATATCCCGCGCCAGGAGATTCTGGCCGAAGTCGAGCAGGCATTATCGGCACACCGCCCCGGCGAAATTGACTGGGTGACCTTCGTGGGTTCGGGTGAGCCGACCCTGCACAGCGGCATCGGCTGGCTGATTCGCCAGGTGAAGGCGCTCACGCCAATCCCTGTGGCGGTCATCACGAACGGGGCGCTGCTTTATCTGCCCGACGTGCGCGCTGAACTCGCCGCTGCCGACGCCGTCCTGCCGACGCTGGATGCCGGCAATGCGGCGCTGTATCGTCAGATCAACCGACCGCATCCTGAAATCACCTTCGAGCGGCTGCTGAACGGGCTGACTGCCTTCCGCCGGGAGTATGGCGGTAAATTGTGGGTGGAGGTGATGCTGGTGCGCGGGCTGAACGACAGCGAGCCGGCGCTGACCGAACTGGCCGCCGCGCTCCAAAAAATCCAACCCGACGAAGTCCACATCCTCCAGCCGACGCGCCCACCCGCCGAGATCTGGGTTCAGCCGCCCGATGACGAGGGTCTGCTGCGCGCCCGCGCCCTGCTTGGACAGGTTGCCAAAGTGATTCACCCCGCCAGCGGGACCTTCGACCTGAGCGGATTCACCTCATTGGCAGAGGCGGTAGTCAGCATCATCACCCGTCACCCTCTGCGTGAGGAGGAACTGGTGCAAGCGTTGAGTCGCTGGCCGTCTGCCGATGTCAGCCAGACCTTGAAAGACCTCGAGGCCAGCGGCGAAGCCCAGGTCGT
>DAOTVX010000111.1:0-16602 GCA_034436275.1 Anaerolineales bacterium | reverse complement strand
GTTGACCGGCGACGCCGTTGTGACAAACGTCAGCGCCCAGGACGGGGCCTGACGTTTGTTCTGTTGCTATGTCCCGGCCTTGTACCGACAGGGTAGCGCGTCTCCAGGCCGTCGTCTTATCGTGCCGTGCGAACCAGAGGCCCCGAATGTTGGTAGTATAATTTCCTTCGTCCCTCACCACGTTTTTCGCAGGAGTTTATCCCATGCATTTTGACATGCCATTGGAGCAGTTACAGGCTTATCTGCCGCCGCGTGAAGAGCCGGCTGATTTTGATGCTTTTTGGGCAGAGAGTCTTGCCGGGGCGAGGCGTTATCCTCTGGAAGTGCGCTTCGAAGCGGTGCAAACCGGTTTGAAACTGGTCGAAGTTTTTGACGTGACCTTTAACGGCTACGGCGGTCAGCCGATCAAAGGCTGGCTGCTTTTGCCACGTGAGCACGAGCGACCTTTGCCGTGTCTGGTAGAGTATATTGGCTATGGCGGCGGGCGCGGTCATCCGTTCGAGTGGTTATTGTGGAGCAATGCCGGGTATGCTCATTTCGTGATGGACGTGCGCGGCCAGGGCAGTTCCTGGCGTCATGGCGATACCCCCGATGCGGATGCCGATGGCGGCGACCCTCACCATCCCGGCTTCATGACGCGGGGTATTTTGAATCCTCGGACATACTATTACCGCCGCGTATTTGTGGACGCGGTGCGCGCTGTGGAAGCGGCGCGTGCGCACCCGGCTGTGGATCCGCAGCGGGTGGGCGCGTTGGGTGGAAGTCAGGGCGGAGGGATCACGCTGGCTGTGGCTGGACTGGTGCCCGATCTGGCGGTGGCAATGCCCGATGTCCCGTTTTTGTGTCATTTTCGCCGTGCCACCAGTATTGTGGACACGGACCCCTACGGCGAGATTACACGGTATCTGAAGGTGCATCGCGATAAGGTCGAAACCGTTTTCCAGACGCTGGCGTACTTCGACGGGGTCAATTTTGCCGCCCGCGCCCATGCTCCGGCGCTCTTCTCGGTGGGGTTGATGGATGATATTTGCCCTCCCTCGACGGTCTTTGCCGCCTATAATCACTATGCTGGCCCCAAGGAAATTCGTGTCTGGCCCTATAATCGTCATGAAGGCGGGCAGGCGTTTCAAGACCGGGAGCGACTGGCGTTCCTGAACCGTTTGTGGCGACAGGGGTAGAGCGACAACGTGGGACGCCTGATTAATCCGGAGAACGCGGGGAAAGAACGTATTCGCCTGACCCGGGCGGTTGTGCTGGCGCTGCGAGAACTGGGACGCCAGACTGCCCCCGGCGCGGAAGCGCGCGACCTGGCGGCCTTCATGGCTCTGGCGCTGGAGGCGATTGCGGCGACAATTGACGCTTCCGTCGCGGCCTGGGAAAAGCGCGGCTACTGGGTCAAGGCTGACCGCTTTCGCATGGACTGGCAATGGACGGGGACAATGGCCAGAAAACTGCGGGAGGCGCTCCTGGCCGGGGATTGGGGACAGGTCGCCGCGTTGAGCGCGCAAATCGCGCAGAAACTGGATAAGGTAACCGTCCCGGAACGGCATCGTATCGGCCGGCCCTGGCAGGGCGCCTGGGAGGAATTCCAGAAACAGCACGCCGGCGATCCGAACCGATAAAACCGGGCGTTCAGGTCTCCTCCTCTGGCATGACCAGCACTTTGGCGCCGCGAATCTTCCCCTGTTTCAAATCCAACAAGGCTTGATTGGCTTCGGAAAGCGGGTATTCCTGATATTCCGGGCAAAGTCCAGCGGTCGCGGCCAGCGCCAGACAGGCGCGCACGTCCTGACGCGTTACGTTCGCGACGGACTTGATTTCTTTTTCCAGCCACAGGTGAGTCGCGTAGTCCAGGCGTGCCAGTTCCAGCCGGTCGCTCGCTTCCTTGCGAATGGCGTTGATGACCAGTCGCCCGCCCGGTTTCAGGTTTTTCAGCGATTCCACGACCGGTTTCCAGACAGGCGTGGTATCAATGATGGCATCCAGGGGTTGAGGGGCTTCGGCTTCGATTGCGCCGGCCCAGACGGCGCCCAACGTGTGCGCGAATTCCTGCTCCTGCGGGTTGCGGCTGAACACAAAAACCGGCGTGTGGGGGAAGAGATGGCGCGCCATCTTGAGCACCAGGTGGTTTGAGCCGCCAAAGCCGGTTAATCCAAGCGCCTGCCCATCGCGCAGATTGGTCAGTTGCAGAGCGCGATAACCGATGGCGCCGGCGCACAGGAGAGGCGCTGCTTCGCTATCGTGGAGGGGCTCCGGTATGGGATGGACAAAGTCAGCCGGCGCCACCATGTATTGTGCGTAGCCGCCAAAGACATCCCTGCCGGTGGCGCGAAAATCGGGGCAGAGATTCTCCTGTCCGCTACGGCAGAAGGCGCAGGTGCCACAGGCGGAGTAAATCCAGGCGACGCCGACGCGTTGCCCTATCGTGAGGCCGCTGACGTTCGCGCCTGTCTCCACCACGCGCCCGACTACCTGATGGCCCGGCACCATGGGCAGGTGGGGCGGTGGGGTGCGCCCTTCGATTTCGTCCAGTTCCGTGTGGCATACGCCGCAGACCGTGACGCGGAGCAACACCTCGCCGGCGCCCGGGCGCGGTACCGGAAGCGTGGTCAGCGTAAGCGGGGCAGGATTCTCGTTCAAGTCGGTCAGGGTCGAAAAGAGCATCGCTTTCATAGTCGGGTCACTGCCATTCCTTTTCCGACTGCGCTAATTTAGCCCTGACGCTGGCTACTTTTTCGGCCATCTTTTGCGGACGGTCAGTGCGCGTGCCGATTTTGATATCGGTGTGCAGGCGCGGCGCGCCCATGGCGTGCAGGGCTTCGTGACAGCGGCGGATGACTGCGAACACTTCTTCCCATTCGCCTTCGATATTCGTGCCGTTGGCGTGCAGTTCATATGTCAAACCGGAGGTTTGCAAAATGCGCTCGCAAGCCGCAACATAAGGCGAAAGCGAAACGCCAACGCCGATCGGCACAATGGTAAATTCGGCAATCACGTACATCGTACTCTCCTCAAAAACTACGTTTTACTGTACTTACCTGCCCCTGTCACGCCGAGGCTCGCCCGATGCGCCGCCGAAGGAATCCCCTCGCCAGTCGCATGAACGCTCTTATTGCTTCTGTGAAACCTGAGATTGCTTCGTCGCCTTTGGCGGCTCGCAATGACACAGGCGGGCAGGTAGTTATGTTTTACTTCTTATGCCTCATCCTCTCATCCCACGTAATTTTACCGTCACGATTTCATGCCCGCCCACCGGCAGGGTTATGCGGCCATCGGCGGCGATGGGCAGGGGAGCGATTTCCCGTTCCGCCAGGTTTAGACGCCATGCCTGCTCAAATGGCTGCCAGGGTTTCAGGGTGACCTGTAGCCTCTCTGCGCCGAGATTATAGCCGCGCACCAGCCAGCCTGTGCCATCTTCGGTAACCTTGATGGCGCTGATGATGAATTGCTCGGGCATGACCTCGACAAACGACTGACGGGGCGGGAGAGGCCCGCCATGCAGGCCGGTTTCGGCAGCGCGCAGGGGGACGTTGAAGGCATAGGCCTGAGCGTAAGGTGGCCGGCAATCTTCCCCGACGAGGATGGCGTAGTCAAAACACCAGCGACCGATCATTTGCGCGCCGGGCGTCTCCAGCATTGGGCCGGCGTGTCCCCGGCGGGTAGCAAAGTCATCGCGGGAAAGCCAGCCGATGCAGCGCAGGAGAGTCAGGGCGATTTCGGCATTGCCGTTGCTCTGGGATAGAACAGCCACTTCCGGCAGGCCGCGATTGGCTATCAGCAGGCCGCCGTCGGTGCTGCGTATCAGGGTGAAGGCACGTTGTGGCATTTCGGGGCGGGGTTGCTCCACCCACGTCTCGTCATACGGCGGCGTCTCCACGGGGCGGTTGACGACCTCGAAGTGGCCGTCGCAGGTTGCCTGTTTGGCGGCGAACGGTGCGGCGAAGTGCACGCGCAAACGGTGATCGCGAGCGCGATTCTCGATCTCAGTGTGAATGTCCAGGCGCGGCACGCCATGCGCCAGGGTGAGGGTAGAGGTAATTGGCAGTGTGAGGCAGCGTCGTGCGCGCGCCTGACGATCGGCAGTGAGGGAGACCGGCACCTTGATATCCAGATACAGCGTCAATCGTTGCGCGCTGGCCCCGCGCTCGAGTTCCAGCCTGCGCAGACGCGCCGTGACCAGCCGATCCTGAGGCGGCGGGGCGTAGTTGTACTCGTCGCCGCAATCGCCGCCGTCCAGGAAGCGATGGAGGTGAGGATAAACGCGTCCATCGCGCTTGTCGGTCAGGGTCAGCGTGCCATCTCGTTCTACGGTCACGCCCAGAAATTCATTCTCGATGTGGATGGGGGGCCGGACGCGGGTCGCTCGTGGTCGCTGCGGTCGCGGAAGGAAGCGCATGAGTGGCAGCAGAAGACGCGCGCCGGCTGGTAAACGCTGACCTGAATCTGCCATACCCTGTTTTGGACGCACCCAGAACGTGCGGTATCCCAGCGCCGGGATTTGTGGGGCCACGAATGCCAGTTGCCTGCGCCCCAGGCTGCTGGCGCGCACGTGGTATTCCTGTATCTGTTTATCCTGTAAATACTTTTCGATTTCCTGTATTCCCGCCTGCCAGGCGGCAAGGTCCGGGCCTTGTTCCTCAGAAACCAGCGCACGGATGAAAACTTTGTTCCCCTCCCGGTTTACCTGCAGGGCCTGTATGTTCAGATTGCCAGCCTGCCCGTCATGGATAGAGCCGAACAGGCTGCGCAACGTCGCCGCGTCGCAGACGAGGTTGACATAGTCTTGATGCCGTGCATCCAGAATTTGATGCGGGAGAATGTGCCCCGCCTCGTCCACGATTTCCCCATCGGGCAGGGAGGTTTCCAGCGTGACCCAATCGGTGCGGGGAAAGGAGGACGGATTAAACACCACGATTGCTCCGCCTGTCTCTTGTTCGCGCTCTACCCCCTGCCTGGCGCTTTCCGTTGTGCGCCTTGCCTCCGGCATGGGGCGTTTCTCTCCTATGGTGTCAATCTGTTCTGCCAGCATTGCCAGCGATTGACGGGTCAACTCCTCGCCAATTTGTTCTACCTGACTGAAGCGGCTTTTCATTTCCTCATGGACTTCGTCAATGGAGCAGCCGCAGATCGAATCGTGCGGATGACACTGCATCAAAAGATGCCAGGCTTCGTGCAGGATGGGCAGGGGTTGGCGCAGGACGGTCGCCGGCCCGGCGCCGGTGGCCAGAAGCCAGGCGAAGGTCGAGAATGGTTCGGCCCATTTTTCGAGCAGTGTTTCGCAGGCATGGTTGCGCTGTTTGATCCAGAGACGGGTGGAAAGCACGCCGGGCAAGAGGTGATGACGTTTGGGTGAGCGCAGTTCGCCTTTGACCACAGACAGGTGTTTATCGGCCAGAGCGGCCTGTACCGCAATCACGTAGTCGCTCAGGGTGGAGTGGCGCACTTCGTCTTCCAGATGCTGTTGCGCCCAGGCAATGGCGGTAGAAGTATCCGCCGGGGGCTCCATGTGATCGGTTCCCAGCATGAGCAAGATGTGTTCGGAGGCGCAGTAAGGTTTCAGGCTATCGCGCAGGCGCAGGATTTCCTGCGCGCAGCGTTCAGGCTGAGAGGTTGGCAACGAGGCGGCGTTGTCGTAGCCGTCGCGCAGGTAAATCGTGAAGACGCGCGAACCATCGGGCGCTTCCCACCAGAGTTCGCATGGCTCATCGGCCAGGCCGCGACGAAAGCAGGCCGCCCGAATGTCGAACCCCTGCAAGATTTGTGGCATCTGCCCGATGTGGCCGAACGGGTCGGGAATGTACCCAATGTGCATTTTCGGGCCAAACTGCCGGCAGAGACGTTCGCCAGTCAGCAGGTTGCGAATGGTCGCCTCGGGGCTGACCAGGAATTCATCGGGCAAAATGTACCAGGGGCCGATGATGATACGCCCTTCCTGAACGTAACGGCGAATTTTCCTCTCGTTCTCCGGGCGCAGGGCCAGATAATCCTCGAGGACTATCGTCTGCCCGTCGAGCATGAAATACCGATAGTGAGGATCGGCGTCGAGTAAATCGAGCAGGCGGTCGATCAACTGTACCAGCCGCAAGCGGAAAATCTGGAAGGGCTGATACCATTCACGATCCCAGTGGGTATGCGAGATGATATGGATGACAGACATTGTTGCGCCTTCCGTTTCACGTTCTCTGTCTTCCGTCTCCTGCTTTCACGCATTGCTGCAGAATTTCTTCCCAGTGTGGGAACAGGAGGAGGTGGGCTTCGCCCTCGTAAAATTGAGGGTAGACTTCTGGAATTCGGGCGGCCAGGTAGTAGGCCATCTGGATAGGGGCCAGGTTGTCCTGGCTGCCGTGCCAGAGATAAACCGGCGGGCGGATATTTTCCAGAGGGAAGCCCCAGGGGCGGGAAATCAGGCGTGTTTCCCAGGCGTGGCCGAGGGTGCCCTGGCGAAAGGCCTCCACTTCACTCTGGTAGCAGATGGCGCGGATGGCCGGATCTTTCCACAGTTCTGCATCGGCGCGTGGACGTTGACTCTGGTCGCTTTCCACGACGGTTTTTGGCGCGCGGGCGCCTTTGTGGAAGAAAATCCAGATGAGCAGGCGCCAGAGCGGCCAGGGGGCGAGACGTCCAACGCGCAGGCCGAGGCGATTGCGCGCCCACATTCCCTGCAGCGCGCCGGGGGCGTCTGACGGCCCCAGACCGGCGACGACGACGGCCAGGGTCACGCGCGCCGGGAGGGCAAAGGCGCAGGCCAGCGCGTAGGGGCCACCGCCGGAATGCCCGGCCACGGCGAAGCGTTCCAGGCCCAGGGAATCGGCGAGAAAGGCCACGTCAGCTGCCCAGTCCAGAATGCGCCGCCGGGGCTGGAAGGTGGATTGTCCATAGCCGGGGCGGTCAACGCAGATGAGCCGCACCCCGCTGCGACGTGTGATTGCGTCGGGTGGGCGAAACAAGCGCGAACCGGGAATGCCGTGAAAGAAGAAGAGCGGCGCGCCCTGCTCATCGCCGTATTCCGCGTAAGCCAGGGTACGCCCATCGGGGAGAGAGACGGGGTGGAAGTCCATAGGTCGCTGCCAGTGACAGAATGACTCCGCGAGGGAACGCCGCGCCTCACAGGCGCACTTTCTCGGCTGTCAACTGGGCGGCTTCTGCCATGGCGGCGGCGCGGTTGCTGATGGGGAATTTCCCATGCCAGGGGCTGAGCCGCGCGCCCAGGGCGGTGGGGGCGTAAATGCCCCAATAGGTTAAGGAGCGCAGGCTGCCGGTCAACGTTGTGGCGTCTTTGAGTTCGGCCAGCGTGGCTATGTCCCAACCGCCAAAGAAGCCGTAGAGGAACATGAAGAGGGGAAAACTTGGCAGGATGCCGATGAAGAAAATCAATATACTGCTGATCTGATCGCCTTTCCAGAGATAGGTATTCAGAAAAGCCAGAATACCATAGTGGGCGGCGGCGCTCAACAAGGGCGCCAGGAGTGATTGCCAGACGTAAAATCGCTGGGGGAAGCAGATTCGGTGGTTGATAAAGTAAGCTGTGATGCCTTTGGTAAGCAGACCGATGAAGTAGGCGATAATCAGGGCGGTAACCTGAAAGCGCGTCAGGAGAATCCAGGCCAGGATAATCCGAATCATTTGTTCGGAGAAGACCAGAATAGACTTGAGGTAAGGGCGGTTGGAGCCTAACTGGACGGTATCGCCTACCCAGGAGGGGAACTGGATCGCGCCCCAAATGGTCAACGGCACGACGTAGGAGGCGGCGCGCTCGAATTCGACGCCGGTCGCGCCGAGGATGAACAGGGGCGCCACGGCCAGCAGCACGGCGCCGATAAACGCGCTGAGCAAGGCGTTGTATTTATAGGCCATGGCGCTGTAGTATTGTCCAAGCCATCGCTTGCCATTGGCAATCGCCTCCGAAATGGCCGGCATAACGCCGTCGTTGAGCGTCTGCGTGACGTTGAAGGCGAAGATGAAGTTCTGCGCCATGCCCCAGTTGCCCCAGATTTCGGCGTAGTTAATGAGCCGCGCCTGAGTAATGGCCACTTCTGCGGCCTGCCCGAACGACCAGGCGGCAGAACCAAGCATTTCGAACACACCAAAGCGGAAACTGGTCTTGACCACCTGCCAGTCGAAGTGCGCCAGGAAGAGAATGCGCGTGTTGTACCCCAGGCGTTTGTAGAGGAACATGCCCCAGAGGAAGGCGAGCAATTCGCCGGCGTAGGCGGCGACACCCATGCCGAGCAAGCCGCCCATGGCGCCGCCAAAGACCGGGTGCGCCCGTCCCCAGGCAAACATCAGGCTGACAAAAATCGGTTGGGTGAACATCGGCAGGATCATGTTCAGGGCAATGTCGAGCAAGCGAGAGTAGTCGAGGCGCTGCAGGCCGGTCAACGCATGGCGGAAGACCTGATAGAAACCCGGAATTTGAATAAACGTGTGGACAATCACGCTCCAGGCATACAGCGCGTAGGCTGAACGCGGCCCCAGAGTGCTGGCCAGTGTGACTACCAACGCCACCTGTACTGCGCCGGAGAGAGCCTGCCACCAGACGAAGACCTGACCGTACTGGATGCCGCGCTGCGGGTCACGAACGCGAAATTCGGCCAGGTATTTGATAAACGCCGCGCTGGTCCCCATATCAAAGAAGAGCCAGGCCAGATTGAAGAATTGCGTCACCCGGCCCCAAATGCCCAGCGCCTGCGCCGAAGGCAGGATGTAAGAGGGCAGGATCAGGTTCTGGTAGATGATAAGGGGAATGAAGAGCAGAAGGCCAAACGTCAACGCCACCAGGAAGCCCGCCAGCGGACGATGGAAGCCAACGTGTTCCCACTCGGTCTGCACCTCGCGCTGTTCGAAACGGGCGCGGTCGGCGACGATCTGATTCAGCAGTTCCGGGTGGCGCAGGCTGTAACGTCGTACCAGAGCAAAGGCCAAGAAAACCGTGGTCAGCATCAAGCCCAGGATGACGAGCAGGGCATTGCGTTCGGCGGTATGGGGTAGTGGCGAGGCCGGATACTCGGCGAAAGGCAGCGGTTCATGCCCGGCGGCGCGCATGACCAGATGATAGACAAGATAGTTGAAATAGGCCCATTCCTGAATCTGTGGATTGGTCGTTTCGCTCAGGAAGGGAGTGAGGATAAATTGAGGGTGGTTTTGATCCAACCCGCGCGCGGCCAGGATTGCCGATCCATCTTCATATCCCCTGACCATGATCCCGGCGTCGAGATTTTCAAGCAGGTAGCGTTCACGGACCTGCGGCGCGCCGTTCCAGGCGATTCCCGTCACCAGCGGATCGGCAAATTTGCGGTCGGCTATCAGGCTTACGGCGGTATTGGTCGGGACGAGGTGTAAAGCGGAATTTTCCAGCAGACGACGCAGCGCCGCCTCGCCGGTATCGGTGCTCAGGAAGAGCACCAGACCGGCCTGCCCTTGCTGAACGCGCTGGTACAGGATTTCGTCTTCGGGAATGATGCCGTTCAAGACGAAAACCTCTGCCTGCGCCGGATCTTCAACCAGCGTGACCCGAGCCAGTTCCAACGCCGTTCGGACGCTCCCTGCGGGACCGGCATAATACACCCGCACCTCATCGTCAGCCTGAGCCGGCCTGACAGCCGCCAGCAGTGAAAAGAGAATGACAGCCAGAGATACCAGACGCTTCATGACCGTTCTCCTGATGAATAAGATGGGCCGGCGAAGGGACGGCCAGGTCAGAACTTGCTTTATTGCGTTTTGGTAACCTTGCGGAGACTGCGCGGAGTCTCGGTATCGTATTTTTTGGTCTGTGTCAGATGGTAGGCAAACAGTTGCCCGGCCACGATGCTGACCAGTGGCGTCAACCATTCCGGGATGTTGCGCGGCAGGGGAACAGGGGATTGTGCCAGTTGCAGGGTTTCCTCGCGGTTGGAAATAACCACCAGTTCGGCGCGCTGCTCGCGATGGAGTTGGGTTAGCAGGGAATGCATGGAGTCGAAAACGGCCCCGTCGGGCGCGATGGCCAGAACCGGGAAGCCGTCCTCGATCATCGCGATTGGACCGTGCAATAAGTCTGCGGAAGAGTATGGTTCGGCGACCACGTAAGTCAGTTCTTTGAGCTTCAGCGCCCACTCGAACGCTGTGGCATAGTTGAAGCCGCGCCCGACGACCACGCAGTGACGCATGTAACGGTAACGTTCGACCAGAGTGGCAATCTGGGCATCCAGTTGTAGCATTTCCTGCACCCAGGCCGGCACACGCGCCAGTTGTTGCCAGGGTTGTTCCTGATCCTGCTGGAGAGCCGCCGAAATCATGGCCATTGCCATCAGTTCGGCAGTGTACGTCTTCGTAGCCGCGATGGCCTCTTCCTGGCCGGCCTGCAGGTCGAACACGATGTCAGCGGCGTCGGCGAGGGGGGAATGGGGAGCATTGGTGATGGCGATCGTCGGGCATCCCTGACGATGGCCTTCGCGGACAACAGCCACGATATCCGGCGACTGGCCCGATTGTGAGATGCCGATGACCAGCGCCCCCTGGAGCCGCGGTGGACGCTGATAGTAAGTGAACAGGGATGGGGTTGCCAGCGCAACGGGCAAATGGTTCTGTGCTCCCCAAAGGTACGTCGCGTAGCGGGCGGCATTGTCAGAGGTGCCGCGCGCGGCCAGAAGGAGGAAAGTCGGTTGTGCCTGGCGAATAGCATCCGCCACGCGTTCGGCAGTCTGGCGTTGTTCCTGTAACAAATCCCCCAGGATTCCGGGTTGCTCGAAGATTTCGCTGTGAAGAGTCATAGGGCAACAGTCCTCTCCGTGAAGGTTTAAGGGTTAGAAGGGTGAGGAGTAAGTGGAAGCCAGATCGTGAAGATAGCCCCCTGACCTGTGGGGCCATTGGCTACGGTCACGGTGCCATGATGTTGTTCGACCACCTTTTGAACGATCGCCAGGCCCAGGCCGGTGCCGCTGACGCCGGATTCCCGACCTGTCCGGCCACGATAAAAGCGTTCGAAGATGTGCGGCAAATCGTCCGCAGGGATGCCGGGGCCGTTATCCTGAACGCGAATCGCAACGCCGGCCTGTTCCTGTTCATGCTCGCGGTACGTCCGTATTGTAATCGTTCCGCCCGACGGTGTGTAGTTAAAGGCGTTAATGAGCAGGTTGGAGATCGCCTGGGTCATCATGAATTCGTCAATCCAGACGGGGGGCAGGTCTGCTTCCAGGTAAACGTCAACCGTCAGGCCGCGCTCCTGCGCCAGGCTGAGGCGGTCATGAAGGATGTTTTCCAGAAGGTGGTTGATGTCATGTGGCTGGAAGTGCAGGACGATCTGGCCTGAATCGAGGTGGGAAAGGTTGAGCAGGTCTTCAATCAGCCGACGCAGCCGTTGCAGTTCACGTCCCATGATTTCCAGATTCTTCTGGGTGCGCCTGGCCGGCTGGTCGTACATCGTCTGGAAGTACAGCAGCAGGTTGGTCAGCGGGGTGCGCAGCTCATGGTTGATATTGGCGATGAATTCTGATTTCAGGCGATCAGCCTCCTGCGCTTTCTGCAATGCCTGGCGCAAGGCTTGCGTGCGTTCCTCTACCATGGCCTCGAGACGTTCGGAGTACCCTTTCAGCGCTTCCTGGACGCGTTTGAGGTCGCTAATGTCGCGCGCAATGCCCAGCGTGCCGACGATCTGTCCGTTTTCATCGTAACGGGGGATCCTGGTTATGGAGGCCCAGAGCTCTATCCCGCTGAGCGGGCTGGCGAGTCTTTCTTCCTGGCTGATCATCGGGGTTTCGCCGTTTAGCAGACGTTGCTCTTCGGCCAGCCAACGGTGAGCGATCTCTGCCGGGTGGAAATCGAAGAGCGTTTTCCCGACAATGCTTTCCGATGTGGCGCCCAGGTAGCGCGCATAGGAATCGCTGGCGGCGACGTAACGCCCCTGACGGTCCATGAACCAGATGAAATCAGGGCTGTGATTCAGCAAAGAGCGGAACAGGTTGCGCTCGAAGTGAAGTTGCGCCTCTGCTTCCTGACGTTGACGGGAAAGGAAGGCGCCTTGCAAGGCAGTGCTGATTTGATGGGTCAGCGCTTCGCGCAGCAGCCCTGCAGCGGAGGCGAGCGGCCCAAACAGGATATAGCCGAAATGTCTTTCGCCGCAAAAGTGGAGGGGCTCCAGCAAGAGATCCACGCGTCGTTCGGGTGAAAATGCCTCCGCGGGCAACAACTGGCGGGTTGGAAAAGGTTTTCCCTCCAGGGCGGGTTGACGTTGCCCTTGCTGGTAGGCCAGCGCCAGATACGACCGCTGGGGCGGCCTTTTCCCTCTGCCTTCCAGCGGCTGTTCGTAAAGAACCAGATAACAGTCCTGAAAGTGGAGGCGGGGAAGGGCAGCCGTAATGACTTCGGTCAGAGTTCCCAGATCAAAGGCCGTCAGGAGCGGTTCGCTGAAGGTGGTGGTGAACTCGAAACCGGCCCGTTCCGTTTGCAGACGGCGATTGCCGTGCCACCAGTGGACGGCTTCGGTCACCATTGCCTGGGCCTGAAACCAGAGGTTACTACGCGCTGTGGCTTCCGGGAAGGAGAGACTCAAGGAAGAGTGTAACCATGTAAGGAGGCGCGTCCAGGGGGCCAGGTCCCCAATGCCCTGACGCAGCACAACGTCGTGGAGTAAATCATCCCAGTAACGCAGGAAGACTTCGTCCTGATTGTTCTTGATGGCGGTGATGGCGCTGTGGAGCAAATCGGCGGCCCAATTCGCCGGAAAGGCTGGGGCCAAATCGCCGGCGGCCTCGTTCAGCGCGGCCAGAATCGAAGATGACGGGCGCGACGGGTCGGCTCCCTTCTCGCCAGGGACGGAGGGATGGTAGGGCGTGCAGCCGCAGGAGCGACGAATCACCAGTTGGGCCGGCAGGGTGGTCATCTCGGTGGCGCTCACGCCGGCCAGGCGCGCGAAAAGAATCTCGGTCGCCACTTTCCCCTGTTCGTACAACGGCTGACGGACCGTTGTCAGGGGCGGCAGGGCAAAAGCCGCCTCGGGCACATCGTCAAAACCAACGACGCTGACCTCTTCTGGAACGCGCAGGCCGCGCTGCTGCAGGGCTGACAGAACACCAAGCGCCGTATCATCGTTGGCCGCGACAATCGCGTCAAGCGGAACGCGACGTTCGTCAAGGAACAGGCGCACCGCGGCGACGCCCGAAGCCAGGGTAAAGTCACCGGGGGCTACCAGATTCGGGTCAAAGGGCAGGCCATAGGCGGCCAGCGTGTTCTGATAGGCCAGATACCGCTCCTCGGCCTCCGGGTTGGTCTGGGGGCCGCGCACAAAAGCCAGGCGACGACGGCCATGCACTTCAATCAGGTGAACCAGCGCCTGACGCATAGCCCCCACGTTGTCCACCAGCAGGCTGGGGATTCCGGGCAGCGACATGGCGACGCTGACAATGGGCAGGGGAGCGTAGCGCTGACAGAAGCGAAACAGGGCCTTGGGCCCAATAAACTCCCCTACGGCGCCGCCCATGATGACCAGACCGTCGGTGTTCTGGGCGTTGGCTAACTGGAAGGCGAGGTTGCGCCCTGGCGAATAGGACGATTCCATGTTCAACCCACCGCCGACGAAACAAATCAGGTTGGCGTCATGTTCGGCCGCGGCCTGGGCCACCCCGCGCCAGCCACTGGCCTGATAACCGCTTTCGCGGATGTAGCCGGTAAGCAGGCCAATCGTTGTTCTTCGCCGGACGCTCTGCTTCTGTTTTGCCATGACTCCACTCGCTTCCCGGAGGAGACAGGTTCAGTATAGTGCGAGTTGTCATGGGCGTCAATGTTCTTCCCCTGCAGGGAACAAAGGTTTCTGTAAGGAAGCGTCCGGTTCGTTTTTCGCAGGGCTTGCATAATTCGCGCATTTCGTGCATACTAGAGTAGGAGCGCAACATGGCCAAGGTCCCATTGCGTGTGTATAACCGCGAAATCAAAGACCTGATCGAGAACGGGCAACTGGAAGAAGCCATTGCTCATTGCCTGCACATTCTCAAGCATTTCCCCATGCATGTGGAGACATACCGTCTTCTGGGGGAAGCGTTGCTGGAAGCGCGGCGGTATAGCGACGCGGGGGATATTTTTCTCCGTATCCTGGCCGCCGTGCCGGATGATTTCATCGCTCACCTGGGCATGAGCATCGTCCGTGAGAGTGAAAACAAACTTGACGATGCGATCTGGCACATGGAGCGCGCCTTCGAGATGAAGCCCTCCAACCCGGCAGTACAGGGCGAATTGCGCCGTTTGTATGGTCGGCGTGATGGCGTGGAGCCGCTTAAAATTCGTCTGAGCCGCGATGCCCTGGCGAACATGTACCTGCAGGGTGAGTTGTACAATCAGGCCATTGCCGAACTGCGCGCTTTGCTGGGCGAAGACCCGCATCGGCCCGATTTACAGGTCATGCTGGCGCGCGCCTGCTTCGGCGCCGGACGGAAGGCGGAAGCGATTGAAATGTGTGCCAGCCTGTTGCAGAAATATCCCTACTGCCTGGATGCTTTGCGCATCATGAGCGAGTTGCTCCCCGGCACCAATCAGGCGGAAAACGCGCAGGCTTATCGTGGCCGCTTGCGTCAACTGGACCCCTATTCTGCTTTCGTCAGCGGTTCGGTGTTTCAATCGGATCAGGTGGCGGATACGACAGTTACTCTGGAGCATCTGGAGTATCAACCTGGCGGAGAGGGGATTCCTTCCCATGCGGAATGGGCCGCCTCGCTGGGCATTACGGCGGAAGAGCCGGCGTCAGCACAGGCTGAAATTCCTGACTGGCTGGCAGGCGTGGCTCAGGCAGGAGAGACACAGCCCGGAGCCGCGCAGGAGACTCCGGCAGGTGGTCAGGGCGGCGATCTGATCCCGGACTGGATGCGCGCTGCCGGCTGGGGGGAGTCTACGGGGGCGGCTCAGGAAGGCCCGATGGAGAGCGGGGCTGAGGAGACCCTGCCCGCGGAACCGGCGACGGCGGAGATTCCCGACTGGTTGAAGGCCATGGCGCCGGCCGGGGTATTGGGGCCCTCCTCCTCAGGCGAGGTTGCTCCACCACCGTCAGAGGAAGCCCCGGATCTGGAATGGTTGAAATCGTTGGAAATGGCTCAACCGGCGGGGGAGACAGCCGTCGCGGCCGTGGAAGAGGAACAACCGGCCATCACAGCCGCTCCAGCTGAGGAAGTGCCGGACTGGTTGCAGGGGATGGCGGCAGAGAGCGGTGTGCCGTCGGCTGAGGCCGAGGCGGCGGGCGGCGCAGCGACAGCGTCCGTGCCTGCGCCGGCGGAAGAGGAAGTGCCGGACTGGTTGCAGGAATTGTCTGCAGCAGGCGTAGCCGCTACTGGCGCGGAGGAGAGAGAAGGAATTGAAGGAGAAGCAGGGTCGCTGCTGGAAGAGACGATGGCAGCGGCTCCATCTACGGAGGGTACCCAACCTATGCCTGAAGAAAGTGGAAATGTGCTGGACGGCAGCGACGCGCTGGCCTGGTTGGAGGCTCTGGCGGCGCGGCAGGGGGCGCGCCCCGATGAACTCATTACCAACCCAGAAAGCCGTCCCACGCAGGAAACTCCTGACTGGGTGCAGAAACTGGCTGGTGAAGCGGTAACGCCCGCGCCACCGGTTGGCGAGTCGGCGGCAGGTGAAACAACGTTGCCCGCCGCCGGGCCCGGCCCAACCGAAGAAACGTTGCTCACGGACGAGTCGCGCGCGGAAGAACCTTTGTCGGAGGAGGAAGAAGGTGTTCCGTCCTGGGAGATTCCGACGATTACGCCAGAACCGCCTGAACCAGCGGCTGTCGTGGAGCAACCTCCTGCGGAAACTGCTCCTGCCTGGTCGGCAGAATTGTTGCGCGCAGAAAGCGGTGAGACAGGCGGAGAAGCAGCGCCAGCGGAGGAACTTCCTGACTGGTTGCGCGGCCTCATGGAGACGGAAACCGCGCAGCCTGCCGCCGCGGCAGAGGAAGAAATTCCTGACTGGCTGCGCGCGGAATTTGGGGCAGAAACCGGCGCCGCGCAACCACCGCAACCTCCGGCAGCAGAAATACCGGCGGAAGCACCTGTTGAGGAAGGAGAGGGCATCCCCAGCATGGCTGCTGGCGTGATCGAGGCCGCGCCTCCGCCATCTGCGGAGAAGGAAGAAGAACAGGCGGCCCCGGCGGCGATATCCGCCGGCATGGAGGCAGAAGGCCCTGAAGAAGAGAAAATCCCGGCCTGGCTGGCGGGCGAAGTGGGCGCGGCGGAAGTCAGCGTGCCCTCCGTACCGGTTGCGGAAGAGTCTGCGCCAGGAGAAGCCTCGCTGGGCTGGGCCGGCAAAGAAGCCGCGCTGGAAGTCGAAACGCCGCCTGCGCCGGTGGCGGAAGAGCCTGCGCCGGAGGAAGCCCTGCTGGGCTGGGCCGGCAAAGAAGCCGCGCTGGAAGCCGAAACGCCGTCTGCGCCGGTGGCGGAAGAGCCTGCGCCGGAGGAAGCCTTGCCGGGCTGGGCCGGCAAAGAAGCCACACCGGGCGTGGAAGAAGGGATACCACCATCGCCAGCGGAAGAAGAAGAGCCGCTGGCCTCCATTCCGCCGCCAACCGCGCCGGAGGAGTGGATTCCCGAAGTCGTTGCTGAGACGCCGTCCTCGTTACCGTCGGCACAGGAAGAGACCAGACCGCCGGCCGCG
>DAOTVX010000110.1:0-5113 GCA_034436275.1 Anaerolineales bacterium | reverse complement strand
AGAAGCAGGCTGGAAGCCGAATTGCCCCCGCTGCGGAAGCGAACAGACGCGCCAGACCTTCGAGGCCGTTGGCCTGATCAGCCTGAGTCATTCGTCCGCTTCCGGCGAGGGCGGCTGCGCCTGCTCGATACGCAGAGACTGAGCCTTGAAGGACAAAGAACCGTATTTAGCGCGAACGAGATTGAAAACACAGGATACGCCCCATGAGCCAGCCGCTTTTACTCGTCGAAGATTTTTCACTGAACCGCAACGGACGCCAGATTTTAAGCCGCGCGAACCTGGCCGTTCATCCAGGTCAGGTACACATCCTGCTGGGACTGAATGGTTCCGGCAAATCTTCGCTGGCTTTTGCGCTCATGGGCTGTGAGGGGTATGCCCCCGAGTCGGGACGGATTCTCTTCGCAGGGCACGACCTGACCGGCCTCTCCATCACGGAGCGGGCAAGGTTGGGTATCACCCTGGCCTGGCAGGAACCGGCGCGTTTCGAGGGCATCCCTATCGGCAAGTATGTCAGCCTGGGGATGAAGGAGGCAGACCAAGATAAAGTCTCCGCCGCGTTGGAGGCGGTGGCCATGCCGCCCAAATACTATGGCTTTCGCCCGGCCGACCGCACGCTTTCGGGAGGCGAGCGTAAGCGGGTGGAACTGGCGGCGGTATTCGCTATGCATCCGCGCCTGGCCATCCTGGATGAACCCGATTCGGGTATTGACGTCCTGGGGCTGAACGACATCGCCGTCCTCGTGCGCCGCATGGCGAGCGGAGGGACGGCTATCCTGCTCATCACCCATCGCGACGAGATGGTGGGGGTGGCAGACGTGGCCTCACTGATGTGCGCCGGGACAATCCTCTTCACGGGCAGTCCGAGCGAGGCGCGGAGATATTACGCCACACGCTGCACGCCGCACCTGGAGGCCTTGGGCAGCCAGCCTTGGGACTCGTCCCTGCCCGAGGTCCGACAGGCGCTTGCCAGTAATGGAGCGGAACGTCTCCCCAGAAAGGAAGGATGACCGTATGACCGTTGTGGCCGAAAGGAAACATGCCGCAGGACAACGCCCCGGCTGGGCAGACGAAATGGCCGCCATTCTGGACGCCTATAAACAAGCGGGCGGTGATCCCCAGTCCCTGCAACTGCCGGAGGTGGCGACGCTGGTCATTAGCGCCAACGATGTGTTGATGGCGCATGAGATTCCAGGCGTCCGCTTCGATGCGGAGCCCCTGGAGCAGGGCGTGAAGGCGCGTATCCTGGTCGAAGCGGGCGCAAAGATCGAACGGCCCGTGCACCTGTGTTTTGGCGTCATCCCGGCCGAGGGCGTGCAGGAAATCCTGGCAGAGTACGAGATTGGTGAGGGTGCTGAAGCGCAGTTTCTGGCGCATTGTTCCTTCCCCAACGCTGTAAAGGTACAGCACCGCATGCAAGCGCACATTCACGTGGGTAAAAACGCCAGCCTGACCTATACCGAAGAGCATTTTCACGGTCAGAGCGGCGGGGTGGAGGTCCTGCCTCGGGCCGAGGTGCGGGTGGAGGACGGTGGACGCTTCATCACCACCTTCAGCCTGACGCGCGGCCGCATTGGTCGCATGGAACTGGATTACCAGGTGGAGGTGGGCGCCGGGGCCGTTGCAGAAATGACCACCAAAGCCTATGGATACGCGGACGACCGGGTTACCGTGAACGAAGTCGTGCGCCTGAATGGCGAGAAAGCGCGCGGGCTGACCCGTACGCGCGTCGCCGTGCGCGACCGTGCCCTGAGCGGTATCTTCACTACGATGGAAGGAAATGCTCCCGGGGCGCGCGGTCACATGGACTGCACCGAGGTCGTGCGCGATTCTGCCGAGGCGCGCAACACGCCGCTGGTGATCGTGCGCGACGACCAGGCGCAGGTCACGCACGAGGCCGCCATCGGAAGTGTCAATCGCAAGGAACTGGAGACCCTCCTGGCGCGCGGATTGGATGAGGAGGAAGCCGTGGACCTCATCATTCGCGGCATGATCCGTTGAAAACAATCCGTGGCGCAGGACAAAATTCATTTTGTCAGTAAGGAACGACAAGGTTGAAAACATGAAACCCTGTCACCGCCCGAAGAATCGCTGCCTGTGCATGGGCGCCTGCGCTCCCTGGCAATCGCGCCCGCCGCCCGCTCTGTGTTGTTGTTCTGAAGGGCATGCCCTTGCGTTACAAGGGCGAGAATAGTAATGTTGAAATTAGATTAATCACAAATGGAGGTTTGCCATGAAACGCATGCTTGTTGGAGTGGATGGCTCCGAATATGGACTGGAGGCCGTGAAAGCGGCTGCCAAACTAGCCATGGAACGCGGCATCAAATCAGTAACCCTGATCAATGTCATCCCTGTCACAATCAGTACGATGGGACCCTCGCCAGTCGCTGCTCCCCCGGAAGACATTGAAGCCTGGGAAGTCTTTGAGAAGCCAAAGGCGATACTCAAGGAGGCGGGGGTGGAAGCCAAATTGCTTCTGCGGGAAGGCGATCCGGCCTATGAGATCATACAAGCCGCGAAAACCGGCGGGTATGATCTGATCGTTGTTGGGCACCGCGGGTTGTCGCCCATCCAGTCATTCCTGTTGGGCAGTGTTTCCAATCGTGTTGTTGCGCACGCTCCCTGCTCGGTTCTTGTGGTACGACCTGGCCTTGAGAATAACAACAAGTAGCCGGAGGAAGTGATGACAGCACAGTCAAAACTAACATCCTGGTGGCGCGGACAGATTTTTACAGCCGTGCTCCTGCTCGTTATCGTCGCCCTGGCAATCTGGGCGCTGGCCACCGGAAGCGGCACGGCGCAAGGCGTTTCGCCCATGACTTTTGTCAAGGGCCTGCTCCTGACTATCCTCGGCTTTCTGGCCGGCCTGCTCGGCGGGCTGATCGGCACGGGCGGATGCAGCGTCATGCTGCCGGTCATCCACTTCTGGATGGGCTACCCGGCGCAGATTGCCGTTGGCACCACGCTTTTCGCCGTCATCTTCACCGCTCTTTCCGGCGGCTACGGCCATCTGGTGCGCCGCAACGTGGATAAACGCGCTTTCCTGTGGCTGGGCGGCGCGGGTATTCTCGGCGTTTTGCTCGGCTCCTGGCTGTTCACACTGCTCTCGGCGCACACCGCCCTGCTGGGTTTGATTCTTGGCCTGATTTTCCTCTGGCCGGCCATCCGCATGGTCTACGAAGGCGTCATCCAGCAAACCATGCCCAAGCGTGAAGGGACGGCCGTCACCGGCTCCGGCTGGGGGATGGGCGTCTTCGGCTTCATCGTCGGGATCGCCACCGGGCTGGCCGGCGTCGGCGGCGGTTATGCCCTGGTGCCGGGCCTGATTTACCTGTTTGGCGCGCCCGTGTACATCACGATGGGCACCTCGCTGGCAACCATGATTCCGCTGGCGGCGGTCGGCGGCGGCATCAAACTGGCGCAGGGGTTCGTTGACCTGCCCACCGGTCTGCTGCTGGCGGCTGGCACCATCATCGGCGCTCAGGTCGGCGCGGCGATCATCAAGCGCATCAAGCCGGCCACGCTGAAACTCATCTTCGGCCTGTACTTCCTGTACGTGGCCGTCAAGTTCATCACCGCCTTCTTCGGCATCCGCATCTGGTAAGGCCGCCGGAGAGGAAACGCTATCGGTTGGTTGGGCAGGCCTGCTCACAAGACCTGCCCAACCGGCTCACCCCACTTGAAAAAGTCAGGCAGCGGCGATCTGCCACAGCCTGTGACTTCAAAAAATCTTGAATCAGGAGAAATCTCAATGAGCAACAACGAAACCCAATCCACCAAACCGATCTTTGTCATGTGCTACTGCACCGGCGAATGCCCCGGCTTTCAATCGCTGAACCTGTGGCAACTGGTCAACCGCGTCCGCAACGAGATGGACGTGGAATTCGCCATCGTTCATCCGCAACTGTGCGTGGATGACGGCGAACGCTTCTGGAAGAACTTTGCCAAACCGGGACAGAAATACCTGGTGGGCGGCTGCGACCCGCGCATGCAGCGCAAGATGTATCGGGACGCCCTGACCGAGGTCGGCGCGGACTTCGATACGCAGGTCACCGCCGTGGACCTGCGCAATATGGAAACCGAGGCCGCGATCGCAAAAGTGAGCGAAACCCTCGCCAAGATGGGCGCTTGAGGAGGTCAACCATGCCGGAAGTGACGATGTGGCAAGGCATCCCGCGCCACGAAATCCCCTGGTATCCCACCATCAATGCAGACCTGTGCAGTGGCTGCCGCGCCTGCGTGGACGAATGCCCCGGCAATGTATTCGACTGGGATGATACGCTGGGCCGCCCCATCGTAGCCCTGCCCAACAACTGTGTGGTGTACTGCGTGGGTTGCACCAAGACCTGCCCCTCCGACGCCATCACCTTCCCCAAGAAGGAAGAGGTCGTAGCGCTGGTCAAAGAATTGCGCCTCAAGTACAACGCCCTGCCAGGGAACTTGATTGGACTGCCCGGCCTGCCGCCGCGCTGAGTCAGAAAGCGCCGTTCACACTGCAGGGCGGCGCAGCGAGACCATGCGTCGCCCTGCATAAATTCACCCCATTCAGGAGCATCATGAGCCTGGTCACCGACATTCTGCGCAACAACCGTACCTTTGCTGTGGTTGGCGTCTCACAAGACCCGGCCAGGTACGGCCATGAAATCTTCGAAACGCTGCTGGCGAAGGGCTACCGCGCCCTGCCGGTCAACCCCAAATACGAGCAGGTGGACGGTTATCCCTGTTACCCCTCGCTGGAGGCCTTGCCCGAAAAGCCCGACGTGGTGGTAGCAGTCGTTCCGCCAGCGGTTACCGAAAAGACGGTCGAGGCCGCTGCCCGCCTGGGAGTAGGTACAGTCTGGATGCCGCCGGGGGCGTGGTCCGACCGGGCGGTGGAACTGTGTGAGCAGGCCGGCATCACCGAAGTCCACGACGTCTGTCTGGTGTTCGCCCTGCGTTCGCTGAAGGAGTAGAACTACCTTGAAAGAAATTATCGTCCTGCCCGCGCCGCGTTGCCGCCGCAGCCGCAAAATCCTGGAATACCTGACCGGGCGCGGCCTCCCCTTCCGCCGCGTCGACCTGGATTCGGCAGAGGGGCAGGAACTGGCGCGCCGCTACGACTTCCGCGCCTCGCCCG
>DAOTVX010000109.1:0-13331 GCA_034436275.1 Anaerolineales bacterium | reverse complement strand
CCCTCTACCGGGGCAATCATAGTATAGACTTTTTGGAGAAAATCGTCATCCGTTTTTTCCCTGAATTCCTCCCGACCAGTGATAGAACGGCGCCAGCAGGCGCACCAACTGGGCCTGGTTGACATCCGCCACCTGCCAGTGTTCGGCGGCTTTGCGGTAGGCGCTGCGCAGGTGACTTTCGACCGTGCGCGGCGAAAGCGACAGGCGCTCGGCGATTTCGGCCTGGTTCAGCCCGTCGCGCCCCAGCAGGTCGAGCACCTCGCGCTCGGCGGCGCTCACCTTGGTCAGCAGAAAGATGCGCGCCGCATCCCACTGCTCGCGCAGGCGTAACTCCGCCAGGCGTCTGGCCGCCTCGAAGGGATCGGTCACCTCGCGCAGGGCGTCGAAGACCGGCGAGAGCCGCCCCCAGGGGATGACCGGGATGGGGATGAGCCGCACCCACTCCCCCGGTCCGGCATGGAGCGCGCCGGAGGCTTCCAGGTCCGGGTGCGAGGCCAGATGCCACAGGCGGTCTTCGTCATCGAACAGCATCTGCGCCACCGCCATCCCGAAAACGGTCAGCGTGCGCCGCCCGCCGGAGATGAGCAGGTGCACCATATATCCATCCAGTTTTGCCTGACGGATGGTAGCATACAACACACGAAAGGCGGTCTCGATTTCTGGCGGCGCAGTCACATCCTGCAGCGGCTGGCCCTCCTGGCCCAGTTCAAGAACCTCCCAGGACAATGCAGGGTAAGCGCGGGCAAAGTCTTCTTCCAAAAGACGCAGCGCCGCGCGCGTTGGAGGACGTTGACAGTGGGTCGTAATCAGGATAACCCGATCAGGCCGCCGCCCCTCTGCCGCCAGACAATCCAGCGCCAGTGTAACGAGTTGAGGTTTACTTGCCAGCGTTGCCAGCAGTACAGTGTTCCCCATGTCGTGGTTATCCTTACCTCAGATGCCACGGGTGACCACAAAAAGGCTCACTCTGCTCATGCCCCTCACGCTCTGGTGACCGATCCTCCTTACAGGCTGGCGCACAACGGGCGTACCGGCAACAGAGAACGCCAGCGCGAGGTCATCCCCGGTGACACAACAACGCCTCTGCCTTCGCTCACTGCGAGGGATGGAAAACGTGGGAACAGGGCACCATCCGCTCAGCGAGTTGGCGCCAGGCGCAGACGGCGTACCAGCAAAATGACGGCTATCAGCATCGCGGCTACAATGATCAGCGTCGGCAAATTGGCCTCGTCGGCAAAGCCGCTTTGTGGCAGCGCGGTGCCGGCCGCCCAGACAGTGCCCATCGCCAGCGCCGTGCCGGCCATGGCCGCCGAGGTAGGTGTCCGCTGCGCCAGAGCGACCTGCGTGTTGAGCGCGGCGACCGTGGCCGTCTGGATTTGCGCGGCCGACCATTGCGCCGGCGTGTCGGTAGCCATCGCCACCACGGGCGTCGACGTTGCCGGCAGCGGCGTAGGCGTCCACAGCGAGGCTTCCTGAGTAGCCGTCAGGGCCAGGGCAACTTCCGCATTCTGGGTCTCGAGCGCCATGCGCGTCGCTTCTTTCGCGGCATTCTGTTGAGGGACAATCTTAAGTGCCGCCACCGCCAGACAAAGCAGACTCAGGAATATCAATCCCCCCAAAACGCTGGCCACGATGACGAACGTTCGATTGTTCCCCCCTCCGCCTGCCGGAGCCTCGGGCGCGGGCGTCACATTGAAATCACTGTCATCGCCTATCATGAGACCTCCTCGTTTCCATTTTTCCGTCTTACGTTCTGCATTTTACGTTTCACGCGGCACACGTTCCCAGCCACGCCATGCGCATCACCCCACCACTTCCAGGTTGATCAGCGGGGCCAGCGTCTGTTCGCCGTTTTCCAGACGAATCTCTGCCGCCAGGGCGCGCAGGCCACTGGGAAACAGCACTGCCTCCTCGCGTACCCGGACGATCGTACCCAGGGCGCCCAGGTGCGGCGCACGGCAAATGCGCACCTGCAAGCCGGGCGCAAAGACCTCCATCTCGCGCGCCGGGGGCGGTTCCTGGGCCACCGGCAACGGGATCAGCGCCTCTGGACGAGTGCCCCGGTACCGATCATACGGTTCGGCGTTCAACGCTACATCACGTTTTGCATTGCTCGTTAACAGTTTAAACGCCGCGGCATTCATTGGCCGATGGCCAAAGCCGTCGGTTAGCAGCAGCGGCAGAGGCAGTTGAGCGGCCAGCGGCAACAAGGCCGGCGCCAGGCTGGAAAGGATCAGCCCGCGCAGGGGAATCTCTGCCGCATTTTGCAATACAGCCGCCTGATTGACATGACCGCCAAGGATGATGAACCCGCGTAAACTGACGTCGAGCATATCGGAGGACAGCACATCTTCCGGCAGTTTGAGCAAAGAATGCATAATGCCCATGTCCATTCGCCCATTGCCCCACACCCCCTGCACCACCGCGCCGTGAAACGTGATTTCCACGCCGCGCTCCGACTCGATGCGCGAGATCACTCCCGGCACGCCAGCGCGCAACTCGAACGCGCTCTTCCCCACCTCCAGCAGCACACGACCGCCGCCGGTCAATGCCACGCGCCCGTTCTGTGGCGCCTTGACGGTCTGAGCAATCAAGCCGGGCTTTTCCGCGATGACTTGCCCCTCTGTCACTTCGTCCCCTTCCTTGACCACAATCAATTTCCGGGCAATGTCGGCAGACACACCCAAAAGACGCGCCACATCCAGCAAGACATGCTGGCGCGCAAAATGCGCCTCCGCAACCACATCCGTCGCACTGACGCGCTGATCCATCCGCACCGTCACGCGCCCCGGCACCGGCAACAGGCGCTCACGGCGTAGGGTGGTAAGAGGCAAAATGTGCACCACAGGCGCCAGCATCGGTTACCCTCCCAGAGTCCACAACCACTTTTTAATCATCTCGCGTCGCCGTCCGCCATCGGTCGGTAAGAACAACGGACGACCACGCGCATCGAAGACGATGCCGAAGACCGTGCCGCTCACTGGCACTTCGCCGCCGCGCCCGGGACCAAAGCCCACGTCGGCGCGGTGGAGTGGTTGCAGCAAGAGCCGGCCACTGTCCCCCGGCGGCAACGGCATGGTCTCCAGCGTTCCCTGCTTGACCTCCAGCGTCGTCTCACGACCGCTCTGAGTGATCAGGCGCGCGCGCAAAACCGGCGTGCCCGGCCTGGCGGTGACCACAGGAGCGACCACCGTAGCCAGTACCGCAAAAGCGCCCGAATCGAGCACCTGAACCGGCAAAATCGGCACACGTCCCGCCGTCGCTCCCAGCGCCGCCAGCAGATTCTGCTGGTCCAGAACAATGGTGGTCATGCCCAGCGGCTGTAACCCATCCAGCAAAATCAACAACGCCTGCCCCAGGGTCGGGGCCGCCGTGAGCACACTGCCGGAGGCCAGAACAGGGTCAAAGTAAGGTGGATACCCGGGAGCAGGACGAAGCGCCTGGCGCGGGAAATCGGCGCTCAGACTGGCAAAGGCCAGCTGCAAGGCCTGGCGGGCAACAGCCTGCTCAATGGCCAGTTCCTCAACCGTGACCGGAATGGTAGTCGGGTACAGCGACTTATGGTAGAGATAATCCTGCACCATCTCCGCGCTGAGTTCCAACGGCAACCAGCGCAGCACATCCTCCAGCGTCGTGTAACGGAGCAGGCTGGCCATTCCCTCCCCCAGTCCAAACTGAGGGTAAACACCGGTTTTGAGGTCGCCGCTGAAGCCGGCTGCCAGCGCGGTAGCCGAGGCGCCAATGTCCACGTGCAAGATACCCTTGCTGTAGCCCTGGCTGAGAAAACGGATGATGCGGCCTGCCGCGTACGCCGTAGGCCACAACTGTTCGCCGGCCCAGGCTGCCAGTTCATCCATGCCCGCCAGCTGACCGGCGCGCAGGCGCACATACAGCGCGGCCAGAGCATGTTGGGCCGGCAGGAGATCCTCCTCATCCAGCACCGGGCGGAGATTCGGAGCCACGTACATGGACAGGCTTAACGTTTGCAGGTATTTTTCTGCCACCCGGGCCATATCCTGATTGCCAGCAAAGAGAATGGCCGGACGTTTCTCGGCGGGAAGCAGGTAACAACCCAGACCGATGATCTCCAGCAGGGATTGCAGCGAGCGTGAGGCGCCGCCGTCCGTTCCACCGGCGATCAGGATCAGATCCGGCTGCAGACGCAAGAGAGTATCTACCTGTTCTTCGGGCTTGCGCCGGTCATTCAGGCTGATGGTTTCGACCACGCGCGCGTAGGTGGTGCGCGCCAGCCGCTGCACGCTCGCCAGCGAAACGTCTTCCAGAAGAGCGGCAACCACCGTCCGCAGAATCGGCCCGGCAGAAATCGTCGCTACAAAGGAACCAACGCCCGTACCGTCCTGCGCCGGCATAATCAGACGGTGGTCAGAGGTCAGCAGCGTGCGGCCGGTAATGGCTTCGAGATGAACGATGGCATCGCGCACGCCTTCGCTTACCTCCCGCCACGGCGCGGCTGCGGTAGAAAACGCCTTACCGGCGGCAACAAAGCGATACTGCCCATCCACCACATCGAACAGAATGGCGCGTGTGTGCATGGCGCCAATATCTACGGCGAGAACGGATTCCGCGTCAATCAACGAGGTGGGCATAGGTTACAAACTCTGCGTGAGGAAAGTCCACAGGAAATACAAACGCTCGACCAGTGCCGTTGCCGCCGCCGTGAGCGCGCCGGCGAACAACACGCCCAGAGCCACAGCCAGAAAGAATTGTCCAACCCACGCCAGCGCCTCCACCAGGCGAGCGCGACGCGGGCCAGTCGGCGTGGGCCTGGCCCCATAGTGAAAATAAGCCAGCGTGGTTATCATCCCGACCAGAATAATCACTCCCTCGGACAGCCGCTCCAGAGGGTACTCGGCCTGCCTCCAGTCCAGCAAATTGATAGAGGCCTGCACCTGAGGGAGCAACGTGCCAGTCACCGCGCCGCCAACAGCAACTGCCGCGCCAATACCCACGAGAAAAGCCAGCGGCAGATTCCCCAAACGCGCCGTGCGCGGCGAAAGCCGGCCCAGCAAGAACAGGCTCAAGACCAGCGGTACGACAGCCATCAGGCGGTCACCCAACGTATGACCACTGAGCAGCGGTTGGAACAGACGCGGCCATAGCACCTGATGCCAGACCACTGCCGCCGCGTAACCGGCCGAGACGCCCACGAAGAGATAAACCGCCAGGCGAAACAAAGGATTATCGCCCAGCAGGTAACTGAATACCAGCAAGGTCAGCACAAAGGCGAAGATGGCGGTGAACGCTTCAGGGTTTAACATCCCGGTCGCCCTTCTTGCGATTGGGATAGAGTAATCGCTCGCGCCAGGCCAGGGAAGCGCCCCAGACGCTGCCCACAATCATCAACAAAGCCGCCGTCAGCAAAACGGCGCCAAAAGCGCCCCAATATCTGGCGCCCAACGCCGCGCCGGGCGCGGGCAGAGCCTGTTCGTACGCTTTTCCGCCGGCCAGCCCAATGACCAGCCCCTGAATCTGGCCCGAATCATAATACGGTTGAAGCAAAGGCTCGGCCTGGGCACTCGCAACGAGAATCAGTGGCCTGTCGCCAAGATATGGCCTGGCCTGCTCAATCCACAGACGCCCCACGTCGGGGCTATCGGTCAGGACAATGAGGGCGGCGTAATCGCGCAGACTGTGCACATCCGCCAGCAGCGACGATTGCCAGAGGTCGGCAGAACCTGCCGCACGGGGATTTGAGGCAAAAGTCAGCATGGCCGCGGCGCCACCGGGCAGGTATCCCAGATTGACGTACTGCTGCCCCGGCTGGTAGTGATGATGCCCCTCTACAGATTGCATGAAATGCTCGGCCAGAGCCGGGCCATTGGGCGAGGTCGAAAGCAGCGTCAGGCGCGCAGCGCTGATCAGAATCAGATGGTCAATCAACGGCGCAGCTGCCGCTTCCAGTTCGCCTGCCAGCGCCGGTTCATAGTCGAACACAATGGCTACCGGACTGTTGGTGGGAATCTGAGCCACACGCTGCATCAAGTCATACTGGCCAGGAGGCGTAAGCGCTGGCACGACCGATCCCCCGCTGATCAGGGGCAGGGCAGCCACAAACAGCAAAATCGCCGCCACCAGCCAGCGCCAGAAACGAGGCAGCGCATCGCCTGCCGCCTTCTGGCCTGGACGGGAAGCCCCCTCCTCCGTCACCATCGCCTCCAGTTGAGCCGCCAGCGCCTGATGACTCTCGCTAACCTGCAATTTAACCGGTGGAGCAGTTGGCTTGCGCGTTGGCGCAATGTCGCTGGCAGGCGGCAGAACGCCGCGCAGACCAGCCAACAGCCCTCGAGTCTCCTCTGGCGTCTCTTCCATGACAGCGGCCGCGGCTTCCTCCACCGCTGCTTCCAGCGGACGCATGGCCTGCACCCAGGCCGGGAGTTCTGCCGGAGCAATTTCTTCAGCCGCCGCTCCCGCCGTTTCAGCAGTGACTTCTTCGGGTTGGAGAGTCGACAGCCAGTCAGGGGCTTCTATCGAAAACGCCGCTGCCGACTCAATCTCGCCTGCTTCGCCAATCAAGGGCGGTACGCTGGTTTGTTCTCCCTTTTTCCCTTCCTCTTCCGCACCCGCCAGCCAGGCCGGCGCGCTCTCCGGCATGATTCCTTCCCCAGCAAGCGGCGCCTTTTCCTCTGCCGCAGGCTTTAACCAGTCAGGAATCGCCTCCGGAACAGCCGCTTCTTCCACAGCGAAAGGCGGCAGCGGCTCTCCGCGACCCTCTGGCGGCGTGACTTTCAGCCAGTCGGGGGTCTCGGCGGCTAACGGCGGCGCTTCCTCGCTGGTCGGGGCCGGCGGCGCTCCCGCTTCCTCGCTCGTCAGGGAGGCCAGCCAGTCGGGGGTTTCGGCGGATAACGGCGGCGCTTCCTCGCCGGTCGGGGCCGGCGGCGCTCCCGCTTCCTCGCTCGCCAGAGAGGCCAGCCAGTCGGGGGCCTCGGTGGCCGGCGGCGGTGTTTCCTCGCCGGTCGGGGCCGGCGGCGTTCCTGCTTCCTCGCTCGCCAGGGAGGCCAGCCAGTCGGGGGTCTCGGCGGCCAGCGGAGGCGCTTCCTCGCCGGTCAGGGCCGGCGGCGTTCCTGCTTCCTCGCTCGCCAGGGAGGCCAGCCAGTCGGGGGTCTCGGCGGCTAACGGCGGCGCTTCCTCGCCGGTCAGGGCCGCTAAGGGCTCCGCCGGGCCTGCGGAGGGGACTTCTGCAGAAGGGGGAGTTTCTTCGAGCGGGAAAGGCGGCGTCTCACTCCCCTTTGGAGGGGAAGGTTGCGCTGTACTTTCCCCGGCCACGCTTATGCCTCGCAGCGAGGCCAACCAGTCCGGGATTTCCTCTTCTTGCTCTTGCTGCGCTTGCAGGCCGGCCAACCAGTCAGGTAATTCTGACTCTTCAGCGGCCTTTTCCTTTTCCACCTCGGCCAGCCAGGGCGGTAATTCTTCCGCTTTTTCTGCGCTGGCACTGCCTGCGGCAGGAGGCTCGGTCGGCTGGGCTGGAGGAGTCTCCCTGCCGGCCTGACGCGCGGCGCGCAGCCAGGCTGGTAGAGCCTGTTCCAGTTCCGCGGTGTCTTTTTTGGTCGGTTCCTCCCCTGGTTGCAATGGGCGCGAGGTTCTCAGCGAAGGTGAGACGCGTTCAAATTCTGAGGTGGGCTTCCGCACCGGTTCCTCGCCGGGGCGAATCACCGTGTCTTTTCCTTCCAGCGGTGAGGGAGCACGCAAACGCGCCCCACAGAACTGGCAAAACTCACTGTCAATCGGATTGCCGCGATCACACAACGGGCAACGAATCTCAGCCATCATTTCCCCTCATACGGACGATCCACGCCAAACAACACGCGCAGCCCGGTCGTCAGCGCACCCAGCGCCACGCCAATCAGCAGGCCGCGCGCTCCGCCCGCCGCAAGGACCTGAGCAATCAATGGACGCAGATACTCTCCAAGATAAGGAATATACCCTACCCCAGGCAAGGCGGCGGTGCCCAGCAGTACCAGAATCGTGGTCGCCAGGAAAATTACGGAAAACCAGGTCGCCCCACGCCGGAATAAGCGAATTGACGCATACACAAACGTTACTGTCAGGATAGCCAGTAAACTGGCCTCCACCGGCTGTAGAATGGCCTGAAACAGCGAAAGCACTACCGGATGCTGCGGGCCAAGCACCAGACTGACCAGCAAAGTCATCAACATCGCGCCAATCAGCAACAGGCTATAAGGCCAGTTTTTCTCCCGCTTGCGGACTTTGTCTGCATGTACCGTGAAGAGATTGATAATGCCGAAGAAAACAGCCACCCCCGCCAGCGTGACGGCCCAGGCCAGCAAAGCCTGGCGCACTGCCCCCAGATTCACGAAATAGCCCAGCAAAATAATCAGGCCGAACGACATGGCCAGAGCCGTGGAGAGGACGCCCCGCAGTTTCACAGGAGACCTCCGGCTTTTAAGAGAGCGCCAAGCACGACCGTCCCAATAATCAACCAGCGCAGCACATCCTGCGTGCGCAAACTGGCAAGATGCATGGCCGCAGGGTGCAGATAGGCCGGGGCCGCGTAGATATCTTCTCCCAACAGGGGCTCTTCTGCTGTTGCATACAACACGGCTTGCGCCGATAGCGAATCGCTGCCCGCCAGCGTAAAAGCGCGTTTACGCTCCGCGGCGTCGGTCAATAATGCCGACTCCAGCCCAAAGTGCCCGAGCAGAATATTCGCCGAAACGGATTCGTCATAGATGACCGGCAAGGCGCCGGCGGCATAAGAAAACGGAGTCAGACCGCTCAGGCGTCCATTGATAAACGACGCCGACAGACCGGTAGCCGCCCGGTAAGCGGCTCGCAACAGATCATCGGACAGCAGCGTCGTGAGACTTTCTCCTGACGTAGCCATGGGGGGGCGATCGCCAGCCGAGGTCAAATCCGCGGCGCGGCGCAGCAAGATCAAAGCCGCCAGGGTGGAAGCCGATTGCGGTGTAATCACGCCGCCACGTCCTGCCGAAATGTGCAACCGACCGCCCTCTTCCACGGCGCGGCCAATGGCATCATGTAAGTGGGAGAAGGCGCGAATCTCGCGCAGGCGCCTGACCTTACCGCGCGCGGCGGCAAAGCCCAACATCATCCCTGCTGTGAGCACCACCAGCCCCAGGCCAGCGATTGCCAGCCAGTTCACCGGCTCACCTCCTCGCCACGCAGATAAGCCGCGAAGGCGCGTCCTTCCGCCTCATCTTCCAGCAACGAAGTTAAAGCCCGCCATACCCCTGGCGCAAAGCAAGGACGCAACAATGGACTGCCGAAATACAGGGCCTGAGCGCCCAGCAACGTCAACGGGCCGCCGGCCTCGAACGCCCAGGCAGCCAGTTCGACCAGGCCCATACGTCGCAACGAGTCTTGGAGCGCGGGCCAGAGGGCACGTTCTTCCGTCACGGTAGCCATACCTGATTACAGTATAGCACAAGCCTTTCACGCGATGCAACCACGCAGGAATTTTACTGCCTGTTAGGGAAATTGACCAGCCGAGCGCCTGGCGTATAATTACCTTATGCGCTACTTGATCGACGGTCATAACCTGATTCCCAAACTGGGGCTCACCCTCCACGCGCCCGACGATGAGACGGAACTTATTGCCCGCTTGCAGGAGTTTTGCCGCCAGCAACGCGCCCGGGTCGAAGTGTACTTTGACGGCGCCCCAGCCGGTCAGGCCGGCACACGTCCGGCCGGTCTGGTTACGGCCCATTTTGTCCGTCAGGGCCTGAGCGCCGACGCGGCCATCGAGACGCGCCTCGCCTGCCTGGGTGCTCGCGCGCGCGAGTGGACCGTCGTCAGTTCCGACCGCCGGGTTCGCCAGGCCGCCCACGCCGCCCATGCCAGCGTATTGACCTCCGAGGAATTCGCGCGCCGCCTCGCCACACGCCCGGAATCGTCATCCCCTCCTTCGCCCAAAACTACCGGATCATTGACTTCCCAAGAGGTCGAGGAATGGCTGAAAACATTTGAGCAACGTCCTCGCCCTTAAAAACCACGCCCCTCATCAGGAGGATACTGGCTATGACTCTCTCCCTCAATTCTCTGGAAGACTACCTGCAAGTATTGGGCTTTCCTTTTCGCGAGCGCCAGGCCGTGAAGAAGATCGCCATTGGCGGTCTGCTCAGTTTGCTCACCTTCGTCATCCCCATCATTCCCATGTTGATCCTGAGCGGCTACGCGGCACGCATCATGAAGCGCATTCTGCGGGATGGCGATCCCTATCTGCCAGAATGGGACAACTGGAACGAACTCTTGAGCGATGGCCTCCGGGTCTGGGGAGCCTCCATGCTCATCAGCCTGCCTGTGCTGATTCCCATGTGGGCCAGCCTGTTCTTTATGTTCCTGTCCTGGTTTGTGCTGCCTGCCCTTGCTTCCAGCAACATCATCGCGTCAGATACCGCGACCACGTTGGTCATCTCGCTCTCGATCTTCGGCTTGCTTGGTTTTGGCCTGGCATTGCTGATCAGCCCGCTGGTCGCGCTGGCACAAAGCGCGGCAATCGGTCACGTTGTCGCGCATGACTCGTTTCAGGCAATGTTCCGGGTACGGGAATGGTGGGAGATTCTACGCGCCGGCCTGGGTGTCTTTGTGATGGAATGGGCGGTTGTGCTCGTGTTGAGCGTTCTGGGCAGTATCGCTATCTCCGCCAGCTGGATTCTATGCTTCCTCTATCCTGTATTGTTGGCACTGTACCCGTTCCTGATTGTTCTATACAGTTACACCTTTATCGCGCTGGCCTATCGCGAGGCGCGCAGGCGTTTGCTGGCCCGGGCTGCGCACATGGAATAAAAACCTTCGGGACTTTCAACAAAAAGAGCTCTCCAACACAAGCCGGCGTCAGCGTAGCATTGACCATCGGGGCAATCTGGCGTAAAATCATCCAGAGCGATGAGGCTCGCTCGTACTGGAAACTGCCATGTCTGGCTGATAGCCTCTGCCTGGAAGTTCATGGCAGAGGCTTTTTCTCTGGCATCCACGTGGCAATGCCGGGTAAACCATGACCGTCACTCCTTACCACCGTCTTCTGGAAGCCTGCCAGGTACGCGGCTGTCCCCTGTGCACGATTGAGCAACAGGCCGTGCGGCGTTATCTGGACAACCTGTTCTACGAAAACGTCAACAGCCCTGCGCTGCGCCGACGTCTGCGCCACAGCCGGGGCTTCTGCCGCGAACACGCCTGGCTGATCGTCAACGAGCGCCTGGGCGACGCGCTCGGTGTGGCGATCATCTACCGCGATGTGCTGGATTCGTTGCTAAAAGACATGGCGGCGAACCCGCCACGCTCGCGGAAAGGCCGCTGGCCTCTGGCGCTGCCTGACGCAACCGCTTCCCAGACGGAAACAGACCCCCTGACCACGCACTGCCCGGCTTGCGTACAGCGTGATGAGGTAACGCGTTCGATGCTGACTGTGTTGGTGAAATCGCTGACCGACGCCGAGTTGCAAGCGGCCTTGCGTCAGTCCGATGGTCTATGCCTGCGCCACTTTGCGATGGCGCTGCATCAGGCTGCCGGCAACGAGGAGGCCTGGCGGGCACTGCTGGATATCCAGCGCGAGAAGATGAACGCGCTGCAGACGCAATTGGCCGAATTCATCCGTAAGAACGATTACCGTTACTTCAGCGAAGGATTCGGTCCGGAAGGCGATTCCTGGAAGCGGGCGCTGGCGCTGGTGGTGGGCAATAACCCCTGGAATATGGAGGGCAAGACCTGACCACGACCGCGCCTCGCCTCCTGCCCTGCTACGCGGCAATTTCCTGCCATGGAAAAGCAAAAACGCATTATACTTATCGGGTAACCGGTTTCTCTCATTCAATCTTTTCAAAATGGAGATTTGTTATGGATACTACGATTGAAACGATTTCCGCGCTTGAGATCCTCGATTCACGCGGCAACCCTACGGTGGAAGTAGAGGTTGTGCTCGCCGATGGTTCGTGGGGACGCGCCGCGGTGCCCTCTGGCGCTTCGACCGGCATTCATGAAGCGCTGGAACTGCGCGATGGCGACAAAAAGCGCTACAACGGCAAAGGCGTACAGAAGGCTGTCGCGGCGGTCAACGGGCCGATTGCCGAGGCGCTGGTCGGCTTTGATGCCATCGAGCAAAAGGCAATTGACGAAACGATGATCGAACTGGATGGCACGCCGAACAAGTCGAATCTGGGCGCGAACGCCATTCTGGGCGTCAGCCTGGCAGTGGCCAAAGCGGCGGCAGGTGCCCTGGGCTTACCACTCTACCGCTACATTGGCGGCGTCTATGCCCATGTGTTGCCGGTGCCGATGATGAATATCCTCAACGGCGGCGCGCATACTGGCTGGCAATCCACGGATGCTCAGGAGTTCCTGATCATGCCGCTTGGCGCACCGTCTTTTGCCGAGGCCCTGCGCTGGGGTTCGGAGATTTATCAGGCGCTCAAAGCCGTGTTGAAAGCCAAAGGATATACCACTCTGATCGGCGACGAGGGCGGGTATGCCCCGGCTCTCAAGGCCAATAAGGAGGCCGTGGAAGTCATCCTCGAAGCCATTGAAAAGGCCGGCTTCAAGGCCGGGCGCGGTGAACAGGTCGCCATCGCGCTTGACCCTGCCGCCTCCGAACTCTATGAGGAAGAGACCAGAACCTACAACCTGCGCAAGGAAGGCAAGAAATTGACCGGTGAGCAGATGGTTGCATTCTGGGCTGACTGGGTGCGTCAGTACCCCATCGTCTCTCTGGAAGATGGTCTGGCGCAGGATGATTGGGAGTCCTGGGTGATTTTGAATCGCGAACTCGGTGACAAAATCCAGATAGTTGGCGATGACCTGCTGGTTACCAACCCGCAGCGCGTACGACGCGGCATTCAAGAGAAGACCTGCAATGCCCTGCTGGTGAAACTGAATCAGATTGGCACGCTGACCGAGACCATCGAGGCGGTTGAACTCTGTCACCGCGCCGGCTGGCGTACCGTGACCTCACACCGCTCCGGCGAGACCGAAGACAGCACCATTGCTGACCTGGCCGTCGCGCTCAATATGGGCCAGATCAAGACCGGCGCGCCGGCGCGTTCCGACCGCGTTGCCAAGTACAATCAACTGTTGCGCATCGAGGCCGAACTGGGCGATACGGCTCGCTATGCCGGCTGGGATGCCCTGAAGCGCTAACGGCGCACATGTGAGGACGAAAAAACTCCCGAATGACGGTCTGCCATTCGGGAGTTTTCGTAACTACTCAGCCATGTCGTAACAACCTACCCACTATCCATCCTTGTCATTGCGAGCCGCCGCAGGCGGCGAAGCAATCCCCTTGCTTGCCGGGAGATTGCTTCGCTACGCTCGCAATGACAAGAGGCAGAGGGTTCTCCATT
>DAOTVX010000108.1:0-23038 GCA_034436275.1 Anaerolineales bacterium | reverse complement strand
GGACGAAAGTCCACGTTTCAATCGCCTGTTGACCGATTTCCTGGCGCTTGAATCGGGGGATAGCCCACGCCAGCTGCAACTCAAGGAAGAATGGAAACGACGCGTGCGCTGAGGGGACAGCCGCGAGAGGTGGAATGGCTCAGTACCGGCTTTGTTGTCCGATCCAGCGCGCGGATTCTGCTCGGCGACAGTTTGGGGGGAATGATCCTGCCTACGCTGGTTGGCCGGGTGATTGAAACCACGGGCGCGGCTTCCATGACTCGCCTGGTGACTGCCAGCCTGTCGCTTAACCTGATCGCCTTCGCTTTCTTGCCGCGCGCCTATCGGAGATCGGTTGCTGCTGGCAGCGACGGAACCGCAGCCGCGCTATAATACACCTATGCCAAAGACGTATACCCGTTATGTCTGTCAGGAATGCGGGCGCGTAACCGCAGCCTACATGGGACGCTGTCCACAATGTGGAGCGTACAATTCGATGGTGGAAGAAGTGGTCAGTGAGGAGCCGCTGACCGCGCCGCGCCGGGGCTTGAGCGGTCGTACAACACCACGACGCCTGACGGAAATCAGCACCGAGGCCGAGGAACGCATCCCGCTGCCTATGGGTGAATTCGCGCGTGTGCTGGGCGGCGGCATTGTCCCCGGTTCGATTGTCCTGATTGGTGGCGACCCCGGCATCGGTAAATCCACGCTCCTGCTGCAAATGGCGCTGGACATGGCGGCGCGCCTCAACGTCTTGTATGTATCCGGCGAAGAATCGGAACGCCAGATCAAAATGCGCGCCGAACGCCTGTGCTCTGGCGAGCAATCGTTCCCCAGAAACCTCTTCCTGGTTACCGAAACCAGTCTGGAAGCGATTCTGGAGCACGTTGCCACGCACAAGCCAGATTTGCTCATTGTCGACTCGATCCAGACAATCTATCTGCCCGAACTCGAAACCGCGGCCGGCTCGGTGACTCAGGTGCGCGAATCGGCCAATCGCTTGCGCGAACTGGCCAAATCGGCCGGGCCGACAGTTTTTCTCATCGGCCATGTGACCAAAGAGGGCACTATCGCCGGGCCGCGCGTGCTTGAGCATATTGTGGACACGGTACTCTATCTCGAAGGGGATCGTTTCCAGGCCTATCGTCTGCTGCGCTCGGTCAAAAATCGTTTTGGCGCCACAGCAGAAGTGGGGGTTTTTGAGATGACGGAGCGCGGACTGGTGGAAGTCGCCAATCCGTCAGAGGCTTTCCTGGCAGAGCGCATGGTCAATGTGCCGGGCTCGGCAATTGCGGTGACGATGGAGGGCACCCGTCCCTTGCTGGTAGAGGTGCAGGGGTTGACCAGTCCGGCCCAGTTCGGGAACGCGCGCCGCACCCCCAACGGCGTTGATTACAATCGTCTCCTCATGTTAACCGCCGTGCTGACGCGGCGCGTGGGGTTACGCCTGGCGGAAGCGGATGTCTTCGTCAACGTGGTGGGCGGCTTGCGCATTGAAGAACCGGCGGCTGATTTAGCCATCGCGGCGGCTGTGACTTCCTCTTTGCGCGATACTCCGCTGCGCGCCGATGCGGTGCTGATTGGCGAGGTTGGCCTGGCAGGTGAATTGCGTATGCCGGGCCAGATGCCCCTCCGCTTGCGCGAGGCGGCCAAGCTGGGATTCAAGGCCGCTATCGTTCCCAGGCGGTTGCGGCGCGGTGAACCCTGGCCATCGGACATCGAGGTGCTTGAGGCGCGTTCGCTGCCCCAGGCTCTGGAAATGGCTCTGACCTCGCCGCGCGAATTACCCAAACCCAAAAAAGTAGCCTGAAACGGGAGGTTCGATGGACTTGCAACTTCAAGGCAAACGCGCTCTGGTCACCGGGGCCTCGCGCGGCCTGGGCTTTGCCGTGGCGTTGGGCCTGGCGCGCGAGGGGTGCCAGGTGGCCATTAACGGGCGGAACGAAGCAAACCTGACCGCGGCGGTGCAGCGCCTGCAGCAGGAGGGCGGCGGGGGCGTTCTGGGGCTGGTTGGAGATGTGAGCGAAGTATCCACCCCGGCGCGCCTGGTGGCAGAGACCGCGCATGCCTTCGGCGGTCTGGACCTGCTGGTTACCAACGCTGGGGGACCGCCGGCCGGCGCCTTCGAGTCGTTCACGGAGGAAGACTGGCAGCGCGCAGTGAATCTGGCTTTCCTCAGCCATGTGCGCCTGATACGGGCCGCTTTGCCTTACTTGCGCCAGTCATCTGCGGCCAGTGTGTTGACCATTACTTCGTATGCTGTCAAACAACCGATCCCGAATCTGGTGCTCTCGAACTCGGTACGCGCGGCCACCGTGGGCCTGACCAAATCGCTGGCGCTGGAATTGGGCGCACAGGGCATTCGCTTCAACTCAATTCTGCCGGGCTGGACGGAGACCGAACGCGTGCGCGAATTGATGGCCTTCCGCGCGCGCCAGAATGGTACTACAATTGAAGAAGAATTTGCCCGACAATCTTCGGAAAGTCCCTTGGGACGCATGGCGCGCCCCGCAGAATTTGCCAACGTTGCCGTTTTCCTGCTCTCACCGGCGGCCAGTTATCTGACCGGCCTGATGATCACGGTAGATGGTGGCATGTACAAGGGACTGCTGTAAAACTCACTGCTTCAGGAGGTCTCATGCCAGTCCGCACCATTATTATGGGCGCCGCCGGGCGCGATTTTCACAACTTCAACGTGTTCTTTCGTGATAATCCCGACTACGAGGTAGTTGCATTTACCGCGACCCAGATTCCGGCCATTGCGGGGCGCGTTTATCCCCCCGAACTGGCCGGCGCGCGCTACCCCAACGGCATTCCGATTTATGCCGAAGAGGAACTGGTGGACCTCATCCGCAAACTGGATGTGGAACAGGTGATTTTTGCCTATTCCGATGTGCCGCACGAGTACGTGATGCACAAAGCATCGCTGGTGCTGGCTGCTGGCGCCGATTTTCGTCTGATGGGGCCGCAGACGACTCAGGTGCGTTCGCACAAACCGGTCGTCTCGGTATGCGCGGTGCGTACCGGGTCGGGCAAGTCGCAGACCACCCGTCGCGTGACGCGTATCCTGCGCAGCATGGGTCGCCGGCTGGCTGTTGTGCGCCATCCCATGCCGTATGGCGATTTGCGCCGTCAGGAAGTCCAGCGTTTTGCTACCTACGCCGATCTGGACCGGCACGAATGCACGATTGAGGAACGGGAGGAGTACGAACCGCATCTGGACAACGGCATCGTGGTCTATGCTGGCGTAGATTACGAGAAAATTCTGCGTCAGGCCGAACAGGAGGCCGATATCATTGTATGGGATGGGGGCAACAACGATTTCCCCTTTTACGTTTCCGACTTTAAGATTGTGGTCGCTGACCCGCATCGCCCTGGTCACGAAATGGCCTACCATCCAGGGGAGGTCAATGTCCGTCAGGCGGATGTCATTGTCATCAATAAGGTGGACACAGCCGACCCGCAGGCAGTGGCGCAGGTGCGCCAGAATCTGCGTACGTTGAATCCGACGGCGACGATTATCGAAGCCGCCTCGCCGCTTTTTGTGGACGATCCGGCAGCCATTCAAGGGAAGCGCGTCCTGGTCATTGAAGATGGCCCAACCTTGACGCACGGCGAGATGGCCTATGGGGCGGCCTATCTGGCCGCGCAGCGCTTTGGCGCCAGGGAAATCGTGGACCCGCGTCCGTTCGCGGTCAATTCCATCGCGGAAACGTACCGCCGCTATCCCAAGACCGGCCCGGTTCTGCCGGCGATGGGCTATGGCAGGCAGCAGATGCACGATCTGGAAGCCACCATTCGCCAGGCCGAGGTGGACCTGATTATCATCGGCACGCCAATAGACCTGACGCGCGTGATCAGGCTCGACAAACCTCATCAGCGCGTGCGGTATGAACTGCAGGAGATTGGCCGCCCAACGCTGGAGGAAGTTCTACAGGCAAAGTTCGGCTAGAAAATGCCGCTTATGGCGGTTTCGGGATTCGGCTTGGCCGTGGGGCGTTACTGGATCACGATCCCGCGACTCTATCGCTTCACTCGGGTTCGAGGGTAGCATTCCCCTCCACGCTATCTGAACAGGAGGTCTCAAAACCGTATGAAAGAAGTCTCTATCCTGTGCAACCGTATACCTCTGAACCTGACTGCCGACAGCGTTCAGTCCATAGACGGTGGTCAACGATTGCGTGGAAGAAACGTATCGGTGACGTTCTCTGCCGCGCCGGCGCGCTATCTCTATTCTGGCTGGCAGTCCTGGTCGTTTACCGGCTGGGTGGATCGGCAACACCCGCTGCGGCCAGCGCGTCCTGTGGGGTTATGGCCGCAGCAAACGGACCCGCGTTATGCGCGCGAACGGCGACCGCATGGGTCCTGGTACGGTGCGGTGGAAATGCCGGATGGCCAGGTCATCTTCCTCGGCGCCCTGGGGCTGGATAGCCATGTCCTGTTGGATGGACAGACCCTGCGTGGCTGGTATGAGGAGGGGGAGGGGGAATGGTGGCTGGCCTGCGGCGAAGAGCGCGCGCTTCTGGCGCGTTATGCGGCGCTGTTGGGCGAACGCCTGGGCCAGGGGCGCGTCGCGTCTCCGCCGCGCGTCTGGTGTTCCTGGTACAGCCTGTACACGGAAATCCACGAGGCGCAATTGCTCAAAATTCTCGCCGATGCAGGGGATTTGCCGTTTGACGTTTTTCAGATTGACGATGGCTGGCAGGTCCGCATTGGGGATTGGGAAGCGAATGAAAAGTTTCCTCACGGCATGGCATATCTGGCGGAGCGGATTCGGGAAAGCGGACGCCGCGCGGGTTTGTGGCTGGCCCCCTTGCTGGTTGTCCCTTCGGCTTCCCTGTACCGTCGACACCGCGACTGGCTCTTGCACGATGAGAAAGGTCGTCTGGTCTCTGCCGGCTTCAACTGGGGCGAGCCGCTGTATGCCCTGGATACCACGCACCCGGCGGTGCTGGACTGGCTGGCAGACCTGATGCGGAAAGTGCGCGCCTGGGGATACGATTATCTCAAACTGGATTTTCTCTATGCGGGTGCTCTGCCGGGCAAACGTTACCGCCCTGTGCCGCGCGAAGCCGCCTATCGCCAGGGATTACAGGTCATCCGCCAGGCGCTGGGCGATGCCTATCTTTTAACCTGCGGCGCTCCGATTCTTCCCTCGCTCGGCCTGTGCGATGGCATACGCGTTGGCCCCGATGTGGCTGAGCACTGGACCACCTACCGCGATGATGTGCTGCTGAGGAACTTCACCATTCCCGGCGGGCGCAATGCACTACGTACCACGTTGCATCGCCTCTGGCTCCGGCCACTTGTCCATACCGATCCCGATGTCGTCTATTTTCGTGCCCGCCTTAATCATCTGACAGACGCCCAGAAGGCCCTGTTGCAGGATGTGGCGCAAATTTGCGGTTTTAAGGCCACTTCCGATATCCCGGCCTGGTTGGAGGAGGAAGAGCGTCAGGCATTGCGTCGGTTTTTGGAACATCAGCCCCGAATCGAACAAGTCGGGCGTCATCTCTGGCTGCTGGATGGACGTCTGGTAGATTTTGCGCCTCACATCACCCTGCCGCCGCCTGCGTCCTGGCTGGTCAACCTGCAGGGGGCACTGTTGGGCGCTCTGGCCGATGTTCGCCCCCTTTACCGCCTTTTCGATAGCCTGGGCCGCGCGCAGTGGCGCAAGACGCAACAAGCCAACCCGGTTTGAAGCCGGGGCCTGGCCCTCGACAACCTGCTCTTTCGCGCCTTACTTCTTCTGCTCGCGTCAGAGGCGCCGGGCGGCAAAAAGGTAACTATTTAGCCCTGTCTCAAAACTGTTGTGGATGTCAGGGCGAGGGCGTTCTCTGCCCGAAGCAATCCCCTGGTAATTGGGAGGCTGCTTACCTTGAGACTCGCAAGGAGATTGCTTCGGCGGCTATCGCCGCCTCGCAATGACAAGGGACAGGTAATCTAACATTGTCGAGGTAGTTACCACTCGCTTAGGGAACCTGGCCTTTGAGATCCTGATTGGTATGAATTTTGCCGGGCCATCTCAGCGCAAGTGCGAAATACCGCCTTGCTGCCCGCTTACATCATCTTTGCTCTGGGGAAGGAACCAAAGACGCGCAGCATCAAGGCATACTCGGCCAGGTTATCGAGGGCACGCTGTACCTTCTCTTCTTGCGTGGAGCCGCAAAAATCCAGGTAAAACAGATATTCCCAGGGTTTACCGGCCAGCGGACGGGACTCGATCTTGGTCAGGTCAATCTCGCGCAGAGCAAAAACGCTCAACGCTTTGAACAATGCTCCCGGCTGGTTGCGCAGCGTGAAGACGATAGAAGTCTTGGCTTCCCCATCGGGAATGACCGGCTGGGGCGCGATGACCAGAAACCGGGTATAGTTTTCCGCGTTGTCCTCAATGTTCTCCTGAAGAACCTGCATCCCGTAAATTTCGGCTGCCCGGCGCGAGGCAATCGCTGCCATCGTCCGCTCGCCAGATGCCTTGAGCAATTTCACGCTCCCGGCGGTATCGTACACCGGCTCGGTCTTGACGCCCATCTTGCGCAAAAAGGCCGCGCATTGTCCCAATGCCTGAGGGTGACTGATGACTTTCTGAATCGCCGGGGCTTCCACGCCGGGGAAAGCAATCAGGCAATGACGCACGCGCAGAAAATATTCGCCGACGATGTACAGATTATGGCGCAATAACAAATCATAATTCTGATGAACGCTGCCGGCCAGCGAATTCTCGATAGGAATCAGACCGGCCTCGCACACGCCATCCGTCACCCGGGCAAAAACGTCCTCGAACGTTTCGCACGGCAAGGTTTCGACCTCGCCAAAGTACCCGTAACAGGCCTCCTCTGAAAACGCCCCCGCTTCACCCTGAAACGCAACTTTCATGACAACCTCCTCCGATGCTGTTCCGCTTGCCGGACCACCGCCTGCCGTGAGCAATCTCATGGCGGCCTATCCCTGACGGACGCGCACGAACTTGCGCTTGCCTGCCTGCAACACCCCTGGATGCGGAAACGGAACGTCACCCTTATCCAGCGTTTCGCCATCCAGCCGCACGCCATGTTGGGCAATCAGCCGTCGCCCCTCGGACTTGCTGGACACCAGACCGGTCTCCAGCAAAACGTCCAGTACCGTTTCTCCAGCGCGCAGGACGTATTCCGGCATAGTCTCGGGTAAGTCTTTCTGCTGGAACAGGCGCACGAAGGCCTCCTCTGCCTGCTGCGCTTCGGCCTCGCTATAGAAAACACTGACGATTTCGCGCGCCAGTTTCATCTTGGCATCGCGCGGGTGGAGTTTGCCATCGGCCAGTTCGCGCTCGATGTGCTCGATTTCGGCCGGCGTCCAGCGTGTTACCAGACGGAAGTACTTGCCCATGGCAAAATCGGGAATGGACATGACCTTGCCGTACATATCCTCGGCGTTGGTATTGATGGGGATGACATTGCCGGTAGATTTCGACATCCGTTGCACGCCGTCGGTGCCGGGCAAAATGCCGCAAATGATACCTACCAGCGGCTTCTGTCCCATCACTTCCTGCAACTTTCGCCCGGCAACGATGATATTGAACAGTTGATCGCGTCCACCCACCTGGACGTCGGTCTGCAAGGCGACGGCGTCATACCCCTGCATGAGGGCGTAGAACGTTTCGTGCAGGAAAATCGGTTCGCCGGCCTCTAACCTTTTGGCAAAGTTTTCCCGTGCCAGGAATTGCTGTACGGTAAAATTCTGTCCCAGCCGAATCAGGTCCACCAGCGTCAGTTTCGAGAGCCATTCGCCGTTATAACGAATCTTCGTTTTCTGCCGGTCGAGAACGCGGAAAGCCTGTTCCGCGTAGGTGCGGGCATTCTCGGCTACCTGCTCCTCGGTCAGAATCGGGCGTGCCTTATTTTTGTCCGAAGGATCGCCAACCAGCGCCGTGTAGGTGCCAATCAAGAAGGTGACCTCATGGCCCAGGTCCTGGAACTGGCGCAGTTTGCGCATGGTAATCGTATGACCGAGGTGCAGATCGGTCGAGGTTGGATCGTAGCCGCAATAGACTCGCAAAGGGCGTCCCTCGCGCGCGGCCTCTACCAGCCGTTGACGCAGTTCCTCTTGCATGGCGGCGCGCAGGTCATCATCGCCATAATCTGTGCCTTGCATGAGCAAAGCAACCTGCTCGTCAATGGATAGTCCAGACATAATCACTCTCTCCAGGGCAGGGATTTTCAGAATTGTACTGTTGTTCGGCGTAATTGGTCAAGCACCTGTTGCAAATCGGGTGGCAGAGGGGCTTCAAAGCAACGCGGCTGCGTTTCTCCCGGCAGGGTAATGGTCAGCCGCGCCGCGTGCAGGAAGTGGCGTTCCAGCGGCAGCGTGGGCTTGCGCCGCCCATAGACGGTATCGCCGGCCACAGGACAACCCAGGAATGCCAGATGCAGCCGTATCTGATGGGTCCGTCCGGTCAGGGGGCGTACTTCCAGCAGGGTGTGCTGCGGGAAACGCTCCAGCGTGGTGTACTCGCTGACGGCCGCGCGTCCTTTACCGACCGGCAGAATCGCCATTTGCTTGCGCTGACTGGGATGACGGCCAATGGCGGCCTCAATGCGCCCTTGCGGCGTCGGCGGCGCGCCATCTACCAGCGCCCAGTAAATCTTCACCACGCGTCGCTCTTTGAATTGTTCCTGTAACCAGCGTTGCGCCCGTTCGGTTTTGGCAATCAGTAGCAGGCCTGAGGTGTCCTTGTCCAGGCGGTGAACGATGCCGGGGCGCTCTTCGCCGCCAATGCCTTGCAGATCGCCGGCGTATCCCAGAATCGCGTGAACCAGCGTGCCGCTATCGTGGCCCGGTGCCGGATGGACGACCATGCCGGCCGGTTTGTTGACCACAATCAAATCGGCGTTTTCAAAGATGATGTCCAGGGGAATTGTCTCTGCTGTCAGGTGACTTGGGCGCGGCGGTGGAATGTGCACCGTGACGCGTGTGCCCGGCGTCAGTTCGAGGCCGGCTTTGGTGGCCGGGCGGTCATTCACGCTCACGAGTCCCTCGCGAATCAGGGCCTGAATGCGGCTGCGCGAAAGGTCTGGCAGGCGCGCCGCCAGGAACACATCCAGCCGGGTCCGCCCGCCGCTTCCTTCGTAGATGAGCGTTTCGACCCGTTCATCCATTGTCGCCCTGCTCGCCAGTTGCCATCCTCCGGCGCGACCAGCGTTTCTCCACCTCGTGCCCCAACAACAGCACGATGACGCTGATCGTGATACTGCTATCGGCGATGTTGAAGACCGGGAATGAGCCAACGGAAATAAAATCGGTGACCTGGCCCAGCGTCAGGCGGTCAATCAGGTTGCCAACGGCGCCGCCTAACTGCAACCACATGGCCACGCGCCAGGCCCATTCGCCGGGACTCAAACGAGGGTAGTAGTAAAGGATCAATGCCGAGGCAAGGATAGCCAGCACAGTGAAAACTGTCCCCCAACCCGGCAACATCCCAAAGGCAGCGCCGCGGTTATACCAGTGCACAATCCTGGCATAAGGCAGCAACCACTCCCACGGTGCCCAAACGCTCCCCGGCGGCAGCAAGGTGCGCACCAGCCACTTGGTCCACTGGTCAAGGGCAGTGATTACCCCTGCCATCGTCAGCAAAATGGAATATTCGCGCAGCCAGAAATGCCAGGGTCGTTTCATGAGGCGTGTCCTGTGGGAGAAGTGTCGGTGATATAAAGGCGCGGCACGCGCGTATTGATGTTCGTCAAAATCTCGTAGGGAATCGTGCCGGCCCATTCTGCCAGGTCTTCGGCAGTGATGCGTTCGCCATTTGCTTCGCCGAGCAAAATGACCTCGTCGCCGTTGTAGGCGGAGTCTTGTTCAATGTTGACCATCATCTGATCCATGCAGATTCGCCCCACCTGCGGGTAACGCTTCCCGTGAATAATGACCTGCGCCTGATTGGACATACTGCGGAAATACCCGTCTCCATAGCCAACCGGGATGGTGACCACGCGCACCGGATGGTCAGATTGCCAGGTCGAACCGTAACTGACCGGATGCCCTGGCAGGACAACCTTAAAATAGACGACCCGCGACTTCCAGGTCAACGCCGGCTTGACTTCCACCGTCCGTGCCACCTGACGTGAGGGATAGACCCCATAGAGCAAAATGCCGGGGCGTACCATGTCGAGATAACTTTCGGGCAATTGCAGGATGGCTGCCGAATTCGCGATATGGCGCATGGGCGGCGGCAGGCTGTGGCGTTCGTAGAAACGCAGCACCTCGTGAAAACGCTCCAGTTGCAGACGGGCATGACTCAGGTCGGCGGAATCGGCGTTGGCGAAGTGAGAGTAAATGCCTTCCACCTCTACGTGTCGGCAACGCAAGGCGGCTTCTTGCAGGGTATGGGCATTGTAGTAATGAACGCCGATGCGTTCCATGCCGGTATCAATCTTGAGGTGCACGCGGGCTTTTCGTCCCATTTGTGCCGCGACCGCGTCAATCTGCTCCAGGCGTTCTACCGAGGAGGCGGTCAGGGAAAGATCATGCTGTAAATAGCTCGGAATCTGATTGCCCCAGATTCCCCCCAGCACGACAATCGGAGCGGTAATGCCCAGTTCGCGCAGGAAAATGCCCTCCTCCAGAACAGCCACACCGAGGGCATCGGCATAGGGCGCCAGGTATTTTGCCACCTCTCCCAGACCATGCCCGTAGGCATTGGCTTTGACGATAATCATCACTTTCGCCGGGGCAACCCGCTGGCGAATGGCTTCGAGATTCTGGCGCAGACGCGGCAGATTGATCTCCGCCCAGGTGGCGCGCATGCTGCTGCGCGTGGCGATTACTGGTTGATGGATGAGCATGGTATGTATTTTACCCGATTGCGCCGCTTTCTTCTCCCCATGCTACCACGACGGCCGCGGCCATTTCGCGACTGTGCGTCAGGCTGACCGACCAGCAGGTCAAACCCAGCTGGCGCGCCTGGCGCGCGGCGCGACCATGCAACTGTACCCGGGGCGCTTCGAACTCGTGGCCTGCAATTTCGATTTCCAGCCAGCCAACCGGGCCGATCCCTGTCCCAAGCGCTTTGGCGACAGCCTCTTTGGCGGCAAAGCGCGCGGCCAGCGATTCGGCCCTGCCGGCGCAGGCCTCTACCTCCACGGGAGTAAACAGACGTTTCAAAAAACGTTCGCCGTGCCGTGCCCAGGCCGCCTGAATACGTCCGATTTCAATCAAATCAATCCCTGTGCGCAAAATCATCCGCAAATCCTCAGCAAGAATGGTCTCTGATGCTTATCGTCCGGCGGTTAACTGGCTGGAAGCAACCGCATTTTCGTTGGCAATGACGATCTGGGAGCCTCGCTGCAGGGTTCCCTGGCGTGCCGCCTCGCCGTTGTGAGCAACCCAGCCTTCCAGATCGAATGCCAGTGCTCCATCGGCCGGAATCCACTCCCCATTATACCTGCGCGCAATATGGACATGTGTACCGGTGGCATAACCGCCTTCGCACGAAGGGAATCCGATTGGCTCTCCCGCGTGGAGATGAGCGCCTGTGGCAACGCGCCCCTGGGTCGCCACGTGCAGGTAGAAGATAACCCAGCCCGTGCGTTCGTCGCCATCGCCATCCAGATCAAGGACGACGACGCCGGGTGCACTCCGTGCCACCACGCCATCGGCCACGGCTACCACCGGCTGGTCGCTGGGCTGACAGCCGGCGCTGAGGGCAGAAGGAGCGAAGTCCAGCGCCGCCCAGGGATATAACGCCTCCTGCCCCCAGGGATTATGCGGGCCACTGGTGTATGCCCAGGTCTTGCCGTCGGAAAAGGGCAGGCGCAGCGCCGGTTGCGTCAGGCTGACGGGAATATGCGGCGTATCCGCCGCCCAGGGATCGCCGAACAGGAGACGGTAAGTGCGGGCGATCCCCGCGGGACCGACAGCCTGTTCATAGGAGGTCCGGTCATGCTGGCGCGAGAAGTAGTATTGCAGGGCCACGCTGGCCGCGTTCTGCCAGGGGTCTGGTCGTTCCAGACGACCGTCGGGATGTTCAAACTGGGTCAGAAGTCCGCTGCGCCAGCCATAATAGCCATGATTGAGCATATTGGCCGCCCAGACCAGTTGCAGGTAGAACCCCCGGTAATAGTCGCTGGGGTAACCTAGCAGATAGTCCGTGTCCGGCAGTTCGGGGCGGGAAAGCGCCCCGCTCTCATATTCCAGCAGGGCCAGGAGCAGACGGGGGCTGATACTGAAGTTGGTTGCCACGTAGTCCACAATTTGGGCGCCGTTACGCATGGCGCCACCGGCGTATTGACGGAAATCCTTCAACCAGCCCGGCTGACCGGCAACGAAGCGGACGGTATCGAACCCAACCACCGCCGGGCCGTTGACGTACAAACTATCGGGCAAAATCTTGAACGGCGTGCCCCACAGGGGTAAATAGTATATGGGGATTTTCATGGGCATTCCCGGCGGCATGGTGGTAGCATCGTCGGGGATTTCCGGGTTGGCGGCGCGGATTTCGGCGATGGTGGTGTTGAAGTGCGCGGCCAGGGCCGGCAACGTATCGCCGCTCTGGGCCTGGTAATCCACCAGTTCACCGGGAGCGTACATGGGCCGTTTTGGTAGAGGGGTATCGGTCGCGAGCGGCAGCGGCGAAGCAGTGGGCGGGGGTAAATCTGGCTCAGCCTGAGACGAGGCGCAGGCCGCCAGAAGAACGGAAAGGACGGCGGCGAGAAACTTTCTGTAAGGGGAAACCGTACCGTTCACGGACTTCTTTCTGACGCGGCGGGCGCGCGGTGAAGGAACAGCGCAGCAACGCTGTGAGCGATTATCTGCGCATCCGGGCCGCAAAAAACATTCCTCCGGCCATGCCGGCTATCGAGCCAGCGAAGACCAGGCCGGCCAGAATCAGGGCGAAACAGACAAGCAGGGGAAGAAAGAGGGCATCGCTGCCGTGCATCAGCATGTAGTACTCTTCTGGCGTGAGGCCGATCGTTTCAGAGAGGTAATATTGGGCGATGTCAAACACGGCGGTTGCCAGACTGGCAAGGAAGGCCGCGATGAAACCGCCTATCCCTGTTGTGTGCAGGGAGGCTGGATCGGCTTTGTAAGCGAAGTAACCGTAAAGGTAACCGGTCAGGAACAGAACCAACATTCCCAGACCGCACCAGCGCACAGCCGAGGGCACAAGCGACCGCGTGTACAGCGACGGGTTCAGGATGACGGTCAACAACGAGATGCCGACCATGATTGCTGCGCCAATGCTGCCGGCTTTCAGAATAGCGATAGGTTTCATCGTGAAGTTCTCCTCTCTGGGTATCTGGGTTGACTTGCCTGATCCGGCCGGGGGGAGCCGCTTCAGGTAACATTCCATGTACGCTGTCGGCGTCTTTTCGTTTCCCGGCCACCGCAAGGGAACTGGCGCTTACAGGCAGGCGAACGATTTGCGGTGCAGCGGACAATACCCCAGGCGTCGAATGGCAGCGCGATGGAACGGCGTGCCGTACCCTTTGTGGCGGGCAAAACCGTAGCCGGGGTAGCGCGCGTCGAGGTCGCGCAGGAGGGCATCGCGGCTGGTCTTGGCCAGAACCGAGGCGGCCGCGATGCTGAGGCTGCGTTGATCGCCTTTGACCAGGGCGATCTGTGGCAAGTCAACCTCACGTAGCAGGAGGTAGTCGGTTAACAGCCACTCAGGTGGAGGGGAAAGCGATTCCAGCGCGCGCTGGGCCGCCAGGCAGGTGGCGGCGACGATGCCAAGCGCGTCAATTTCCCCGGCGGAGGCGAAGCCAACGCTCCAGCTTATGGCGGCCTGACGGATGCGCACCGCCCAGTATTCCCGTTCCGCAGGGGTCATTTGTTTGGAATCACGCACCCCTGCCAGTCGCTGGGTAAGCGAGGCCTCTGCCGGCAGAATGACAGCCGCCGCTGCCACCGGGCCGGCCAGCGCGCCTCGGCCGGCCTCGTCCACACCGGCCAGATAGCGAAAGCCGGCCTCCCATAACGGTTGTTCGCAGGCCAGCGTGGGCGGGTCAACCCTGGCGGTCATAGAGTCCTCGGCGCAGATTGCGGCGGATGAGGAGCAAGTCAAGGAACATATGCCAGGAGTCGCGCAAGACGTTGACGCGACTATCGGCGTTAAAGTACCAGGAGATGGGGATTTCTACAATGGAGTAATGGCGCCGGCGGGCAATTGCCAGGACTTCAACGTCAAATGACCAGCCGTTTAACGTCTGGTAGCGGAAAATATCTTCTGCGACTTCGGCGCGAAAGCACTTGAAGCCACACTGCGTATCCTGCAAGTCGGGCAAGAGCAGGAGGCGAATCAGAAGATTGAAAACGCGCCCGCTCAGGTGACGGTAAAACGGTTCGTGGTAGCGCATCGCCCCCGGCGCCTCGCGCGAGGCGATGGCAATATCTGCCAGGCATTGGGGCGGAAGAAAGCGGTTGATTTCCGTGACCGGCATGGAAAAGTCTACATCTGCGGCAAAACGGTATTGTCCGTGCGCGGCCAGCATGCCCCGCCGTACCGCGCGCCCCTTGCCGCGCTGGTCTTCGTGCAGGATACGCAACCACGGACGACTGGAGAGATAGTTACAGGCAATCGCCAGGGTGCGGTCGGTGCTGCCATTGTCTACGACCACAATTTCAGCCGGATATGGTTGCTCGCGCAGGAACGCGGTCAACTGCTCCAGCGCTGGCGGCAGGCGCTTTTCTTCATTGTAAACGGGAAGGATAACGGAGAGAAATGGCGTTTCCAAGCGGCTTTATCCAGGAGGTGGTTGGCAGAATGTCGCAGTCCTCAAAGCAGGGCAAGGGTCAATGCGGATTGGAGGTCCCGCATCTTGATGTCAGGGGTAATTACCTACCAACTGCCCACCAACTATCCATCTTTGTCATTGCGAGCCGCCGCAGGCGGCGAAGCAATCCCCATATCGGCCAGGAGATTGCTTCGCTACGCTCGCAATGACAAGAGTTAGAGAGTTCTTCATCGCTTAGGGTAGGTAATTACTGTCAGGGAGCGAAGTAGGGCCAGAGCAAATAAGCGGCCACGGCGAAGATAGCGCACTGAATCACGACCAGCAGCAGGATGACGATGACCTGCCCGGTCGTCATTGAGCGGCGTCGAACGGCTGGAGCAGGCCGGACAGAAGCCGCTCGCGCGGCAGGCCGCACCGCAACAGCGACAGGCTGGGGCCGGGCAGGGGCGGAAATTGCTTCGCCGGTGGACGCTTCCTCCATGAATTGAAAGCCAAGATCCAGCCGCTCGGCCTCCGGCGCGGGCGCGGACGGACTCTCGTTCGGCGGCATCTCCGGGTAACGATCAAAAGGGGAAGCAGCAGGAGCCTCAGGCAGAACGGCTGGCGTTTCTGGCGCAGCGTCAGGTTGCAGATCAGGCGGCAAAGCGAAGGGCGGCACGTAAGGTTCGGCTGACGCGGCTGGCGCCGGCGGTGTGGCCGAGGTGACGGGAGCAGCCGGCGCTTTGGACTGTGGCGTGGGCGGTGGCAGAGGATTCAAAAGGCGGTTGACGATTTGCTGGACCCTTTCGGCACCCAACACCACCCGCCCCTGGGAAATCGAAACCGCAAAGCGCTCCAGCGCGTCCCGCTGGACCACGCGCACGATGGGACGGGCGCTTTCGACAATCAGGCCCGGATCGGCGCACAGTAAGACTGCTTCAACGGGGGGTAAATCGCTAAAGCCTTGTTTTTGCAGGTAAACCTGCACTGCCCGTCCCAGACGGGCCGTTCGCCGCAGCAGGTTGACCCGTGCCGGGCGAAAACTTTCTCCCTCGATCGGCCCCCATTCTTCTCCCCGCGCGCGATAGGTGCCGCGCAGGGGAGTAACATACAGGACGTAAATGCCGGTTGGCCCGACCAGAATGAGCGGAATCTCAATGTCCAGTCCGGCCAGCGTAATGTTACGCAAGAGCGTGTACCCGCGTGCCAGGCCTTTCTCCAGGGCTTCAATGGCTACTGCCTGGGCTTCCACCTCCTTCAACCAGGATGCGCCATATTTCCACATGGCTTTCAGGCGGTCTGTGGCGCTGATTTGACCATCCTGGAAAAAGGGGGTGCGGTCAATGAGTTTCATAGGCAGTTCCTGGCAAGGAGGGGCGTGCCATGTTACAGGAGCGGCGTATTGGCCAGATTGTCCCTGCTGGATTCCAGACCAGCCAGAACAATAGCCTCTCCCACCAGTTTTACGGAAGCGCCGGTTTCGAAATTGTTGCCCAGGTACGGCTGCCGTCGGCCGGTGAGGACCTTTTGGCCCTTTTTGAGGCGCTCCCACAGTTGCGCGCGTGAGAGAAGCAGACAGTCTGACCAGACGTTACCGCGCCGTTCGTGGGCACGCACAAAGGCGATGTGACCATCGGAAGTGTAACGAACTGCTTCGATAATTATATCTGGCTTCTTGGTGCGCGGCATGGTTATCCTCCGGCGCTAATTTTACCGAGATTGGGATATTCGCGCAAATGTTCATCCTGGCGTCCTGTCGCCTGTGCCTCATCCGCTGCCGGCAGGGCGCAGGTCGCGCAGGTTAAGTTGCAGCGCGCTGCGACCGTTGTATTCGTTGACCTCAAAGGTATACAAAATATCAATCTGACCGGGCAATTGATCGGCCAGAGGCCCCATTTGAAAGCCAATGGCATCGAAGGTCAGCCAGCCGTCCGTGATGGTGAGCTTGAGGTGCTTTCCCTCGCTCCCCACGGTGCGCGCGCGTGTCACCCGCACATTGCGTGTGACAAAGACGGCTTCTGGATTGCCATAGCCGGTTGGTTGCAGGGACTCCAGTTGTTGCAACAGTTCCGGTTTCAAGGCGGCAAGGGGCAATTCGGCATCTGCATACAGGGTCTGTTTCAGGTCTTGACCGGACAGTTGTTCGTTGACGATGGCCTGCAGGCGTTCTTGCAGAGCCGCCAGATTTTCGTTGCGGACGGTAAAGCCGGCGGCTGAGGCGTGACCGCCATGACGCAGCAGCAAGTCCTGGCAGCGGTCGAGTGCCTGAGTGATGTGGAATTCCGGGATTGAGCGGCAGGAGCAGCGCGTTGTCTCGGCAGCCATCTGCCCGACGATGGCCGGGCGGTAGAATTTTTCCACCAGCCGCGCCGCGGCCAGACCTACCACGCCGGGGTTGAACTCGGGATGCACCGCAAAAAGGAGCAGCGGCTGGGGGTCTTTGGCCAGTGCCAGTGCTTCTGCTTCTTCTTGAATTTTGCGCGTCAGTTCCTGACGCTGACGATTCTGGAGGTTGAGCTGCTGGGCAAGTTCGGCTGCGCGCGGCGCGTGGGAGGTGGTCAATAATTCATAGGCGGCCAGTGCTGTGTCCAGGCGACCGGCGGCATTGAGGCGCGGCCCGAGGATGTAGCCAATGGTTGTGGCCGTGACGCGCGCCAGCGGAATCTCCGCTACAGCGGCCAGGGAAAACAGACCCTGACGGCGGGTTTGGGCAATCTCGCGTAATCCCTGACGGACCAGGGCGCGGTTTTCGCCGGTCAACGGCGCCAGATCGGCTACTGTACCCAGCGCCACCAGGTCAAGGAAATCTTCCGCGCGTAACGCGGTTATGCCGGCCTGATCGTCCAGGAGCGCCTGAGCCAGTTTGTAGGCGATGCCTACGCCGGCCAGGTCTTTGTCGGGGTAAGGGTCCTCTGGCTGTTTGGGGTTGAGCACGGCTACCGCCGGCGGGATAGTCTCCGCCGGAGTATGGTGGTCGGTAATGATCAGGTCCAGCCCTATCTGGCGTGCATAGTGCGCTTCTTCCTGGGAGCGAATGCCGCAATCTACCGTAATCAGCAGCGAGATTCCCTCGGCGCGCAGGGTGGCCAGGGCCTCTTTATTCAGGCCGTACCCTTCCTCAAAGCGGTTAGGGATGTAGGGGCGGACGTTCGCGTGCAATGCGTGGAGCGTTTGCACCAGTAACGCCGTGGCGGTCACGCCATCTACATCATAATCGCCGTAAATGGCGATGGCTTCTCTATCGTTAATGGCGCGGCGGATGCGGGCGACAGCGTGCTCCATGCCCAGCATCTGGTAGGGATCGGTGGAGAAGGGCGGTTCGGCCTGTAAGTAGGCGCGCGCCGCGCTCGCGCTGGCGTAGCCGCGATTGTAGAGCAATTGTTGCAGTACCGGCGGAAAAGCAGCCAGCGCCGCCTGCGCAGAAGGGGGCAGAGGAGGGGCAATCATCCAGCGTTTCGAATGGTTCATGGGAGACATCGCCGGGATGGTGATCGATTAGTGGCAGATAAGCACGGGGCAGCGAGCCTCACGCAACATGAAGTTGACCGCGCTATCCAGCAAGACCTCGCGCCATGTCGTTCCGCCATAACTGCCCATGATGACCAGGTTGACGCCGTACTCATTGACCAGCCGTGGCAGCACGGCTTTGCTTTCCTCGCGGATCAGATAGCAGGCCTGCACCTCGTGCAATTCCAGATAGGCGCGTGCGCTATCCTGCACGGAGGCAGGAATACGGCCATGATCGGTAGCGGTCAATACGGTGAGGCGGGTTTTCCAGACTTCAGCCAGATAAGCGGCAATGAACAGGGCCTCGTGGGCGTTCTCGCTGCCGTCGAAGGCCAGCAAGGCATTGTCCAGGGGGCTGATCGCGCCGGGCACGGCCAGGACAGGTCTGGCGGCGCGGCGAAGGATCGTCCGCAGGCCAGAGCGCAGCGCCGAAAGTCCCGGCAGTGGGGGGTGAGCCACGTTCAAGACGATTAAATCGGCCAACAGGGCATGTTGACGGATCGCTTCGGCGACTGCGCCGCTCCGAATAGCCAGATTGCCGTTCACGCCGGCCTCCTGACAGCGTTGCTGGAAGCGATGCTGCAGGGCGTGCACTTTTGCCTCGTCCTGTCTGGCGTGGCGGGGAATGATATGCAGGCCGTGCAGATCGGCCTGTTCAATCCGCGCAATGTGAATGGCCTGTTCGAGCGCCTGCCAGCTTTCCTCCGTGCCGGTGATCGGGACAAGAAGTTCGCGGAACAGGCGGTCGAGGTAGCGATCCGACATTTTTTCCAGGCGATACTGGCCGGGCTGTGTTTCGAGTGTTTCCAGGCGCGGGTTTTCGCGCGCGGCCAGTTCAAGGGCGGCGGCCTCAGGACGCACTGACCAGCCGGTTTCACTTTCGAGTTCCGCACGATGCTCCGATACCCACAGGTAGAGGTCGGTTTCCGTGCGACCGGGGAACCAGCGCAACAGGCCGTGTTCGCGGATTGGCTCGACCACCGGCAGGTAGACGGTGTCATACCAGTGGGCGACGGCTTCATCCCATGCAATCTCGCGCCGGAAGTCAATGCCCATGAAGTAACGATGAACTTCGATATGTTCGAGCAGTTTTTGATACTGACCGGGGACCGAAACGCTTAAATCGGCTTCCGGGCGTAATCGTTTGAGGCCGGTCTTTTCCAGAAAATCGGCGTATTCCGCTTTGATGATCAGGTCATCGGGGCTGATATCCGGTGTCAACGGGATGTCGGTTTTGACTTCAATGACGTGAGCCTCGATGGTTTTGAAGCCGGCCTGCCGCGCCGCCGAAACGCGGTGATTGCCATCGAGGACGAAGTAAACCTCGCCAACCTTGTATACGTCAATGGGGGGGATGCCGCCGCTGGCCGGGTCTTCCATCATGGCTCTGATCTGCGCCCAACGGCGCTGCGTTTCGTCTTTGCGGGGCAGGAAATCGCGTGTGAAGTCACTGTAGCGGCCAACACTGCCCACGATGGCGTCGAGAGGAATTTCCTGAATGCCGCGCTCGTAGCGGGCATGCAATTTCAACTTTTGCGCCACTTCATCGTAGGAAAGCAGTTCGTTCGGTTTGCCGGTCAGGCGCGCCACAAGTTCGCGCAGGGCCGCTTTGCGGCGCGCGTTCTGGAAGTCGGTTAGTGCCGACTGATAATACGTGTCGCGTAAGGACATGGTCACGGGGCTTATTTCTCGTCGGGCTTGGGGCCGCTGCTGCGAATGTTGACGAATTTCTTCAAGATATCGAACCAGAACGGCGCACCCTGAGCCGCCGCGGCGCCGCTGATCAACATGCCCAGGACCTTCACCAGCCAGCCAACCCAGTGCTCCGCGTCCAGCGGGGGGACATTGGTGAGGGGATAACATACCCTGCCGATGGGTACCCCCATGATATGAGCCGGCGCGCCATCTGCCGCATACTCGGAAGAAGAATAGGGATGACAGGTCACATTATCCTGACGGGGAATAGGGTCGTTTACCCAACCGACCGGCAGAGTCAGATCGTGCAGCTGGTCCTGCAGGGCTTTGACCGTTACCACCGGGCTGACGACAGGCATGCCTTCTTCCTCTGCGCCCTGCGATTGTTGCTGGACGTAGGCTTCGGCCTGGGCGACGATGCTCTGACGCAGGGTGGGTTCGCGCCACAGAGAAGTGGCAATGTTGACCGAATCAATGTTCAGGGAAAGAGCCAGCAGCAGACCAACCAGGAAGGAGACAGTCTGTACTTTGCGCTTGTAAAGACCGCTGAGACGGTCCATGGTATCGTTGAACCATTTCTCGACGTTCTGTCGGGCTACCGCCAACGCCTGTTCGCCTTCGGAGACATACTCTTCCACTCCTGCCAGCAGCGCGCCGAGCGTGCGCCGCACCTGAGCGTGGGGATACATTGCCTCCAGAGCCAGCAGGCCCAGGCGTACCTGACGCAGCGTCAGGTTGACGGCCTGACCACCCGCCTCCATCTTCAACTGTTCTTCGAGCAGCGATTCATAGTAGGCGTGAATCGCGGGGATGGCGGCATCCAGAACCTCTTGAAGTTCAGGGTAACGCTCGCGATATTCCTGCAAGCGCGCTTTCAGGGTATCCAGGGCGGCCTCGCCGAAGGAGGAAGAGGCCAGTTCGCGAGCCGTGGCAATGATGGTGTTCCAGTCCTCTTGAGCCAGTTTCCGTTGTAGCGGATCGTCGAGGCGTTCCAGTTCAGTTTCGATGGCCTCGAAGGTCTGGCGCAAAGGGAAGGCTTCGGTGCCGGCGGTGACGGCCAGGTCGAAGAGCGCCAGGGCGAATTTATCCGCTGGAATGAACGAGGGCAGCAGCGGTTTCCCGTCCTTGCGTTTTTGGGAAAGGCTGATGATGAGAGGATGGTGGTAGAACGCTTCGGTCAGCAGGTTGTCCTGGAGCATCTGACGGATGGCCTCTTTCAGGGTTTTGGCGCGCCATTGCAATGCGGCAGCAATCCATTCCATCAGTTGCATGACAGCAATGCTCAACACCAGCCACATGAAGATCAGGCCGATGGTAACTTCTAGGATTTCTTGGAGATACATGGCAGCCTCCTGGAAATCGAATCCGCGTGACTGGTTTCAGTATATACGAGGATTACGCTGGAATGCAAGGGACAGGAACGCCACGGGGCGGGAGGGTAGCGGCGCGGAGCCAGACGTTTGCGCGGCGGCGGGAGTCAATCTGCCTCGGGAGGAAGGGGAGCCGGGAACTCGTTGACCGGACTTTCGGGCAACTGAGCGCTCAGCCGGGCCAGGGCGCGGCTCAGTTCTTTTCCGCGCAGGCTGAAGGTGAGATCGCCGCGCGTACGTTCTACCAGCGAGCGCACGATGTCAGTCTGACGACGCAGGCCGAGGGTGATGGCGTCGGGGTAGTCCATGGTGACCAGGACGGCGTAGATGTCGTCCATGTGAGCGAGGAGGCGTTCGGCTTCGGTCAGGTTATCACGGCGCAGCATGTCCAGGCAGCGACGGCGCATTTCGCCGACCGATTCTGCCAGGCCGTTCAGGTAGGTGGCCGGCGGTATGTGCAGAGCGGCGGGCGTGGGTAGAGGGTGATGGAAGAGCAAGGCGCAGGTGATGCTGGCTTCGGCGAATTCCTTTAGGGCATCTTGCGTATAGCCATCATAATACAAATCCGGAAATTCAAGCAGGTCTGCCCGCAAGGAATCGGCCAGGGTACGGGCCTCGTCGAGGTAGCCTTGCATGGTTTCGGTTTCGTCGCGGTGGGCGGCGCGGATGGCTAGCGCACAGGCGCGCGTTAACTGACGCGCTTGCGCCAGGGCGCGGTCGCGCCGCGCGTTCTGCCTCTCGAAGGTCTGACGAATCTGTTCGGCAATTTCTTCCAGTTTGTCCATGGCGAGGGCGGTGATCAGGAGGGCGAATCGGGCGCGGGCGGTTCCTGGGGTGGGTGTGGGGGGCGGAACAGGTTATCCGTCAGGGAGGCCGTGTCCATCATTGGGATGGCGATCACGCCGAACGTGTGTTCGTAGCGGGCGACGTTTTCCGTCAGCGCGCGCAGCAGCAGTTTGGCGGCCAGCGGCGAGAGCACGATCCGCGCCAGCACCGAGGCTTTGGTCTCGCCGGGCAGAAAGCGCGCGAAGTCGAGCACGAAGTCGGTGGTGGAGTGAGCGATGCGCACCAGATTGGCATAGATAGGCGCCAGATCGGGCGACATCTCAATCGGGAAGCCAGCGGCCTGGGGCGGCTGAGGTTGGGGAGGGGGGAGCGCCATTGGTGGTTCTCCTAAAACGGAATGTTTTCTTCATCTACGGGCGCGGTTTCCTCCTCCAGCGGCGCGGCTCCCGGAACGCCTTCCGTCTCGGCCCGTGAGGAGAGGAAACGCACGACCTGAGCCGTGATCTCGAAGGAAGCGCGCGGCTGTCCATCCTGTCCGGTCCAGATGCGCGGCCCGCCGGTGGCCGGATCGGGGGTCAACCGTCCTTCGACCAGCACCCTGGCGCCTTTTTTCAGATATTGATTGCAGGATTCGGCCTGTTTCCCCCACACGGACACCCGAAACCAGGCGGTCTCTTTGATCGTTTCGCCGTTGCTATTGACGTACTGACGGTTCGTAGCCACGGAGAAAGACGTCACTGCCTGTCCGGTAGGGGTGTAGCGCATTTCCGGATCGCGGCCGACGTTGCCAACAAGGATCACAGTATGGAAGGACATAACGAATCTCCTCTCGTGAGCGTGTTCGTTGCAGGTTCTGGTTCAATTTTACCCCACTTCCAGACATGCGCTGGCTTGACCTGACAGACGGTGGGCCGGGGGGTCAGTGCCAGATGCGGAAGGAGGTGGTGGCCTCGCTTTGCAGACCGGCGTACTCGGTCAATATCTGCACCGTAACCAGAAAGCCGGGCGGTTGTG
>DAOTVX010000107.1:0-2004 GCA_034436275.1 Anaerolineales bacterium | reverse complement strand
GCCTCTACGACCTGCTCCAACAGGCTACCCCGCGCAGCATTTTCCTCTTCAACGAGATTTTCTCCTCCACCACCCTGAAAGATGCCCTCTTCCTGAGCCGCAAGATTCTGGCCCGCCTGGTCGAACTCGACGTCCTGGGGGTGTGGGTTACCTTCCTGGACGAACTGGCCGCGCTCAACGAGAAGACGGTCAGCATGGTCAGCACGGTCGTGCCGGAAAATCCTGCTGAACGTACCTTCAAAATCGTGCGCCGCCCGGCCGACGGTCTGGCCTACGCCCTGTCGCTGGCCGAAAAGCATCGTCTGACGCGCGCTCACATCCTGGAGCGGATCCGCCCATGAACGTCTTCCTGCTCTATCCCGACCACAACTTCGACCCGCAGACGCCGCTCCCGCCCAACGCCGAGGACCTGACCCAGGACCTGGCGCTGGAAACCCTCTGGCAGGCAATGGCCCAGGGCGATAAATTCCTCTTCGAGACCGCCCGGCTGGTGACTCTCTCCGGCTCGCAAGAGATGGAGGTCATCCGCTACCGGCAGGAGATTTTGCAGGATTGTCTGAAAAATCCGGCCACCGTGCGCGCCCTTTACCAGATTCCCATCGAGGCCATCGAGAACAAACAGCGCTGCTGGCTGGGGATTTTCTCGCACTATCCGGCGGGAATCTTGAGCAGTGCAGTCGAAATGCTGGAAATGCTCGTCGGTCTCCTGCACCGCTTGCGGCAAATCGCCGATGAACACGCCGCCGAATTCGAGTCGCCGGGGTTTCGGCGCTTCTTCGCCATGATCCAGCAGGAACTGGACGACGCCTGCTTTGCCGAGATGGAAGCGCACCTGCGGCAGCTGCGCTTCCGCGACGGCGTGCTGCTCAGCGCCGAACTGGGGCCGGGCAACGAGGGGACGAACTACGTCTTGCGCAAGCCCAATACGCCCGACGGCTTGATGAAACGCCTGTTGAGCAGAAAATCGCCGACGTATTCTTTCACCCTCCATCCGCGCGACGATCACGGGGCGCGGGCGCTGGGCGAACTGCGCGACCGCGGCGTGAACCTGGTGGCCAACGCCGCCGCCCAATCTGCCGACCACATTGACGGTTTCCTCACCCTGCTGCGGCGCGAACTGGCCTTCTACATCGGCGCGCTGAACCTCCACGAGCAGTTGACCGCCCTCGGGCATCCGATTGCCATCCCGCAACTGCACCCGGCGGAGGAACGCCGCCATACCTATCGCGGCCTGTACGACGTCTGCCTGGCGCTGACCATGCGCAAGCGCGTCGTCGCCAACGACGGCGACGCCGACGGCAAAGACCTGATGATCATCACCGGCGCCAACCAGGGCGGCAAGTCCACCTTCCTGCGCAGCATCGGCCTGGCGCAAGTCATGATGCAGGCCGGCCTGTTCGTCCCGGCGGAGGAGTTCGCGGCCAACCTGTGCCGCGGCCTCTTCACCCATTACCGCCGCGAGGAAGACGCATCCATGAAAAGCGGCAAACTGGACGAGGAATTGAAGCGGATGAGCGACATCGTCAATCACCTGCGCCCGAACGCCCTCGTCCTGTTCAACGAGTCCTTTGCCGCCACCAACGAGCGCGAGGGCGCCGAGATTGCCCGTCAGGTGGTGGACGCTTTGCTGGAACGGCACATCAAAGTCGTCTTTGTCACCCACCAGTACGAACTGGCGCGCGGCTATCACGAGCGCCGGGCGCCCAACGTCCTGTTCCTGCGCGCCGAGCGTCAGCCGGATGGCAGCCGCACCTACCGCGTCCGCCCCGGCGACCCGCTGCCGACCAGTCACGGCGAGGATGTCTATCGTAAGGTGTTTGGGAAAGAGGGATAAACAGCCCTACCGCTGAAATGTGACTCTTGACACATCCCTGTCGGCGGGAGTATATTCGTTGCGTTTGAAAATCATGGAATCGCACAGTTCGACCGATCCTCTCCGTACCTTTTCTCCCTTTGCGGTTCGTAGCGCTCGGGCAAGAAGTTGACCCTGCCTGCCCTCTGGCT
>DAOTVX010000106.1:0-17083 GCA_034436275.1 Anaerolineales bacterium | reverse complement strand
CGGCCTGTGGCAGGGTCGTAGCGGTCGAGGCCGCTGACGGTGCCTACCCACAGGTTGCCGCGGCCGTCTTCGTAGAGGGCGTTGACCGTGTCGTTGGTTAGCGAGTCGGGGTCGGAGCGGCGATGGTGAAAGTTGGTGAAGGTGTAGCCGTCGTAGCGGCTCAATCCGCCCTGGGTGCCGAACCAGAGGTAGCCGATATGATCCTGCAAGACGCCGTTGACCATGTCATGCGCCAGGCCGTCGGCGCTGGTGAGATGAGTGAAGCGCAGGTCACCGCCCTGGGCATGGACGGGGAGGAGCATGCCCGATGCCAGCGTCAGGCATACCGTCAGCAGGAGGAAAACCCCACGTATGCGCATGGCTACCTGAGGTTATTGTAGCACATTGAGAGCAACTGCCTGTCACAGGTTTGCGACGCATCCGGAATAGAGCAGACCGTCCACGAATTGGGGAAACGAATCAACGAATGCAGAGCGCAGACGCCCGTAGAACGGGCTTTCCAGCCCGTCGGGAGCAGACCGTCCACGAATTGGGGAAACGAATCAACGAATGCAGAGCGCAGACGCCCCGTAGGACGGGCTTTCCAGCCTATCGGAAGCAGACCGTCCACGAATTGGGGAAACGAATCAACGAATGCAGAGCGCAGACGCCCCGTAGAACGGGCTTTCCAGCCCGTCGGGAGCAGACCGTCCACGAATTGGGAAAACGAATCAACGAATGCGGCGCGAACGCCCCGTAGGACGGGCTTTCCAGCCCGTCGGGGAAGACCGTCAACCAATGGGGAAACGAATCAACGAATGCAGAGCGAACGCCCCGTAGGACGGGCTTTCTAGCCTGTCAGGGAAAAACGAATCAACGAATGCGGCGCGGACATTCGTTTATTCGTGGTCAGGCATTCGTTGACGGTTCACCCTTCAATACGATCACGGCAGGGAATGACGTTTTCGCCGAAAAATGTGCCATACCCTGTTCGATGTGTCCACGCAAGAGTGGAGTACGAATGTTGCTCTGTGACAAACACTCTCAACGTATGTCCCTGCAAGCGAAGCGCATGTCCCGCCTGCCACGAGCGGAGCGTAGGGAAAGCAGTCTCCCGGCAGGCAAGGGGATTGCTTCGCCGCCTGGGCGGCTCGCCATGACATCATCGCCACAGAGCCTGCGAATGTCAAAAACCGGCAACATCCCAGGGTTTTCGTATGGCGCGCCAGGACTCTGGAGTGCACCCTCTGCCCTCCTCCGCATTCTACCTTCCCCGATCGGCAGATTTCAATCGTTCCCCAAAGCGCTGACGGAATCTGGCCAACTTGGGCGCAATCACCGCCTGACAGTAAGGCTGTTCGGGATGACGGGCAAAATACTGGCGATGGTACTCCTCAGCCGGATAAAAGCGTTCGAAGCGCGTCACCTCGGTCACAATCGGGCGCTCCCAGATGCCCTGCGCTGTCAGTTCGGCGATCAACGCCGTGGCCAGGGCGCGCTGCGCCTCGTCATGGTAAAAAATGGCCGAGCGATACTGCGTGCCCACATCCGGCCCCTGCCGGTTGAGCGTGGTCGGATCGTGAACGGCAAAGAAGATTTCCAGCAATTCGCGGTAAGAAATCACCTGCGGGTCGAAGTGAATCTGCACCGCCTCGGCATGGCCGGTATCCCCTCGACAGACCTGCTCATAGGAAGGATTTTCCACATGCCCGCCGGTATAACCGGGCTGAACGGAAACCACGCCCTCCAGATCGGCAAAAACGGCTTCGAGGCACCAGAAACACCCTCCCGCCAGCGTCGCAACAGCCAGATTCCCGGTCACAGGTACACTCCTTGTCCACGCCATTATACCCGATTCGCCGCGCTGCGGCGCTTGTGGTAAACTCTAGGCGAAATCCCTTGTTCCGGAGTCTGGCATGAGTCTCAGGCAGGTATTCGCTACCTACGACTGGAAACACGACGCTGCCCCCGACCGTTTCCGCTACTGCCCCTTGTGCCGCGCGCCGCTCACGCCGCAGTCGGTTGGTCAACGCCTGCGGCTGGCCTGTCAGGCCTGCGGGTACGTTCACTTCCGCAACCCGGCGCCGACCGTCTCGGTCATCGTGGTGGAGCAGGGACGCGTCTTGCTGGGACGACGGCGCGGCGCGCCGGAGCAGGGCAAGTGGGCGCTCCCCAGCGGTTACATCGAGTTCGATGAGGACTTTATCAGCGCCGCGCGGCGCGAAGTAGAAGAAGAGACCGGCCTGCAAGTCGAACCGCGCGCCATTCTGGACGTGCATTCCGCCTTCCTGCCGCCGGCCTATCACTTCCTGACCGTTGTGCTGCTGGCCCACCCCGTCGGCGGCGAGTTGAGCGCCAACGACGACCTGCAAACGCCGACCTGGTTCCCGCTGGATTCCCTGCCCGAACCGGCAGTGCAGGCCGATCGGGATACCGTCGCCGCCTACGCGCGCGGCGAACTGCGCGGCATCCCCATCCAGCAGCCGTGATGTTCTCTTCCCCGCCGCCATGCCCAGCCTGCGCAGTCAGATTCTCGCCCGCACCTTGAAGCGCATCACCGAGACGCTGGAGGCGCCCCACTCGATTCAGGAACAGCGCACCCGGCTGGATGAACTCGGCCGGCGCGGCATCCGCTTGCCGCGCCATGTCCTCGTCTGCCCGGTGCAGGTGCGCGGGGTGCACGCCGAATGGGTGGAGCCGCGCCAGCCGGCGACGGCGGTCATCCTGTATCTGCACGGCGGCGGCTACTGTCTCTGCTCGCCGAACACTCATCGCGGCCTGGCAGCGCGCCTGGCGCTGGCCACCCCGGCGCGGGTCTTGCTGCTGGATTACCGCCTGGCGCCGGAACATCCGTTCCCGGCCGCCCTGGAAGACGCCCTGAACGCCTGCTTCTGGCTGCTGGACGAGGGCGTGCCCCCGCAGCATCTCGTCATCGCCGGCGATTCGGCTGGCGGCGGCCTGACGCTGGCCACAGCCATCCGCCTGCGCGAGGCAGGCGCCCCACTCCCGGCCGCACTCGTCTGCCTTTCCCCCTGGACCGACCTGACCTTTTCCGGCGCGAGCATCCGCGCCCTGGCCGGGGTGGACCCCATTCTGCGCTGGCGCGAGACGCCGATGGTACGCTATTACACTGGCGATTACCCTCCCGATCACCCGCTGATCTCGCCGCTCTTCGCCGACCTGCATCACCTGCCGCCCACGCTCATCCACGCTGGCAGTCAGGAAATCCTGCTGGATGACGCGCGCCGTCTGGCCGAGAAACTGCACGCGGCCGGCGTGCCGGTGACGCTGGAAATCTGGCCGGGCATGTGGCACGTTTTCCAGATTTTCGCTCCCTTCGTGCCCGAAGCGCAACAGTCCATCGAGAAAATTGGCGCCTTCGTGCGCCAGCATAGCGGGGGAAACCGCGATGCCTGACATCCTCAGCCCCCACAACGAGCGCGTCCGTTACGCCGTCCGTCTGCGCGAGCGACGGTATCGCCAGCAAGAGGGGCAGATGCTAGTAGAGGGAGTCTACGAACTGACGTTAGCCTTGCACAGCGGTCTGCAACCGCGCACGGTGTTCCTGTGCGAGGAACTGGCGCGCGAACGGCCGGCGGCGCTCCTGGCCCTGCAACCGCTGACCGTCAGCCGGGCGGCGTTTGCGAAGATGTCCTATCGCGAAAACCCGGATGGCTGGCTGGCGATCTTCCCCTGTCCGCGCCGCACGCTGGAGTCGCTCGCGCTCTCGGCGACGCCGTTGCTCATTCTGACCGAAGCCGTGGAAAAGCCGGGCAACCTGGGCGCCATCCTGCGCACCGCCGACGCCGCCGGCGTGGACGGCGTCCTTGTCTGCGATCCGCGCGCCGACCTTTACAACCCAAACGTGGTACGCGCCAGTCGCGGCACGCTCTTCACCGTCCCGGCCATCGAGACGAGCAACGCCGCCGCCCTGACCTACCTGCGCGCGCACGGCATCTCGCTTCTGGCCACCACTCCCCAGGCCGAGGCGCTCTATACCGAGGTCAACCTGAGCCAGCCGCTGTGTATCGCTGTCGGCGCCGAAGATGAGGGCCTCTCGCCCTTCTGGCTGCGCCAGGCCGACTGGCAGGTGCGTATTCCCATGCAGGGACGGGTGAATTCCCTGAACGTCGCCACAGCGACGGCGATTGTCCTGTACGAGGCCTTGCGCCAGCGGGCGCAGGTCAGCCGGGCGCGTTGACTCTAATGCGGCAGGGAGACGTATTCGCGCAGGTTATGCTCCACCGCATAGGCGGCGGCCTCGGCGCGGTTGCTCACCCCCAGTTTGGAAAGGATACTGGAAACATAATTGCGCACCGTGCCCTCGCCGAGGAAGAGGATTTGCGCAATTTCGCGATTGGTTTTCCCCTCTGAGACCAGCAGCAGCACGTATTTCTCCTGCTGACTGAGCGCGGCAAAGGCGGCGGCTTCCTCATCGCGCACGGCGCGCCGCACTTCCTGGAAGACGCGCTGGGTCACCGCCGGGTCGAGCAGCGCCTCCCCGCGCGCCACCGCTTCCAGCGCACGCACCAGATCGTCGCTGCCGATCTGCTTCAGGATATAGCCCGCCGCGCCGGCGCGAATCGCGGCGAACAGCATTTCATCTTCCGCATACGAGGTCAACATCAGCACGCGCGTCTGCGGAAAACGCGCCGTGATCTCCGCGCAGGCATCAATGCCCGAAGTGCCCGGCAGGCGAATATCCATGATAACCACATCTGGACGCAACGTGGCCACCAGGTCCACCGCCTCGCGCGCAGTGGCCGCCTCGCCCACCACCTCGAACTGCGGATAGCGCTGCAACAGCGCCTTCAGTCCCAGGCGCACTACCTCATGATCGTCCACCAGCAGGATCGTTTGTCGGGGCATCTTATTTCTCCGCCGCGCGGCGCGCTTTATCCCGCCGAAAGTCCACAAAACGGTAACCCACTCCCCGCTCGGTCAGGATATATTGTGGATTGGCCGGGTCTTTTTCCAGTTTCTGACGCAGGTAATTGATGTACAGGCGGACGTAATGCGGCTCATCGCGATACTCATAGCCCCAGACCCGCGTCAGCAATTGATCGTGCGTCAGCACCCAACCGGCGTTTTGCACCAGATGGTAAAGCAGGCGATACTCGGTTGGGCGCAGTTTGACCAGTTTGCCTTCGAGCCAGATTTCGCGGCGGTCGAAGTCTATCTTCAGCCGATCGTCCACCTCGATCAGGCCATGCATTGTCCCGCCAGCGGCCTCGGTGCGCCGCAAGACGGCCCTGACCCGGCTGACCATTTCACGCGGGCTGAACGGCTTGGTAATGTAGTCATCCGCGCCCAGTTCCAGGCCGCGTACCCGATCCTCCTCATCACTACGCGCGGTCAGCATGATGACCGGCACCTGGCTGACCTCGCGCATCATCCGCAGCACCTCAAAGCCATCCAGATCGGGCATCATCACGTCCAGCAAGACTAAATCGGGCGTCTCGTCGCGCAAGCGTTCCAGAGCCTGTTTGCCGTTAAAGGCTTCCACAACCTGGAAGCCATCATGTTCCAGATTGAGACGGATGAAGCGCACCATGCGCTCTTCATCGTCCACCACCAGAATCTTGCGCCGCTTCAAGTCCTCGTCCATGATTACTCTTCACGCACGAAACTGATGATCTCTTCCTCGCCGCCGCTCGGCAGGACTTCAATGAAAGACAACTGATGAATGGGCCAGATGACCGTGACCACATCGCTGGCCAGATAATGCAGGTCTTTGCCATCGCGGCGACGTGGATTATGTAAGGTGATGACCGTATCGGTTGGTTGGGGCAGTTCGTCCACTTCACCCATGATGGGGTCTTCATTCGAGATGTGAATGATGACAGTTTGCGCCATAGTTCCACTTCCTTACTGCGAACATGAAAACGTTACGCGCCGGCCTTCATGATTTGGCCCGGCTGAAGAGCACCTGAATTTTCAGCTTTCCAAGCGCAATGACATCGCCATGGACCAGTCTGGTCTCGACTTGCGCCGGAATGCGCACGCCATTCACATACGTCCCATTGGAGGAGTTCAGGTCCATGACCACGATTTCATCGCCGACGAGTTTCAAAACAGCATGGAGACGCGAAACGCCATAAGCATAGGCGTTGTGAGGCGTCAGGTCCACATCCGGCATAATGGGCTGACCATCCACGACGCGCCCCAGGGTAAACTCCTCGCGGTCTGCCAGCGGGAGAATGTAACCGCTATCGAGGATATGCAGCGAAATCCAGGCCTTTGGCAGGGAGGGCGTCGCCGGCTGCGAGGGTGCTGTCGGTCGCTGGCGGAGCGCGCCTTCATTGCCTTCGATACGATGCGTATCTACCGGGACCGCGCCAATCAATTGCGCGCCGCATTCGCTGCAAAAGATGGCGCCATCCATTTCGTGGTGTTGACACTGTGGACAGATGATCATTGTCACCTCTCCAGCCCCGACTGGAGCAACGCCCGGGTGCCATACTTGATTTGCTTTTCGCCCTCGCTGGAAAGACGTTTGCTGTGTTTCAGCCGTTCGGCCTCCAGCAACACGGTCTGCGCCAGTTTGGTCTCACCACTCGCCACCAGATTGGAGGCCAGTAACTGCAGTCGTCGCGAGGCGCGTTGATATTCGCCGGCGGTAATTTCCAGGCGCGCCTGTTCCTGCATACGATACAACGTCAGCCGCGAGAGCGCCTGCACAATCTCCTGCGGCGGCGGGTCAACACCGGGGTTGGCGCTGACCGGACGGCTGGCGCGCAGCGGCAGGACCAGCGGCACCGGCCGGGCATACAGGGTCACCTCGACCTCCCCTTCGAGGAGAACTGTCGTCTCTTCACGCGTGGCTTCCGGCTCGACAAGGAATTCCAGCAACAGGGTCAGGTGGCCATCGCGCAGCATCGGCCCCAGGCGCATCGGGCTTTCCAGCGTCAGGAGGCCAGCCTCCGGCTGCAGGCGGAACGCATAGCGCAAGGTGACGCCCGGCGTCGTTTTGAAGCGCATGACCACATCTTCGGCATAAACCTGCCAGAGATTTTCAAACTTCTCCAACAAAAGGCGCTGGATTTCACCGGGCTGCGATACATAGAAACTGCTCCCGCCGGTCTGGGCGGCCAGTTTGTCCAGAAACTCATCGTTCCATTCCGTGCCAATCCCCAGGCCGCTAATGCCAATCCCCTGCTCTGCCGCCCGCGCTGCCAGTTCAAAACAGGCGGCTTCATCGCCATACGTGCGCCCGTCGGTAATGAGAATGATGTGATTGACGCGCGTGCGGTCATAGGCGCGCATGATTTCGTTCAAGGCCGCCTCCAGGCCCTGATAAATTTCCGTGCCGCCGAAGGTCTGCAACATCTGCACGCGCGCTTCGAGTTTGGGCACTTCGGCGTTCGTCGCCGCCGGCACGATAACCTCGGCGCGGTCGCTGAAGGCGACGATGGCGATGCTGTCCTGTGGTCGCATCCGGCGCAGAATCTGAATCGCCGTCGCCTTGACCATGTCCATACTCATGCCCTTCATCGAGGTCGAGCGATCCAGCGTCAGACAAAGGTTCAACGGCGGCGCGGCATCTCTGTCTTTGCCATCTTGAGGTGAGTAATCGAGCAGGACGTACAGGAGCTGGGCTTCATCCACGCGGTTAACCTGGCGTCGGCTGTAGAGAACCCGCTGTTTCACGGGCAGGCGCGGCACTTCCGGCGGGGGAAGCGAGGCATCGTACTCGGCGCGTTTCTCCGGATTTGAGAGCACCTCATACGCCTGCTGGACTTCCAGGAACAGTTCCGTCTCGCCTGGGGCCAGATTGCGGTCTGGATGCAGGCGACGCACGGCGCGCAGGTACGCCTTGCGAATTTCCTCGGCGCTGGCCTCGCGTGGCACGCCTAAAATGGCATAATAATCCGGCCGATTTGCCATCGTCACATCAACAACTGAACCAGAATGGTACTGATGTTATCCGGGCCGCCGGCTTTGTTGGCCGCCGCCACCAGTTTTTGACAGGCCACATGGAGCGTAGGGGACTCTTTGATAATGCGCTGAATTTGCTCCGCCAGCACCACGCCCCACAGACCGTCGCTGCACAGCAACAGGTAACCGCCTTTGGGGAACGGTGCGGTAAAGACATCCGCTTCGAGAAAATCGCCCTGCCCGATGGCGCGATAGAGCACATTCCGCTGGGGGTGAACGGCAGCCTCTGCCGCGCTAATCTGACCAAGTTCTTCCAGACGCTTCACCAGCGAATGGTCGCGCGTCAGGAGCTCGAGGCGTCCGTCTGGATAAATGCTGTAGGCGCGACTATCGCCAACATGGGCCAGGATCATCTGCTGGCCCATCACCAGCACGCCGGTCAGCGTGGTGCCGCTGCCGGGGGCGGCGCGAATCACCGCCTGCTGGGCTTCATCGATCGCGCGACGCAAAATATCCTGCAAGGGTTCATCGAGAGTGCGTCCGCCGCGCAACAGGAACGGCTGCAGCCGCTGCAGGACGTAATCCGAAAAGGCGCGAATGGCAATGATGCTGGCCACCTCGCCGTACTGATGCCCGCCCATGCCATCGGCGACAGCATACAGGCCAAAGGGTTGATTGCCGTTCTCGCCGCCGAGCGTCATGGTGATTGCAATCAGGCTATCCTCATTATGCTCGCGTTGTCGGCCCACCGATTGGCCGCAGCCGTAGATCAACTGCGGCGGATCGTACGCCGGACCGCGCGCAACCGTCGCCTGCACAGTCCCCTCACCGAGCGGCGCCGTGCTGACCTGATCACGCGCCGGTAACGGCACTGTCTTTTGACGATCGCCGCCAAAAAGTTTTTGGAGAAAGTTCACACCGGGGCTCCTTTAAGCCAGCAAAGCATACAGGAAATGATCGCTTGAACCAACATAGACGACATCATCATAGACCAGCGGCGCGGCCGTAATCGGGCCTTGCGTCTGAAACTTCCAGCGCAGACGGCCAGTGCGATATTCCAGACAGTACAGATACCCATCCGCCGCCCCGCAGTACACGGAATCCTTGTAAATGACCGGCGAGCCGCTGACCTGATGTTCGGCGCGAAAGCGCCAGACCTCCTTCGCCGTGCGCACATCAATGGCGTAGAGATGCCCATCCGCCGAACCCACGAAAAGCAGATTCTCGGCCAGGCAGGGCGACGAGACCGAGCCCTTGCCCATGCGGAAACGCCATAACATCCAGCCCGAGCGCGCGTCCAGGGCATAGACACTGCTATCGAGCGAAACAGCGTACACGACATCGTTCTCGGCAAGCGGCGAAGCGGTAATCGCCAGTTTGGCCTTGTAACGCCACTTCAGCACGCCGCGAAAATCCAGACAATACAATTCGCCGCTTTCGCTGCCCACGTAAACCATGTCGTTCAAGATGAACGGCGAGGAACGGATGGGTGAGTCGGTAGCAAACGTCCAGGCAGCGCGACCGGTCAGGGCATTGACGGCGTGCAGGTACTGATCATCAGAGCCGAAGAAAACGTGACCTTCCGCAATGCGCGGCGAGGAATGCACCTTCCCCTTCGTGTAGTACGTCCAGATGACCTTGCCGGAGCGCGCGCTGACGGCATGCAAGCGGCCATCCGCGGAGCCAACATAGATGCTCCCCTCAAAGACCGCCGGACGGGTAGTCACGCCGCCATCGGTCGCGTACTTCCAGACCAGGCCGCCGCCGGTGGCATCCAGCGCGTAGAGGTTATGATCATAGGAACCGATCAAAATCCGCCCCTCGTAGTAGGTCGGCGAACCGCGAATCTCATCCTCGCACTGGAAGGTCCACAACGGCTTCAGCGTGGCTGTGCGGATGACGCTGGTGGCCGCGCCGGCAATGCGATTGAGCATTCCCGTTTTGCGTCCCGCGGCGATCAGCGCCTCCTTCATGGCCTCAGCGCTCGGAAAGCGGTCTTCCGGATTGTATTGCAGGGCCTTATTGACCACTTCTTCCAGTTCGGGGGAAATCGAAGGGTTGATTTTGCGAATCGGGCGCTCGGCGAAAGAGAACGGCGGTTCCAGGCGCGGATCGCGACGTGTCAACAGATGATGGAGCGTCGCACCCAGCGCATAAATATCCGCCAGCGGCGTGGCCTCGCCGCGATACTGCTCGGGCGGCGAATAGCCTTCCGTGCCGATCATCGTCCCCTTCTGCCCGGCCTGGAAAGTCTTGGCAATACCAAAGTCCACCAGCACAATATGCTGACTCTGGTTGAGCATGACATTCGAAGGTTTCATATCCCGAAAGATGATCGGGTCAGGCTTGTGATTATGCAAGAATTGGAGCACCTCGCACAGTTCAATGGCCCAGCCCAAAACCTGCTCTTCCGGGAAAAAGCCCTCGGTTTCGTTCAGGATCGCTTCCAGGTCCTTCCCATGAATAAACTCTTCCACCAGATAAGAGCGTTCGTTGATGGAGAAGAAGTCATAGATTTTCGGGATGGCGGGATGGTTGAGCGTGGCCAGGATGTTCGCCTCGCGCTCGAAGTTTTGCACGATGGTCCTGCGCACGATCGGGTCTGGGGCAGTGTTGATCATTTCCTTAACCGCCACCAGTTTGACGACATTGGGGAAATGCAGGTCACGCGCCCGGTAAATCGATCCCATGCCGCCAACGCCGATGACCTCTTGAATCAAATAGCGGTCAACAAGGGTGACGCCGGGCTGCAGTTGCTGACCGCGCCTGATCTCTGCCTCAGGCTCCACAGATTGAGTAACCCGTTTCGTCTCCACGGCGTTCTCCTGACTTTACTCCAAAAAGATGCCCGAAGCGATGGTCTCCACTCGCTCCCTGCTCATGGCACATCCTGATTGATTGTATTATATTCGATTCGGCAAATGGATGACAATTCTGTCACAAATTTTCTCAAGGTTTCTCCACACAGGCTTCCCGGCCTGTTCCGACGGCCTGCTCTCGACAGGCAGACGGCCTGGGAAGTCCGTGCTACGCGACAGGCTGGAAAGCCCGTGCTGCGCGACAGGCTGGAAAGCCTGTGCTACGGTCGTTCGCTCTGCAACAGCCATGATACAATAAGAGCCATGGGCATCAAGGTTGTGGCGACAAACCGCAAAGCGCGCTTTGAATACTTCCTGCTGGAGGAATTCGAAGCCGGTCTGGCTTTGCAGGGCAGCGAAATCAAATCGGTGCGCGCCGGGCAGGTCAGCCTGAACGATGCTTACGTGCAGATTGAAAACGGGCGCGAGGCCTGGTTGATGGAGACTCATATTGCACCCTATACTCAGGCGAACCGTTTCAACCACGACCCCAAACGGCCGCGCCGTTTGCTCCTCCACCGCCGCGAAATTCGCGCCTTATGGAACGCTGTCCGCCAGAAAGGCATGACGATTGTGCCCACGCGCCTTTACCTGAAAGATGGCCTGGCGAAACTGGAAATTGCCCTGGCCCGAGGGAAAAAACTGCACGATAAACGCGAGACCATCGCCCGGCGGGATGCAGAACGCGAGATGCGTCGCGGCGGACGCCTCTAGCCACGATAACTCTGGACAAAGACGCGGGTCATTTCGGGGTCAAAGTAAATCCCACTCATGCGCTCCAGTTCATGCAACGCCTCGGCCGCGGTCATGCTGGCATGGTAGGGACGGTTGGTAGTCATGGCATCGAAGGCATCCACGATTGCCAGCAAACGGCCCTGCGGAGGAATGGCCTCTCCCTTCAGCCCAAAGGGATAGCCACTTCCATTCCACCACTCATGGTGATAGAGCACATACGGCATGGCCGGTCGTAGATGATCTACCCCCTCCAGCATACGGGCGCCTTCTTCGGGGTGACGGCGCATTAATTTCCACTCTTCCTCATCCAGCGGGCCGGTCTTGCGCAGCACCTTGCTGGGCACCACCAGTTTGCCAATATCGTGCAGGATGGCGCCAAACTCCAGCACTGCGATTTCCTCCATGCTCCAGTTCAGGGCAAAGGCCAGGCCCACCGCCAGGCGGCGGACGCGCTCAATATGGCCGGCGGTGTAGGGATCGCGCGCCTCGATCGCGTTCGCCAGCATAATGACCGTTTGCAGATGCGCGGCGCGGGTGTCGAAGAGCTCAAGGATACGCCGTCGGTCGAGACGAGCGCGCACTGCCCGAATCAATTCGGTGGCGTCGAATGGCTTGAAGAGGTAATCATCGGCGCCCAATTCCCGCGCCCGGCTGACATCCGCTCGCTCCGTCCGCGCGCTGAGGAAAAGAAACGGCACCGTCGCTCCCTGAGGCAGTTGACGTACTTTTTCCAACAGCCCATAGCCATCCAGATTGGGCATCATGATATCCGAAACGACAATATCGGGTTGAACATGAAGGAAAGCCTGATAAGCCGCCAGCCCATCCGCGGCGACGATCACCTGATAGCCCTCCATTTCCAGGATGTTGCGCATCACATCCAGCAAGAGCGCATCATCCTCTACCAGCAGAACCTTCGTCATACCCTTCCATTTCTTCACCGGTGGCCCAGCGCGCGGCGGCAACCAGGGCCTGCCCCAGCGCTACACCGCCATCATTCGCCGGCACCTGACGATGGATATACACCCGAAAACCGTCCCTGCCCAGAGCAGCGATTGTCTTTTGGAGTACAACCATATTCTGCCACACACCGCCGCTCAAGGCAACCTCCCGAATGGCGGTTTTCATACGAATTTCATTACAAATTGTCCGTACCATCTCTACCAGGCCATTGTGGAAACGCGCCGAAATGGTCGCCAGAGAACGGCCAGCGCGCGCATCGGCGAGAAGCGAGACGCAGGCCGGTCGGGGGTCAATGATTTCCTCGACGATCTCGAAAGGATAGGCTGTCGTCTCGTCCGGGTCTGCAGCGGCTTCGAACTCGATGGCCGCCTGCGCCTCGTAATTGACTTCCTGACGTCCGCCGGCCAGCGCGGCCGCCGCATCGAACAGACGTCCCAGGCTGGAAGTCAGAGGAGCATTGACGCGCCGCGCGAGTTGGGTACGCAAGGCCTGACGCTCCGGGGCGGGCAGGAAGCGGACAGGAGGCAGGGAATCTTCCCAGTCCAGCCCCAGCGCCCAGAGCAAGGCCAGCGCGGTGCGCGCCGGGCGCCGGATAGCCGCGTCGCCGCCCGGCAATGGGAAATAGGCCAGATGATAGAGGCGTTGAAAGGCACGGTAATCTGCCAGCAATACCTCGCCACCCCAGATGGCGCCATCCTCGCCATAGCCGGTCCCATCAAAGGCCAGCCCGATCACCGGGCTATCACCCGGCAGGCCGTTATCGGCCAGGCAGGCGGCAATATGAGCATGATGGTGCTGCACGCCCACCAGGGGCAGGGCTTCCCGTTCGGCGCGTTGACGGGCATAGCGCGTGGTACGGTAATCGGGATGCAAATCATGCGCCAGCAGGCGCGGCGTGATACGAAACAGCCGCTCAAAGTGCGCCACGCTATCCTCGAACGCACGCAGTGTGGCATAGTTCTCCATATCGCCAATGTGATGACTGAGGAAAGCATACTGCTGGCGCGTCAGGCAAAAGGTATTTTTCAGTTCCGGGCCAACTGCCAGAACCGGCGGCGTCTCAAAAGGGAGCCGCAGCGGATCGGGGGCATACCCGCGCGCACGGCGCAACGGATAGGGCGCAAAACGGCGCGTTTCCACCTCGTGGCCGCTTTTGGCAGGCGCAATCTCCACCAGGCGCACGACCGAGTCATCGCAGCGCGTGCGAATCGGACGGTCATGCATCAGGAAAGCGTCGGCCAGCGCCGCCAGACGCGTTTGGGCTTCGTCATTGTCGGTGGCAATCGGCTCCTCGGAGAGATTGCCGCTGGTCATCACCAGCGGCGGAAGCGCCGTCAGCGCCGGAGGATGAGCATCATCCGCAAAGAGCAGGTAATGCAGGGGCGTATAAGGTAGCATCACGCCCAGCGTATGCTGGCCCGGCGCCACCTCCTCAGCAATCGCGGATTCTGGGCGACGGTAAAGCAACACAATCGGGCGTTGACGCCCCTCGAGCAACTGACGCTCCGCCGCCCGGAGCACACAATGACGTTCCACAGTGGCAATATCCGGCATCATCAACGCAAACGGTTTATCCACGCGCAGTTTGCGCTGACGCAAGAGGCGCACGGCGGTCGCATTGGTCGCATCGCAGGCCAGATGGAATCCACCCAGTCCTTTGATGGCCAGGATACGGCCCTCTTTCAGAAGACGTTGGGCCTGACGAAAGGCTTCCGCGCCTGAGGCAAGGCGACGGCCCGTGCCCCCTGCTGGCTCCAACCACACCTGCGGCCCACACTGGGGACAGGCCACCGGCTGGGCATGGAAACGGCGATCCTGTGGGTCGTGATATTCCGCCGCGCAGGCCGGGCACATGACGAAAGCCGCCATCGTTGTATTGGGGCGGTCATAAGGAATATCGGTAATGATGGTGAAACGCGGTCCACAGTTGGTGCAATTGATAAATGGGTAGCGATAACGACGGTCATGCGGATCAAACAGTTCGCGCAGGCAGTCGGAGCAGATGCCGACATCTGGCGCAATCGGCTGGAAATCGCCGGCATGACTCTGCGAGGCAATGATTTCAAAACGGGTAAAGCCGTGCGGAGCACAGGGCTGTACCGAGAGCGAATCGAGACGCGCCAGGGGCGGATGTTCCTGCTGCAAAGCCTGAAGAAAGGCTTCGATGGCCGCCGGCGTGCCGTCCACTTCCATCTCAACGCCGGAGGACGTGTTGCGCACCCAGCCCGCCAGGCCCAGGCGTTGCGCCAGGGTATACACGAACGGGCGGAAGCCCACGCCCTGCACAATGCCGGTAATCCGAATGTTGGCCCCGCGCCGCGCTGTCTCCTTCACGCGTTTTTCCTCCCAGCAGGCGTCGCATGGCCCAGGAAATCGTTCAGGCATAGTTCGGTCAGGCTGTCCACCACGATATCGGCCTCGCCTAACGCCGAGCGCGGATTGGTCGTGGTCAATGCCAGGCAGCGCATACCGGCCCGGCGCGCCGCGACCACACCGGCCACTGAATCTTCCACCACCACGCAGCACGCCGGCGGGACTCCCAGCCGACGCGCCGCCTCCAGAAACACCGCCGGATCGGGCTTGCCCGGCATCCCTGCTCCCGAGACAACCGCGGCAAAGAAAGCGGCGGCCTGCGTCTCTGCCAGCAAAGCCTCCAGATTAGCCTGTGGCGCCGACGAGGCTACGGCCTGAAGGAAGCCCTCCCCCGCCAGACGTTCCAGCCACTCCCGTGCGCCGGGCGCCAGCCGCACCTGGCCGCGGATCAAATCGCGAAAACGAGCCTCCTTGCGTTCACTGATTTCCTGAATAAAATCGGCAGGCGGCCTGTGCCCCAACAGGAATTCCAGAATACCGGCGTTATTCATCCCAAACGTTTGCTGAAACGTACGCCGATCAAAGGGAATGCCGGCAGCGCTCAACGTCTCGTACCAGGCGCGGTAGTGCCACTCGCCATCCTCCACCAGTACGCCATCCATATCCCAGAGAACCGCTCTCTGCATCATGCTGTCACCGTTTTATATTTATGATATTTATCATATTATTGACAGAACCCGGCAGGTTGATTATACTTGAATTCACCAAAGGTTTCCAAGTTCGCCGGCAATCGTTCGTCTTGCTCCACGGATGACCATGAAAGGGACTCGCGACAAAATCCTGCAAACCCTCCTGCGCCACCCGCGCGCTACCATTCAGGACCTGGCCGAGGCCACCGGGATCACCCCCATTTCCGTGCGGCATCACCTGAACGCCTTGCAAGCCGAGGGTCTGGTAGGCGTGGCGGAGGAGCGACATGGCGTTGGGCGACCACGTCAGGTCTTCTTCCTCACGGAAGAAGGCCTGGAGCGTTTTCCTAGCCGCTACCTGCGTCTGGCCTCACGCCTGTTAGCGCAACTAAAGTCCACCATGCCGGGGCCTATGGTCAACTCACTCTTGCAGCAAATGGCCGAGGTCATGGCAGAAGAGTACGCCGGACAGGTTCAGGGGTTGAGCATGGAAGATCGTCTCGAACTGGCGAAGTCTTTGCTGGCCGAAGAGGGGTTTACCGTGGAGTGGGAAAAGCGGGACGAACAATACTATATTCATGAGATTACCTGTCCCTATCTTCAGGTTGGACAGAACCATCCCGAAATCTGTACCCTCGATCAGTCACTGCTCTCCCGCCTGCTGGCAGTGCCTGCGGAAAAAGTCCAGTGTATTTTGAACGGCGACGCCCTGTGCACGTATGTGGTGCAGAGTGAGCGCGCCTTACCCCCTCCGGAAAAACCTTCATGAGCGCAGACGAAACCCCCACACCCCAATCCGTTCACTGGGACATTCACGATACCCATCCCGACCTCGTTCCGCGTTTGCGTGCCGCGCTGGCAGAAGTCGTGGACCCCGAACTCGGCCTCAACGTCATCCAGTTAGGCCTGATTCGTCAGGTCAGCATTCAAGATGGCGTCGCGCACCTGATCATGCTTTTGACTACCCCCTTCTGTCCTTACGGCCCGGCCATCGTTGAGATGACCCGCCAGAAGGCAATGGAAGGGTTACAGATGCCAGTCACGGTGGACCTGAGTCTGGAACCGTGGAATTTTTCGATGATGGAAGACCCGACCAGCCTGGATTGGGGCCTGACCGAGGGTTTCGAATAAAAGCCCGCTGGCAGCCGTTGCTTGTGGCAGGGCGAAGAGACCAGAGTCGGGGCAGACAGACTGACTCCAGCGCAGTCCGTGATGAATACTATGGATGGAAAGATTGGTACGAACGTACCTACTCAGCCATGTCATTGCGAGCTGTTTTTCGGCGAAGCAATCTCCCATTCATCAGGCTAAATTGACTCGCTTGGAGATTGCTTCGTCGCAAAGAACGTCCTCGCAATGACATGCACAACGGTTTTGATGCAGGACTGAGTAGTTACGGTTTTTTTTCTTACAGCAGGAAGGTTCCTCCACCCTCTTTCTTGTCATCGCGGACGCGACGCAGAATCCCCTCCTGGGGCCGGGGATGACTTTTCCTGCCGGATACGCTGCAACCTGTTTGGCGAGCGCCGACAAGCAGCCCTGGCGCATTGGATGTCCCCGGGACGAGGACGAGGAGGAGGCGCGTATTGTCAACGCCAGGGCAAGCAACGGGCGGCAGGCGTCCCGGCCGGCTGGGGCACCGGCTCGGTTGCCTGACGCTCCCTGTGC
>DAOTVX010000105.1:0-6550 GCA_034436275.1 Anaerolineales bacterium | reverse complement strand
CCCCAGGGGCGCCTTGGGCGGGGAAGGGCGATGATTTTACGGGGGCGGCGCAATCTATCCCAGTTCCGCCTTGCGAGCGTTGAGATAGGCCTCGAGGCGGCGCAGTTCGTCAAGGCGGATGGCGCGCTCGCTCGGCGGCGGCGGCGCAGGTGGAGTTGGTACACTTGAGATGCCGGCCCAGGCGTGCAGTTGTTCCACCGTGCCGTTGAACACATTCAGATCACACCCATGCCAGCCGGTGCCATACTTTGGCCCGGCATCGTAACCGGCAGTACCCTGAATGCTGCCGCCGCCATATTGCCAGAATGTCCATTGTGTGCGCCCGGCCGGCAAAGCAGGACCCTTATCCAGATTGAGATACGCCGTATAAGGGTACTGAGCAATCCACAATTCCCAGTCCTTCATCCAATCGCCGTAGGGGCGCAGATAAGAAGTGTAGATGCTCGGGCTGGTGTAGAACAGGACTTTGCGCGGCGAGACTCTGGCGGCCAGATATTCCAGCATGGCGCGCAGGGCAGCGGCGCTGGCCGCGTTCAGGTTATTGTAGGCGGTCTCGTAGTCTATGGCGTAGAAATGGTAGCCGCGCCCGTCAACGATGGTCAGGAAGCGGTCGGCCTGGTCCTTCCAGGGGGCGGCGGTGGAGAAATAATGGTAAGCGCCGAGTACCGGCACGTGGCGAATGGCCGCCCAGTTTTCCTCGAAGCGTTCATCGCGCACCATGCCATACGAGGCGCGCTGAATGACGAAATCAATCGCGCCCGTTGCTTTGGAAAGGTCAACGGGGTAATCATACTTGCTGATGTCAATGCCATGGGCTTTGGTCATAGGTGCTCCTCGAAGGTTGCCAGAAAGGCTGTCTTTTTTTGGTCGCGCAAGTCAGGCCACAAAAAAGCCGGCGGCCATCACGCCCGGCCCGGCATGGACCACAATGGCGGGCGGCAATTCGTAGATGGGCACGCCGGGCAGGCGCAGCAGGTCTTTCAAGTCAGCGGCCAACGCCTGAGCCTCCTCGGCGGCGTCGGCCTGCATGATACAGAGATGGGCCTCGGCAGAGGGTGGACACTCCTCTTGAATAATTTCTGCCAGGCGCAAGAGGGCGCGCTTTTTCGTCCGTTGCTGCTCAAAAGGTTCCACCCGCCCCTCGCGCAGACACAGAATGGGTTTGACCTGCAAGAGTTCGCCCAGCAAAGCCTGCGCGCCGCCAATGCGCCCCCCTTTTTGCAGGTATTCCAGGGTGTTGACCAGAAAATAGGTGCGGCCGCGCGGAATCCACTCCTGCAAACGGGCGACGATGGCGCGGGCATCCTGCCCCTCTCCGGCCCATTGACGCGCCAGCAATACCAGCGTCGCCAGGTTGCCGGCAATCGTGCGCGTGTCCACCACCTGCACGTTGAGGTCGGGGAAGTCCTGCGCCGCGACCTCGGCCGCGCGTACGGTGCCGCTCAGTTGTGTCGAAGGGGCGACGACAACCACTTCCTCCCCTGCCTGTCGCGCTTGCTCAAAAATGGGATGGTACAGGAGCGGCGGCGGCGCGGCCGTCTTGGGCAAGGCGGCGGCGGCTTTCAGTTTCTGAAGAAAGGCCGCCGTGTCCAGTTCGGTATCATCTCGATACGATTGTTCCCCAAAGATGACTATCTGAGGAAGACAGGCAATGCCCAACGCGGCCAGAGTCTCCCCAGGCAAGCCGGCGGTTGTATCGGCAACAATTCTGACCATGCACAGCCTCCATGAGAAACGTTGAAACGAACCTTTGCCAAAGGAGACCAGCGGAATGACCCGTTCGACCCCATACCCCGCCCCAAGGGCCTCCTCTGGATACATTATATCCTATGCCGGCGCCCTGCGATACGCCCAAGGGCAGGGAAGGAGGCCTCTTTGCCCTGCGTCTCGTTGACCAGCAGCCTCTGCTCACCGCAGACTCTGCTGGCGCGCGGCTGTTTTCCTCGCCTGGGCCAAAGTTCAGCGGACAGAGCCTGCCGGGGTCAGAGGGCGCCCCTCGTCAGCGGGTCAACGGGTATGGCCGGTCAATCTGGCCACCTGCCGGGCGACCTGCGCGTATAGGAAAAAAGTACGGTTGTCGTGGCGGGGGAATGAGAGTATGATAAAAGCGCCGTCTGGTCTGCCGGCTGAATTTTTCGAGAACAGGAGGAGACGATGAGTACTGGACATCCATTCAACTTTGTTTCTCCCGCGGCGCGGCAAGGAGCCTTTGTCATTTTCCTCATTCTGGCGCTCATTTGTCTGGCGCTGTTTGCCTTTGTCCTTGACCCTCCCCTGCGAACCGCTGCGGCGCCCTGGGGGATTGTTTCTTTCGAACTGGCCTGGCGTACGACCACCGTGAGTGCCATCCTCGGCTCCTGGGATCACGCCGCGAAAGTGTATGCCGCCTTTAGTCTGGGTTTCGATTTCCTTTTCATTTTATGCTACGCTTTCGTGCTGGGCATTGGCACACAAATTGCCTCTGACCGCCTGGGCCGGCGCTTCGGCACCATGGGGCGAACGCTGGGCTGGGGAGTCATTCTGGCCGTTTTGCTGGATGTGGCGGAGAACATTTTGCTTTTCGTCATTATGACGAAGGGAAACTTCCCACCCTACGCGCTGTTTGCCAGCCTGGCGGCGACGCTCAAGTTCCTGTTGATTTTGATCGTGGTTTGCTACGTGTTGCTGGGGCTGCTGGCGCCGCGTGCCAGCGAAGAGACTTGAGCCGCGCGCTGCTTCCGCGAGGTGCGCGCTGGAATTGTCGGGCGCAGGCAGGGCGGCGGTGTTCCCTGGCACACGCTGGGCCTTTCCGGGCCGGCGGGGACCGGCTGGGAAGCCTGCCTACGGAAGACGACCTTTCCAGACTGGGTACAGGGGCAGGGATTTGCGACAGTTTCTGCGTGCACAGGAAAATAAATTCGTCGGGCAAACTCGCTGCCCGACGAATTGTTCTGGCGACCTGAGACCGCGCTCAGCCTAGTTCACAAGATGTAACTCGTTGTCCGTGCTGGTCAGGTAATTGGCGTCGCCGCTGTAGGTAGCGGTGATGGTCCAGGTACCGAGGGTGTTGAAGATAGCCTGACAACTGCCGCTGCCGCCGACCAGCGTGATGCCCGCGCTGCAGGGGTTGGTTGGGCCATCGCTCCAGGCTGGATCGGTAATTGTGATCGCAATGGTGCCGGTCGGTGTGGCCCCCGCGCCGCTCACAACAACGGTGATGGTGACCACCTGGCCAATTGCCGAGGGATCGGGCAGGTCAGAGGTAATGGTGGTAATGGTGGTCCCCTGGTTGACCGTATGGGCCGCGCTGGCCGTGCTGCTGCTGTAATTCATGTCGCCGCTGTAGGTGGCGGTGATGGTCTTGGCGCCAACGGTGTTGAAGACGATATTGCAACTGCCGCTGCCGCCGGCCAGCGTGATGTTGCAGTTGATGTCGGCGCCGGTGATGGCGACCGTGCCGGTCGGGGTTGCCCCAGCACCGCTGACCGTGACGCTGACAGCCACTGACTGACCAACGACCGAGGGATCCGGCGTGTGGGCGGTGATGGTCACCGTGCTCGGGCCAAGCACCACGCTGTGTGCCTCCGTATCTGAACTTGGGGCATAGTTGGCGTCGCCGCTGTAGGTGGCGGTGATGGTCTTGGCGCCGGTCGTGTTGAAGACAATGTTACAACTGCCGCTGCCGCCGGCCAGGGTGATGGTGCAGTTGACGTCCGCGCCGCTGATCGTTACTGTACCGGTTGGTGTTGCTCCGGAGCCGGAAACGGTCACGCCAATGGCCACCGACTGGCCGGGCGTGGACGGGTTGGGAACATGGCCGGTGATGGTGGTGGTCGAGGCGTATTTCACGACATGGCTTTCGGTATCGCCGCTGCCGTTGTAGTTCGTATCACCGCTGTACGTAGCATAGAGCGTCTTGTTGCCGTTGGTATTGAAGATAACCGAACAACTGCCGCTGCCGCCGGAGAGGGTGATGATGCAGGAGGTATCGGCGCCGGTGATGAGCACCAGGCCGGTTGGCGTGGCCCCCGCGCCGCTGACGGTGACGCTCACCGTCACGCTGGCGCCGACCACGGAAGGATCCGGGGTGTCGGCGGTAATCGTGGTTGTGGTGCTGCCTTTGTTGACGGTGTGGCTTTCAGTATCCGAACTGGAGGCATAGGCAGCGTCGCCGCTATAGGTGGCCGTAAGGGTCTTGGTGCCAGCGCTGTTGAAGGTCACTGTGCAACTGCCGCTGCCGCCGGAAAGCGTGATGGTGCAGTTGACGTCTGCGCCGGTGATGGCAACTGTGCCGGTTGGGGCTACGCCGCCGCTGCCGGCCACGGTAACGCTGACGGTGACCGCCTGGCCGGGCACGGAGGGATCGGGCGTGTCGGCGGTGATGGTTGTGGTCGTGGCGCTGGAGCCGGTAACGTTGATATCCACCCAGAAGGCCTGGTTGGCCTGCGCCCCAATGCCGAACTTGACGCCGGCCGCGTTCTGGATCATCCAGTAGCCGCGATAGTGACCGGTGGCCGGTGGGGCTACCAGGTTGATGGACAGGTCAATCGTTTGCCCTGGCGCAACGTTAGTCGGCAGGTTGATGGCTGTACCGCCCATGGCGTCGCCATGGTCAAAGACCAGTTTGTAGGCAGTGGTCCAGGTGCAGGTGCCGAGGTTCTTCAGCCGCCAGGTCTTGGTAAAGGGAGTGGAGGGCAGGAAGGAGGTGCCATCGGGGACGGAGACATCGCTGACGAATCCTACCCAGTCACAGCGGGTAACCGGCGGGGGCGGAGGCGGGGGCGCTGACGAGCCCCCCGACGCGCTTGTTGGAGTTGGCGCAGGCGGAGTGGCCGTGGGCAGAGGCACCGGCGTGTCGGTCACGAGGGGCGTGTTGTAATAGGCCATGCGCGTCAACTCGGCGGAGAGAGTCTGCGCCGCCTGGGTAAAGGCCAGGCCAGGTTCCTGAGTCGGCGTGACGGCCGAGGGCATACTGCAAGCCGTCAGCAGCGCGACCATCAATAGCAAACCGTAAAGACGTTTCATATCGTCCTCCTTGTACAGGCATAAGTTTAGCATAAAATCCGTTTTTTTGCTGTCAAGGGGATGGTATCACCTGTCGAACAGGCGGGCCAGAAACAGGGCGATGTGGCGGGATGGATACCGCCTTCCCTGTGGACAGACTACAGCCGCGGCAGAGGCATCTGAAACTCAGGACGCCGTCCATCGAGCAGCAGAAACGGCGCCGCCCGCGCCACAGCGATACCCAGACCGCGCAAAGCCGACAGGCTGCGGATTTTTCCCTGTCGTCGCGCGCGTAGAATCGCCTCGGCGCCTTTGGGACCGATGCCCGGCACCCGTAACAGTTCCCCTCGTTCGGCGCGGTTGATCTCCACCGGCTGCGCCTGCAGGTGTTGTTGGGCCCAGAGCCATTTCGGATCATGATGCAGCGGAAGCATCCCTCCGCCCTCGAAAGGCAGTTCTTCCACCTCAAAGCCGTAATCGCGCAACAGGAACGAGGCCTGATAGAGACGATGTTCGCGCAGTGTGGGCGTTGGCGGCTGATTCTCCAGCGGGGTATCGGGAATGGGCTGGAACGGTGAATAGTAGGTGCGGCTCAAGTGGAACTGACGGTACAGCGAGGCAGTCGTCGTCAGAAGTTCCAGGTCTGTTTCGCCCGCGCCGCCGACGACGAACTGTGTCACACTGGAGGGCCAGCGGCGCCCTTCGGGCTGGCAACGGCGAATCTCGTCGATCCATTGCAACGGCTGGAGCAACTCAGCGGCAAACTGCTTGTGCGGCGCCAGACGCGCCAGACGAGAGTCGTTGGGCGCTTCCAGATTGACCGAAACCCGATCCGCCAGTTGCATGGCGCGCTCGACCTGCGCCCGTTCCGCGCCCGGCATGATTTTCAGATGAATGTAGCCGCGAAAGCCAAACTTGCCGCGCAGGATTTCAGCCGTCGCAAGGAGCCGGTCTTGCGTGCGTATTCCTCCCCCGGCAACGCCCGAACTGAGAAAAACGCCTGCGGCAATCCCTTTCTGTACCAGCATCATGAACAGACGGGCAAATTCCTCCGGCTGGAAGGCCGCGCGCCGGAAATCGCGCCCGGCGCGAAAAGGACAGTAATAACAATCGCGCTCGCAAGCCGAGGAGAGCAGGGTTTTCAGCAGTCGAATGCGTTGGCCATTCGGCAATACGGCGGGATGGACGAAAACCGCCTCAGGGCAATTTTCCGTCCGATCCAGATACGGCGTGGAAAGCGGCTGTTCCTCAGCCGGTTCGAGTGACATCTGCTCACTGAGCAGTCTCAGGCGCGCCATAACGTCCATACTCCCATTATAGAACATACGTGCTGTTTGTCAATCCCTCCATTCGATTGGTTTTCGGCGAAAACGTCATTCCCTGCCATGATCGTAGTGGAAGGCGAAGCGTCCACGAATGCCTGACCACGAATCAACGAATGTCCGCGCCGCAGGCGTTGATTCGTGGTAATTACCTGCCCACTACCCATCCCTGTCATTGCGCGCCGCCACAGGCGGCGAAGCAATCCCCTTGCCTGCCAGGAGATTGCTTTCCCTGCGCTCTGCTC
>DAOTVX010000104.1:0-28392 GCA_034436275.1 Anaerolineales bacterium | reverse complement strand
CTGCCCAACATAGAATTCAGCGGCTGAATTGTACTTGCTTCTACCAATCCGTCAAGTAGCCGCGTGCTTGCGCCTGTTTCTTAATCTCTCAGTTTCACCACTGTCACGCCCGCGCCGCCTTCCTCCTCGCGGCCGTCCTCGAACGCCAGCACGTGGGGATGGGTTTGCAGTGCCTGACGCACCGCCTGACGTAATTTGCCCGTTCCTTTGCCATGCACAATGCGGACGAAGGGCAAGCCGGCCAGATAGGCCCGGTCGAGGTAGGCCTCCAGTTCCGCCAGGGCCTCCTCGGCTCGCATCCCGCGCACATGCAGTTCTATCCCGGGCGAGGGCGTCAACAATGCTGCCGGCGGCGTCGCCTGAGGGCGCAGAGGCTCTGCCGGCGTTATCTCGGTTTCAGGCGCAAGGCGTTCCACTTCGTCCAGGCGCGCCCGCAGCCGCAACGCGCCAGCCTGAATCTCAACCTCCTCCTCATCCATGGCTGCAATCGTACCGTTGACCCCTAACCGCCGGATGGTGACCTTCTCGCCCACGGTGAACGGACGGGGCATCGCCCTCCCGTCTTTCTCCGGCGCGCGGCCTTGCTCTGCCAGTGTCTCTTCTACCTCTCGCACCTGCTTTTCAATTTCCCGGACCGTTTCCAGCGGTTGGCGCGCGCGTTTCAAGGCCTCTCGAATGGTTGTCAGATTGGCTTTGAGCACCTCCAGTTCCAGTTCGCCTTCGGCGCGCGCTTGTGCCAGTATTCTCTGGCGCTCCTCCTCGATTTTTTCCAGCCGCGCACTCCATTCACGTTCCAGACGGCGCGCTTCGGCGCGCAGTTTTTCGGCCTTTACGCGTTCCTTCACTGCCTGTTTGCGCTGGCGGGCGATATCGGCGATCAACCGGTCGGCGCGCAGCGCATCGGGGCTGATCTCCGCTCGCGCCGCCTCGATAATCGGGCGCGGCACCCCCAGACGCTCGGCGATGGCCAGGGCATTCGAGCGTCCCGGCAGGCCCAGCACCAGTTGATAGGTAGGGCGCAGGGTCTGCACGTCGAACTCCAGCGAGGCATTGACCACGCCGGGCGTGGTATGCGCAAATGCCTTCAACTCCGGGTAATGGGTGGCCACGAAGGTGGTCACGCGTCGTTCCAGAAGATAGGACAGAATCGCGCACGCCAGCGCCGATCCCTCCTGTGGGTCGGTGCCGGCTCCCAGTTCGTCCAGAATCACCAGCGAATACTCATCGGCCTGCTGCAGGATACGCACGATGTTGGTGATGTGAGCGGAAAAGGTGGAGAGGGATTGTTCAATGGATTGTTCATCGCCAATATCGGCGAAGATGGCGCGAAAACAGGGCAGTTCTGAACCCGATTCAGCGGGAATATGCAGGCCACTTTGCGCCATCAGGGCCAGCAGGCCGACTGTCTTGAGGGTGACCGTCTTGCCGCCCGTATTGGGGCCGGTGATGACCAGCGCGAAGGTGCCGGGAGCGGGATCAATCGTGATGGGAACGGCTGTGGCCGGGTCGAGCAGGGGGTGACGAGCGCGCTGTAAACGCACCGTCGCAGGCCGGAGCCGGTGAGACGCTTCCTCCTCTTCTTCTATCCGGGATTGACTGTTGGCGGTTGGGCGTTGACTCTCGGCTGACGACGGTCTGGAAGGCGCGGTCTGGGGGCCGATGGCAAGCAAAACCGGTTCTGTAGCGTGCAGCGCCTCTGCATATCTGGCCTGGGCAAAGATCAGGTCCAGTTCCGCCAGCGCGGCCACACCGGCGGTGATTTCCGCTGCCCAGGCTGCCACCTGCGCTGAAAGTTCGGCCAGCACGCGGCGGATTTCATCGCGTTCGGCCAGTTGCAATTCGCGGTAGGTATTGTTCAATTCCACTACGGCCAGGGGTTCGACGAAGAGCGTCGCGCCAGTGGAGGACTGATCGTGAACAATGGCCTGAATTTGTCCTTTGCATTCCGCGCGCAGGGGGATGACGTAACGCCCCTCGCGCTGCGTGATGACGGCATCCTGTAACTTGGAGGCGGTCTCGGGATCGGTCAGGTAGCGTTGCAGGCGCGCCAGCAGGCGCTCGTGCGCCAGACGTACCTCACGGCGAACGCTCGCCAGTTTCGGAGAGGCTTCATCCAGCACTTCTCCGTTGGGAGCGATACAACGCGAGATGGTTTCAATCAATCCAGAAGGGAGGGGCAAACGCGCGGCAATCTCTGCGAGGCGCGGGAATGCGACGGCCTGTTTCTCGAAAAACCGTCGCAGGTCGCGCATCACCGTTAATGTGGCCTGTATGGTCAGCAATTCACGGGCTTCCAGTACCCCGCCGCGCGCAGCCAGATCAACCTGCGCGCGCACGTCATGCGCCGCGCCCACGCTCACGTCATGGATGGCAAGCAAACGGCGCGCCTCCGTGGTTCGGGCCAGACGATGACGCGCCTCCTCAATCTCGCGGCTCGGTTGCAGCGCCTGTGCCAGTTCCACCGACGCGGAAAAAGCACAAAATTCTGCCAGACGGGCCAGAATCTTGGGATACTCCAGCATCACCAGCGTTTTTGGGTCCATAAGCGCTTTGTGCTCTCCCGTGCAAGGAGTTATTTTACTCCAATCTGCCCGACAAAGGCGGAGCGGCGGGGATGAGTCGCGGTTGGGACAACGCGGTGGTTCTGTATCCTGGCCCTGCGAACAGCGCCTCTCGAAGAAGATGTGCAGAGGAAAAGGCTGTTCTCTCCTCCACCAGCGAAATCCTTACCTTCTGGTCAAAGCCGGGGTGGATAAGAGGCGTATTGTTTCTCCCCCTTTCACCGTCTGGCTCGCTTAAAAGCGCAGGCGGCCCCGACGGGATTCGAACCCGCGATCTCGGCCTTGACAGGGCCGCATGTTAACCGCTACACCACGGGACCGCGTGCGGCGCAAATATACCATACGGATAAGGCAACGTCAAGGTGACGCGCCTGAGATTTCGGACATGAGTTTGACCAGGGCGATATTGGTCGCTCGCTCTTTGCGCCTGACGGAAACAGCAGCTCACATGAGGTAAAAGACAAGAGACAGATTTATCAACGTCTTCAGCGCGGCCTGATTACCTGCTCGTCCAAAACCATTGCAAACAGCGCAGATTCACGCAATCTCAAGCAACCCTTGTCTAAAATGTGCTGTTGGTGATAGAATTTTTTCAATATGTCCATACTTTTCTTTTAAGGAGAGACCGTTATGAGCAAGTCATCTGATAAGCCCTTCAACCCCTTTGAAATGGCACAGCGCCAGCTGGATGAGGCCGCCGAGTTACTCCAGCTTGACCCGGCTATCCATGAACTGTTGCGCTGGCCAATGCGCGAACTGCATGTCACCTTACCGGTCAAAATGGATGATGGCAGTACGCGCATCTTCCATGGATTCCGCGTTCAGTATAATGACGCCCGCGGCCCGAACAAAGGCGGCATTCGTTACCACAGCCAGGAGACCATTGACACCGTGCGCGCTCTGGCCGCCTGGATGACCTGGAAAACGGCTGTGATGGACCTGCCATTGGGCGGCGGTAAAGGTGGCATCGTCTGTGATCCGAAGACGCTGTCCCCCGGAGAACTGGAGCGCCTGAGCCGCGCCTATATCCGGCAGGTTGGCCGTATCCTGGGCCTGGAGAAAGATGTTCCTGCCCCCGATGTGTACACCACGCCTCAGATCATGGCCTGGATGGCGGATGAATTTGCCTTTATGAAGGGGTACAATGAGTTCGGCGTCATTACCGGCAAACCGCTGGCTTTGGGCGGATCGGCCGGCCGGAATGATGCCACCGCGCGCGGCGGGATGATCTGCCTGCGCGAAGCCAGCAAAGCCCTCCAGCTGGACCTCCATGGCGCCCCGACCGCGATTCAGGGCTATGGCAACGCCGGCTCGTTCGCTCACAAACTGGGCAAGGAACTGCTGGGGCTTAAAGTTGTCGCTGTCTCTGATTCGAAAGGCGGCATTTACAATCCGGCTGGCCTGGATTACGAACAGGTTGCCGCGCACAAAGCCAGAACCGGCTCCGTGATCAACTTCCCTGGCGCGCAGCCTGTCACGAACGAGGAACTGCTCGAACTGGATGTGACGGTGCTTATCCCGGCCGCGCTGGAAAACGTTATCAACGAATCGAACGCGGCGCGCATCAAGGCAAAAATCATCGCAGAACTCGCCAACGGCCCCACCACGCCTGAAGCGGACAAGATTCTGTACCAGAAAGGCGTTTACGTCATTCCCGATTTCCTGTGCAATGCCGGCGGCGTGACGGTCTCGTATTTCGAGATGGTGCAGAACGCTTACGACTATTACTGGGACGAGGAAGAAGTCCACGAACGGCTGGATAAGAAGATGACCAAAGCCTTCTGGACCGTTCACGAAATGGCGCAACAACGCAAGGTGCACAACCGTCTGGCCGCCTATCTGGTGGCTGTCAGCCGCGTGGCAGAGGCCGTACGCCTGCGCGGCTGGGCCTAGCCTGATTGTAGCGTTTACCGCCTTGCCACAGAGGAATGATGCTTCCCGGCATCGCTCCTCTGTGGCTATTCTGGCGTCACGGCCTGCTCCTGAAAGAGTCCGGCGATGAATCGCGTTCCTCCAGAATCATCCAGGATTCTTGAAATTTACCTGCTGATTGCCCAGTACCCGATTCTGGCTTCGCGCATTCGACGTCGCATGCGCGAAGAACTGTTCCGGCGCGGCATCATCACTCCAGAACGTTTTGAACAGGAAGTGCGCGAGAAAGCCATCCAATCCCAGCGCCGAGAAGGTCTCTATGACCCTCAACATGGTGAAAGCGCCGAACAGTGGGAGATTCGCTATCATCGCGTGCGGCGGACTCTAACCGACTTTTACTTCGCCTACAATCTGCCGGTTGAGTTGTTGCATCAAATTATTGACTCTATCCTGGCCGGTTCAGCCAACGGCGAAAGCGAGAAAACTTCCTCGGACCTGGCCTTACGCTTCAACCCCGAACTTGCACCGTTGGAGATGGTGCTCCGCCAGGCCGAAAAATACGAGGCCCTCCCTGCCGATCAACGCGCCGCGGTGGACCATCACCTTCAGGAACTGCGCGTTGTTCTGCTCAAGAGTCTGGTGAGCGATCAACTGGCATTTATCCGCATTGCCCGGCAGTGGTTTACTACCGCTGACTTCAACTATATTATCAACCATCGCATTGGCAGCGGCAAGATTGGAGGCAAGGCGGCCGGCATGTTGCTGGCCTACAAGATTCTCCAGAGCACTGCTCCGGAATTCGCGGAACGCATTGTCTTGCCTCGTTCGTATTTCATCGGCGCCGACGTGTTCTACGAATTCATGGCGCACAATGGCCTGGAGTTCATTGACCAGAAGTACAAGCCGCCTGAACAGATTCGGACAGAGTATCCACAGATTGTCGAACGTTACACCCGGGCGCGCTTTCCCGAAGAGATTGCTGATCAGTTGCGTGACCTTTTGCGGGAGATGGGGAATGCTCCGCTCATCGTCCGTTCCTCCAGCCTGCTCGAAGATAACTTTGGCACCTCGTTTGCCGGAAAATACGTCAGCGTGTTCTGCCCCAACCGGGGTACGCTGAAAGAAAACCTGCGCGACCTGACTCTGGCGATTCGGCGCGCCTACGCCAGCGTTTTCAATCCAGATGTCCTCATGTACCGCCGCCGCATGGGGCTGCTGGATTACGATGAACGCATGGCCATCCTGATTCAGGAAGTGCAGGGGCAGCCATACCGTCACTACCTTTTCCCTCCCGTAGCCGGCGTGGCGTACGGCTACAGCCCTATTGTCTGGAATCCCCGCCTGAAGCGCGAGGAAGGCTTTGTCCGCCTGGTGATGGGATTGGGTACGCGCGCTGTGGAGCGCACCGGCAATGATTATCCGCGCCTGGTCACCCTCAGCCACCCTCAACTGCGCCCCGAGGTCACGCGCAAGGCCATTCGCCACTACGCGCAGCACTTCGTGGATGTTCTGGACCTGAAGGAGAACGCCTTTGTCACGCTGGCTGTCGAAGACTTGCTGGGAGCCGATTTTCCCTGTTTGCGCTGGCTGATCTCGGTAGATGACGGCGATATGGTCCGCCCTCCGCTCACGATTGGCCCCCATCTCAACCCGGCTCAGTTCGTCTTAACTTTTGACGGCTTGCTCCAGCGCAGTGATTTTGTTCCCCTTCTCAAAACAGTCCTCCAGCGTCTGGGAGAGCAGTACCGCCAGCCCGTAGATGTGGAATTTACTCTTTCCCTGACCTCAGGCGAGGGTGGCAGGCTCACTCCCCGCTTCCATCTCTTGCAATGCCGCCCTCAGCACACGTGGAGTGGGGAGGCAGGCCGTCATCCTGTGCCTGCGGAAATCGCTGAAAGCGACAAATTGTTCGTCAGTACGCGTATGGTGCCGCAGGGGTATGTGGAGCGGGTTGAGTACATCGTCTACGTTGATCCGGAAGCCTATTACGCCCTGCCTGACGCCGCCCATTATACAGAACTGGCGCGCCAGATTGGTTTGCTCAACAAGACTCTGGAAGGGAAGACTTTCATCTTGATCGGCCCTGGTCGCTGGGGGTCAACAGATTACCAGCAAGGCGTCCCGGTGACCTATGCGGACATCTTTAACTGTCGTGCTTTGATTGAGGTAGCCGTTACGCGCCGCGGCTACGTCCCTGAACCATCCTACGGGACCCATTTCTTTCAGGACCTGGTCGAAACGCAAATCTACCCTCTGGCTCTCTACCCGGACACAGGCGACGATTATCTGAACTGGGATTTTCTCCAGAAAGCCAGCAATTGCCTGGAGGGGATATTGCCTCAGTCGCCGCTGTCCTTGCGGTCATGCCTGAAAGTGATCCACATTCCTGCCGAACGCGCCGGTCAACGGCTGGAAATCGTCCTGGATGGACAGCAGGGGCTGGCCTATTTCAGCCGCGAGGACAAAGCGGTCAGCCCTTCGGCAGAGCGCGAATCAGGGAAATGAGCGCCCAGCACAGTCCGCACAGGAAGAAGACCGCCCCAGGAATGCCGAGGAAAAGCACCCAGTTCCTGGCCTGCCTGGTCTGACTGGCCAGGGTCGCGTCCAGGGCCTGTCCCAGCAGGAGACTGACCAGAAAGGGTTGCCCTGGCGCGCGGGCGATGACGATTTCACCCTGCGGATTGGACTGCGGCGTCCCTACCACGCTTACGTTCTGTCCGGCGCGCATCTCCCACATGCGAAAACGCAACTGACCCCGCAGCATATCCGGCGGGATACCCAGCAAAATACAGGCGGCCTGAATCTGGTCATCGTTCGGGACGAATCCCTCGCCCAATAGTTGTTTATCCAGCCCCTCTGGGTTGACCCAAACCGAGCCGGAACCATCTTCTATCTGAAAGGGGATGCCTCGCGCTTTGTCCGTCAGGGGTCTCCAGCCAGAACTTTGATCCTGCTCATGTTCTTCCTGAAAGGGGATGCCTCGCGCTTTGTCCGTCGGGGGTCTCCAGCCAGAACTTTGATCCCGCTCATATTCTTCGACGCGCAAGCGCAGGTATACCAGAGCATTCTCTGCCGAACCATCGAGGGGAGCGGAGTGGGGGGCAATCCGTCCCTGCAAACGCACCAGCCCCATTCCCGGGCGCACACCGGCGATGTTGACCCGTCTGGCTTTGCTTATGGCCAGCGTGGTCTCGCTGCGTTTGCGGGCGGCGTACCAGGCGACGGCGGCGAAGCCCATGGGCACCAGGCCGCAAAAGCAGGCGGCGACCAGGGAGGCCAGAACAGACAACAGGTCTTGCGGGGAAAACTGACTCATAGTGCACCTCCTTATATGATATGGATACTCTTCTGGCAGGTAAAGCAAGCCGTTAATCCAGTAGCGGGAGTAACGATTCAGCCCTGTCTCAAAACCGTTGTGAATGTCATGGCGAGGAGTGTCCTTTGCGACGCAGCAATCCCCAGGCGGTCCATTTCGCCTGATAAAGGGGAGATTGCTTCGCCAAAAAAACGGCTCGCCATGACATGGCTGAGTAACTCGACAATGTTATATTTCGGCATCGTTGTCATTGCGAGGGCGTTCTCTGCCCGAAGCAATCCCCTGGTAATTGGGAGACTGCTTACCTTGAGGCTCGCAAAGAGATTGCTTCGGCGGCGCCTCGGGCGAGCCTCGGCGTGGCCCTATCGCCGCCTCGCAATGACAAGGGACAGGTAATCTAACATTGTCGAGGTAGTTACCAATCCCGATTTTCCCACAAAGGAGTTGCCTGTGATGTCCCTGGTATACCTCATGCTCATTCTGGTGTTCCTCCTGCTTCTCTGGTATCTGGTAGCGTTCTGGTGGGGAAAACCCTGGAGCATTCGCGGACTATACACCCGCACCTTTCTGCGCCTGGCGCTCAAAAGCCCTGAACTCCTGACCATGCTGGGCATTCTCGAAAAAATTGGGATTCACTGGCACAACGCCTGCCTGTCCAATGCCTCGGTGGATTTCGAGACAAAAATGCTCAACCTGATCAAACGCGACCTGCGCATTCTGCGCAGTTACCCACGCCAGCGTCAAGATAAAGCCACTCTGCTCTCCACCGACATTATGGAGTGGTTCCTCGACGATCAGGTGCGCGCTGAACCTTATCGCTTCCACAATTACCCTGTCAATCAGATGTTCGGCATCCAGTCCGAGCTGCCCAACTTCATGATGACTGTTCACCCCGTCGACAGCCAGGTCGAGGCCTGGAACTACGTGAGACGCCTGAGGCGTTTTGGCGTCAAATTCGATCAGGTTATGGAAGGGTTGTTGATTCGAGAAGAGAAAGGCATCCTGCCGCCGCGCTTTGTCATCCGCCGCGTGCTGGACGAGATGAGCGCCTTCATTGCTAAACCGCCGCAGGAGAATCCGCTCTACATCACCCTCCAGGAAAAACTGGCCTCGGTGAAAAAGGTCAGCCCGCGCCAGCAAGAGAAGATTCTGGGCGCCGCCAGGGATGCCATCCAGCAGGTCGTCTATCCTGCCTACCAGAAATTCATTGACTACTTCACGGCCCTTGAACAAAAAGCCGATGACAACGATGGCATCTGGAAACTGCCGGATGGCGAGGCATGTTATACCTGGTGCCTGCGTTCCAACACCACCACCGACTATACACCCGCACAGGTGCATGAACTTGGTTTGCAGGAGGTGGAGCGCATTGAGAACGAGATGCGCGCCATCTTTGCGCATCTTGGTTATACAAATATCTCCAGCCCAACGCGTCTGCTGGCCGAACTGGCGCAAGATGAACGTTTCCTGTACCCGAACACAGACGAGGGCCGCGCCCAATGCCTGGCCGATTACCAGCGCATCCTGGACGAAGTCAACCTCGCCATCGAGCCATACTTTGGGCTGCGACCGAAAGCCAGCCTGAAGGTCGAACGCATCCCCCCCTTTCGCGAAAAGACGGCAGCCGGCGCCTACTACCAGCCCGGCGATATGAGCGGACAGCGACCGGGTATCTTCTTTGCCAACCTGCGCGATATGCGCGAAGTGCCCAAATTTGGCATGAAGACCCTGGCCTACCACGAAGGCATCCCCGGTCACCATTTTCAACTTTCGCTTGCCATGGAACTGCGCGGCCTGCCGTTCTTCCGGCGGCTGGTGCCTTTCACTGCCTACGCCGAGGGCTGGGCGCTCTACGCCGAGAGGCTGGCGCGTGAAATTGGCATGTACCGTGATGACCCCTACGGTGAACTGGGCGCGCTGGATTCCGAACTCTTCCGCGCCGTGCGGCTGGTTGTGGATACCGGCATTCACTACAAGCGCTGGACACGTGCCCAGGCCATCGAGTACATGGAAGCACACAGCGCCTCGGCGCACGAAAGTGTGGTCAGCGAGGTGGAGCGGTATATTGTCATGCCGGCTCAGGCCTGCGCGTACAAGATTGGCATGCTCAAGATTCTGGAACTTCGCGAAACGGCGCGGCAGGCGCTTGGCCCCCGTTTTGACCTGCGTCGTTTCCACGATGTGATTCTTGGCAACGGCAGCGTGCCGCTTGCCATTCTGGAACGGTTGGTCAACGATTACGTCGCCGCCGAGCAAAAGGCACCAGCCACGGCGCACGAACCTGCTCACCGTTGATGGCCTTGCTCCTGGCGCGGCCGCGCGCCGCTCCAGCGCACGCGCCCAATCCTCTTCCCCAACGGAAAGCAGGCGCGTGATGATTCCCTCAACCCGGCCAAGCCTGGCCCGGCCTCACAAGCGCATCAGAGAGGGAGACAGGCAGTGGCGCTCCTGCCCAGGGCGGGCGTAAAACCACCGCCTGTCTCTCAACGCCGATTGCGCAGGAAGGTCGGGATGTCCAGATCGTCGGTGTTATACACCTGCGGCTTGAATTCCACATTGCGTGGCGCTTCCGAGCGGGAGGCTTCCACGGCAACGCTCTCCAGCGGCAACTGGGCCTCTTTCTCTTCCCGCGCGGGCAGAGCGCGGCCTTGCGGCTTCAGGATACGGCGCGGCATCCCGGCACGCTCGAAACCAGTCGCGATGATAGTAATGCGCAGTTCATCGCCCAGATTCGGGTCAATGACCGCGCCAAATTTGATGTTGACCTCCGGATGCGCCGCCTCGCGGATAATTGCCGCTGCCTGCGTGACCTCGAAAAGGGTCAAATCGGGGCCGCCGGTCACATTGAACAGGATAGCGCGGGCGCCGTCAATGGTAATATCCAACAACTGACTGGCCATGGCCTGTTCGGTAGCCTTACGAGCACGGTCATCGCCCGAGGCGCGCCCCAGCGCCATGAAAGCCGCGCCGCCCTCCGACATAATCGCGCGCACATCGCGGAAGTCTACGTTAATGAGGCCGGCAACGGTGATGACTTCCGAAATCCCTTGAATGCCCTGCCGCAGCACATCATCGGCCATACGGAAAGCATCCTGGAGGGTGGTGCGCTTTTCCGTAATCTGGAGCAGGCGGTCATTCGGGATCGCGATGAGGGTGTCCACGTGCTCTTTGAGTTCGGCCATGCCATTTTCCGCCGCCGCCATACGCTTGCTGCCTTCAAAGGTGAAGGGACGGGTGACAACGGCGATTGTCAACGCTCCGCAATCGCGTGCCACCTGAGCCACAATGGGGGCCGCGCCGGTGCCCGTGCCGCCGCCCAGGCCAGCCGTGACGAAGACCATATCGGCCCCTTTCAACAGCGCATACAGTTCGTCAGCGGATTCTTCAGCCGCTTTGCGCCCGATTTCCGGGTCGCCACCGGCGCCCAGGCCACGCGTCAGTTTCTCCCCCAGGCGCAGCCGCGTTGGCGCTTTGGAGAGCAACAGGGCCTGGGCATCCGTATTGGCAGCAATGAACTCCACGCCCTGGATGCCTTCCTCGACCATGCGGTTGACCGAGTTGCAGCCTCCGCCGCCCACGCCAACGACTTTGATGCAGGTGAATGTTTCGGTTGTTCCTTTCCTCGTGTCCATGCGTACCTCCTGTGATAAATTCGGTTATTGTTGCGGAATGTTCCTGCACTGCCCGATGGAGAAGCCGATCCAGAGATTTTTCTGCGGCTCACGGCATCGGTTGCGAGCAGAATGGTCTATGGGAGAAGTCGTTTGAGCCAGTTTTTGAGCGGTTCAAGGTTCATATGGCTTTCTCCTCGCGAACGACGCCGGCCGCGCGCGTGTGAGGCGGCGACAGGCGTTCCCAGCAGCGCGGCGGCCCATTGTAACAGGCCAACGCTGGTGGCGTAAGCCGGCGACTTGAGTTGATCGGCCAGCCCAAGCAAGTTTTCCGGTTGGGCCGTGCGCACCGGCAGGCCGGCCACGCGCGCCGCCAGTTGACGAATGCCGGGCAATGCGCTGGTGCCACCGGTCAGCACCAGACCAGCCGGCAGCAACCCATCATAGCCCGAACGCTTGATCTCCTGCATGACGAGAGAAAAGATTTCCTCCACGCGCGCCTCGATGATATGTACCAGCGCCTGACGGCTGATCTCAATCGGTTCCTCCTCGCCAAATGGCCGCACCGTAAAGTATTCCTCCGCGCCCACACCGGAACGCAGGGCATAGCCGTATTTCTTTTTGACTGCTTCTGCCTGCGTAATCGGCAGGCGCAATCCCTGCGCAATATCGCTGGTCACATGGTTGCCTCCTACCGCCAGCACCATCGTATGCCAGACGTTTCCATCCACATAGAGCGCCACATCGGTCGTGCCGCCGCCAATGTCGCAAACCGCCACGCCCATCTGACGCTCGGCATCGGTCAGCACGGCATCGCCGGAAGCCAGCGGATTGAGGACAAACTGAAGCACCTCCACGCCAGCGGCGCCCACGCACTGTCGCAGATTTTCCATCGTCGCCGAGGCGGCAGTGATAATGTGGGCCTCCACCTCGAGACGGTAGCCATGCATGCCAATCGGCTGATGGATACCTTCCTGCCCGTCCACAGTAAAGCCGCGTTGGATGACATGCACAATTTCGCGGTTGTGCGGAATCGCCACGGCGCGCGCCGCGTCCAGCGCCCGGTAAACATCGTCCTCGTCAATCGTCTCGCCCGCCACGGCGGCCACGCCGCGACTGTTAATCGAAGCCACATGCGCACCAGCCAGGCTGACCACGGCGGCAGTGATCTCCACGCCAGAAGTCTGCTCCGCCTTACGCACCGAGCGGGTAATGGCCTGAGATGCCGCCGCCAGATCAACAATCACACCTTTCTTGACGCCTTCCGACGGCTCAATGCCAACGCCCAGGATGTGAATGCCATCCCCGGCCACCTGCCCGACCAGCGTGCAGACCTTGGTGGTACCAACATCAATGCCAACAACCACGTCTTCCATAACACGCCTTCCTACTTATAGAACGGCGCCCGTAAATGTTCGACGCTAATCAGGGTGGGCACAATGCCCGAGGCGACCAGTTTATCCACAATCGCCTGATATATCTGCAACTTCAAAGGAATGTCGGTCGTGTTCTGGCCGAAATAAACGGACCAACCGCGCGGATCTTTCCAACCGACGCCATAGGCAGGATCGTAAACCATCGGCTGCCCCGGTGGTACATAGGGGAAAACGGTGGCCATGACGCGGACCAGCGCCGGGTCAATGAACACCGGCGGCCCAGCAGTTTGATCGGCAGCAGAGGCCACCTGCGGCGGGCGACCGTTCGCAAACACCTCTATCAACGCCGCCGCCTCGCCACGCACCGGGAACGCCACGCCCTCCGCATCAATCCAGAACGTCTGCTCGCCCTGATGCCAGGTGATGATGGGCGTTCGCTCGACCACATGGACAATCAGCCGGTTCGGCAAACCGACTTCCACTTTCACCTGCGCCAGATCGGGGTAGTCCGTACGCAGATTGGCCTCCAGCTGCGCCGGAACAGCCTTGAAAATGGGCTGGCCAATCAGGCGTAAGGCGGCGTTAATTTCGGTCACGCCCAAACGCTGATTGCCATAGACTTCGGCGCCCCTGACCTGAAAGGTAGGAGCGTTCCACAGGGTATAAAGCAGGAAAGCCAGCGTCAGGGTCAATGCTCCGGAAACCAGCCGTCCGGCATGGAGACGCGGCAACGCCAGCGTCGGCGACTCCGAAAGGGTCAACGTGGAGGTGTATTGTCGGCGCGCCACCTGCCCAACCTGACGCGCCGTACCGCCCATGACCGGCGTGCGCGTGAATGGCGGGCGCGCAGTCCTGCTCTCGACGCCGAAGGTGCGGCGCGGCGCAGGCGCGATCGGCGGCGGCGCCGGATGAAGTGTCGTCTTCGTTGCCGTTTGCCGTTGTGCACGGCGTCGGCGGATCAGGTCCGCGCGTGTCGGCTTTCTCGTGTCGCTCATGCCGTCCTCCGAAAGCGTCGTTCCGTGCGATCGCGTTCCGCTTTACGTTCCAGAGCCAGTTCAATTAACCGCTCCACCAGTTGCCCATACGACAGGCCACTTGCTTCCCACAGTTTGGGATACATGCTGATCGCCGTGAAGCCAGGAATAGTATTGATTTCGTTGAGGTATACCTGTCCACTTTCGTTTTCGACGAAGAAATCCACGCGCGCCATGCCGGCACAGTCAATCGCGCGATACGCGGCTACCGCCAGAGTGCGCACGGTATCGCTGATCTCCGCAGGCAAATTCGCGGGGATCACCAGGCCCGAGGTGCCATCCAGGTACTTGGCTTCGTAGGAATAGAACTCGCGACTGGGCAGGATTTCGCCAGGCACGGAAGCCAGCGGTTGATCGTTACCCAAGACCGATACCTCAATCTCGCGCGCCGATACACCGCGCTCGACCAGCACACGACGGTCATACCGCGCCGCCTCCTGCAACCCTTCAACCAGATCGTGGCGATGATGGCATTTCGTGATCCCTACCGAGGAACCCAGATTGGCCGGTTTGACAAACAGGGGGTAGTCAGCCAGCGCCTCGGCGCGCCGAATCACCCTCTCCAGGTCATGCTCAATGTCCGTTCGCAGGACCACGATGGATTCCACCACCGGGATACCGTTGGCGCGCATCACATCCTTGAAGATACCTTTGTCCATACCCAACGCCGAGCCGGTCACCCCGGCGCCTACATAAGCCAGATCGGCCAGTTCCAGCAGTCCTTGCAATGTGCCATCTTCCCCATACGTACCATGCAGAACCGGGAAGACCACATCTAAATCGGTTAATTTCTCCAGCGTCGTTTGCCCCTTTTGCTGGCGCAACAGGTACAGGCCAGGGCGCGTTGGGTCTGGCAGGATTGTGCAGGGAAGCAGATTATCCGTCTGGCCCTGCTCGAGTCGTTCCCGCACGCGTTCTCCCGTCAACCAGACGCCGTCATGCGTAATGCCCACCTCATACACCGCGTAGCGGGCGGCATCGAGCACGGCAAGCACCGACTTCGCCGAGACCAGCGAAACTTCATGCTCACCCGAACGCCCCCCAAAGAGAACCGCGAGGCGAAGACGAGAAGCAGGAACGATAGAGGAAAAAGTGGTCATAGGTGAGTAAGGTAGAAAGTAAAACGTAAAGAGTGAAACGTAAAGAGTGAAACGTAAAGAGTGAAACGTAATTTAGAGGGTTTGAGGTAACGTCTCCAGAGTATTCGCCGTAGTTTGATAAGGAACGCGCTCTTCACGTAATACGTAGCCTCGTTGCTGGGGAACCATGGTCAAGAGCAAGCGGATGACGCCGTAGAGTATTTCAAGACGTTGATCGAGGACGGTATTGCCCAAAATATCACGCGCCATAAAATACCAATGAATACTTTCACGAGCCGAGCCAAGCGCATACTCATAGAACCGCGCCCGATCTCTACCACTACCGCGCGAGTATCCTTCTGCCAGGTTAGCGCCTATTGAACCCACGGCGCGGTAGAGCTGGTCCGCGAGGTCCACCGTCCGCCGATCCCGCCACAACTTGCTCACATCATGCCAGGCCAGATCGCTCAAAAACAGAGCATAACGATACGCCGTCATTTTCCAAAGCGAATCGTTCTTAAGCGCTTCAGGAACTACACCTTCCCATTCCTGATAGGTAATCACACCTTTCTCATCCACAACCGCCTCCAACATACCTTTTCCCATTTTTCGTTTTTCGTTTTTCGTTTTTCGTTTTTTGTTTTCCGTTTTTCATTTTTCGCTTTCCGTTTTTCGCCGTACACCTCACCACTCACCCAACAATTCGATTTCCAGTTCCAGTTGCACGCCGCTTTTCTCGGCCACGGTACGCTGCGCCAGGTCAATGAGCGCCTTGATATCGCTGGCAGTAGCGCGGCCATGGTTGATGAAGAAATTGGCATGAAGCGGGCTGATTTCAGCATCCCCAATGCGGACGCCTTTCAACCCGGCGGCTTCTATCAACCGACCGGCATAATCGCCCGGCGGGTTTTTGAACATCGAACCCATGCTGGCGCCCGGCGGTTGGGTTTGTTTGCGTTTACGGTGGATGCGTTCCAGGCGCGCTTGAATGGCAGTCACCTCGGCGCGCTGGAATTGCAAGGTGGCGGCCAGGATAATCGCCTCCGCCTGTTTGCGCTTGAGCAGGCTGGTACGATAGCCACAGGCCAGTTGGTCGGCATTCCACGCCTGACGGCCCTGCTGACGATGCCAGACCTCCACCTGCTGCACCTGCTGGATCATCTCGCCATCAAACGCGCCGGCGTTGCCGTAAATGGCGCCGCCCAGCGTGCCCGGAAGACCGGCGGCCCATTCCAGTCCACTCAAGCCGGCCCGCACGGCGCGTTGGACAACGCTGTTCAGCGAGGCGCCGGCCTCAGCCCAGATGGTGGGTGGATTATCGTCCAGGCGAACCAGCAGACGTTGCGCCCGGTTGAGTACCACCACGCCACGTACGCCCCGGTCGCTAATCAACACATTCGAACCGCCGCCAAGTACGTAAAAAGGCACGTTCATGGCCCAGAGTTGCTGCGCGGTCGCGGCCAGTTCGTCCGCCGAACGCGCAACCAGCAAAGCATCGGCGGCCCCGCCCACGCGCGCGGAAGTATAGGCGGCTAACGGCGCATTCTCCTGCAACCGCTTCCCAAACGCCAGGCGCAACGAGTCAAGCATTACGGGGTCCATATGCCTTCCGTTCCACGCTTCCGTTCGCCATCCTCGCTCTAGCGATCTTCCTTCAAACGCGCGATCAGGCGCAGCACCGTCACCGCATCGGGCTGTTGTCTGGGCCACGGCAGGGGTGGACGATGCTCCTGAGGGTCAGGGTTGGGCACCTCCCCCAGGACCATCCGCAAGGGCGGCAAAGCCATCGTCTCGGCCTCGTAACGATGAAGTTTCTGCTTTTCAGCCATTCTTCCTCCTTTTGAGAGCACGTTCCGTCAAACGCTCGAAAACTTCCCGGCTCAGCCGGTCGGCATCGCCGGCAGAGAGTACCAGTAACACATCCCCGGCTGCAAGATGCTCCAACAAGTAATCGCGCGCCTCCGCCAGCGTTGGGACGAAATGCACCGCCGGATGCGACATCGCAGCAACCACCTGGCGGGCGGAAAACTCCTGTTGGGGTTCGCGCGCCGCGTAGATTTCGGTCACGATCACCTCATCGGCTTCCTGAAATGCCCCGACGAAATCGGCGAACAGGGCTTGCGTGCGTGAATACGTATGGGGTTGCCAGAGCGCCCAAATTTTGCGTCCAGGATAGCGCGCCCGAGCCGCGGCCAGCGTAGCGCGAATCTCGGTGGGATGATGAGCGTAATCGTCCACAATCAGCACACCATCGGCTTCGCCGCGCGTCTCGAAGCGCCGTCCTGTTCCCAGGAACTGACCCAGCGCCCAGGCCGCGTCCTCCAACGGCACGCCGACGAAGGCCGCCGTAGCCAGCGCAGCCAGCGCATTGTAAATATTATGCTTGCCAGGCACCTGCAACTCCACCGTCACCGAAGCGCCAAAGACGGTAGCCGTGAAGGTATAACCGCCTTTGTCGTTCGGATGGTAAATGGTGGCAAACGCGTCCATCTCCAGGGCTTCATCCGCCGTGATCGGGCGCAAACCATAGGCCGCCACGTAGTGACCCAAACGATTCGCCTCGTCCAGCAAACGACGCGCCCCCTTATCCTCTGCACAGGCCACCAGACGGCCATCTGGCGGCAGTAAATGGACAAAATCAACGAACGCTTGCAGGTAGTCCTCCGGGCGCGGGTAACAATCCGGATGATCATGCTCTACATTGGTAATCACTTCCAGCTGGGGTTTAAGGCCCAGGAACATGCGGTCGTACTCATCGGCCTCGACGACGAAGAAATCGCCCAGGCCGGCGCGGGCGTTAACGCCCAGATTGGTCAGCGTGCCGCCGACGACGAAGGTCGGGTCCAGTTTGAGGGAATGGAGCATCCAGGCGATCATTGCCGTCGTGGTCGTCTTACCGTGGGTCCCGGCAACAGCAATGCCGCTGCGACCGGTCATCAGTTCCGCCAGCAAATCGGCGCGTTTGAGCAAGGGAATGCCGGCGGCGCGCGCCGCCTGTACTTCCGGATTGTCGTCCGGAATGGCTGCCGAACGCACCACCCGGTCCGCGCCGGCCACGTTCTCCGCGCGATGACCGATAAAGACGACCGCACCCAGGCTGGCCAGTTCGTGCAACAGCGGACTCGCGGCGCGATCTGACCCGCTCACGGCGTATCCCATCTCCAGCAAAAGACGGGCAAGCGCCGAAAGCCCGCTACCTCCAATCCCAATCAGGTGAATGCGTTCCATAGTTCTAAATGAACACCACCAGCACGAAAACGAACGCCAGGACAACCGCAAAATAGATAGCCGGAACACCTAAAAGACGCGGCGGCATGTATTTGAGCAAGTTTAGCGCCACGTTCCCCGCAGCCGTGCCCTCGAGGGGAGCCGTAATGGCCGGGAAAGGATATTGCGCCTCATGCAGATAAAACCAGAGCGTACCCACGACCAGATAACCATTGATGCCGCCCAGGAAGACACCCAGCAAGATATCCTGCAGCTTCTCGCGCGTCATCTTCGGCGCAAAACGGGCGATATTCGGCGATTGATAACCGAAGAAAACCAGCAACGCCAGGATCACGGAGCGCAGCCAGAACAGCGCCGTAGTATCTGCCTGGCGCAGATTCTGCACAAAAGGCACATAGCGTTCCAGCAACGTGATGAAGGTCAGCGCGAGAATCACGCTGAACGAAACCAGGAGTTCTTTGGCCCAGCCACGCATCGCGCCGATGACGCTGAATAACACCACATACATCCAGAAGACGAAAGTCAGGCTAACCATTTGCTCTGCTCCCTTCTGCCAGAGCAAGCAACTGATGGGCAATCTCTGTAGCCGCTTGCGTCTGGTACAGGTGCTCCATCGCCGCGCGCATGGCCTGCAAACGCGCCGGGTTTTCCAGCAGCGCCCGCACCGTCGGCAGCAAATGCCCGGCCAACGCGCTGTCCTCGACCATCACCGCCGCGCCGCGACGAACCAGATACTCGGCGTTGACCTTTTGATACCGCCAGGCATAAGGATAAGGAACCAAAATTGCCGGCAGGCCAAAGCGCGGGTACTCGCCCAACGTCGAGGCGCCAGCGCGCGAGAGAACCAGATCCGCCGCTGCCAGCGCCGCGCCCATCTCCTCATGCAAATAAGGGAAAGCGCGGTAGCGCGGCGAATGAACCTCACGCGCTCTGGCCTCCACCAGCGGCCAGTCCAGTTCGCCGCTGATATGCACCACCTGCGCAATCTCCAGCAATGCCGGCAGGTTTGCCAGCACTGCCTGATTGATGGATCGCGCCCCGCGACTGCCACCGGTAACCAGCAGGACTGGCGTCTCTTCCTGCAACTGCAACGCCGCGCGCCCCTGAGCGCGATTCCAGCCTCCCAGCGCAGACCGCACCGGATAACCGGTAACGACCACGTTCTTCCTGGCCGAAAAATAAACGCGCGATTCATCGGTCGTCACCGCGATCCGGTCGGCGAAGCGAGCCAGGAAACGCAGCGCCAGCGCCGGCTCAATATCCGGCACATAGAGCAAGATGGGCCAACGCTGGCCGGCCAACGCTACCGGCGCGGCCAGATAGCCGCCGGTAAAGAACAGAACGTCCGGGCGAAATGTGCGCAGGATTCGCCGCGCCGCCAGGTAACCGCGCCCCAGCAGCCAGAGATTGCGCGGCAGGCGGCGCGCCCCAACCCCATGCAAACCAGCCGCCGGGATGGCGCGGAACGGCACGCCGGCTCGTTCCACCAGACGCGCCTCCATCCCCCCCTCCCCACCAATCCAGAGTACCTCCAGCGATTCGTCCGCGCCGCGCAACGCCTCAAGCACGGCGAGAGCGGGCGAAACGCCGCCGCCGGTCCCGCCGGCGCAAATCAACAGTCGCACCGTAAAGCCTCCGTTCCGTTTCAACTCCCGTCACCGCCTGGCCGGCCTGACGGGAAATGCCAAGCAGAATGCCGATTGCCGTCAATGAGGCAACCAGGTTTGAACCACCGGCACTGATAAACGGTAATGTGTTGCCGGCGAAAGGCAACAAGCCGATCATGACGCTGATATTGATCAACGCCTCGATGATAATCCAGAACGTCAGACCACCGGCCATCACCATCCCCAGCATATCCGGCGCCCGCTGCGCGATATGTATGCCGCGCCAGAGCAAGATACCATACAGGCCCATCAAGACCAGCGCGCCGAAGAACCCCTGTTCCTCCACCAGTACGGCGAAGATACTGTCGGTGAACGGCCAGGGCAAACCGGTCAGTTTCGTCGTTCCCCTGCCAATTCCCACCCCAAACCAACCGCCCTTAATGATGGCCTCCAGAGCACGCTTGACGTGATACGAGGATTGCAACGGGTCATGCAGACCAGCCAGATAATCCGCCAGACGGGTGCGGCCGGTGACGCTGAACTGCACCACGACCCAACCCACGAGAAGCGCAACGACCATGAACATCACAATCTGGCGTAACTCCCCGCCTGCCAGGAAAAAGAGCAAAGCGCCCAGCACAAAGATCGTCGCCGTAGCGCTCAGGTCCGGCTGCAGGTAAATCAGGCCGCCAATCCACCCCAGAATGACCGCCAGCGGCAACAGGCCGAGCTGCACATCGTGCAAATGTTCCTGCCGTCCATCCAGCCAGACGGCAAGATAAAGCACCAGCACCAGTTTTGCCAGTTCCGAAGGCTGCACCGAACCGCCCAGAATACTGCGCGCGGCTCCGTGACGTGTCTCATTGACAAAGAGCACCACCACCAACAAGCCGATGGTCAGGGCCATGGCCGGCAAGACCAGCTGCCGCCAGCGGTGATAGTCCATGCGCGCGCAGAGGAAAGCGCTCGTCGCGCCAAGCGCCACCCACAACACCTGCTTGTTGAAAATGTAATAGGCATTGTGGTACACCCGAAACGCGTAGTCCGTGCTGGCCGAGTACAGGATCAGCAGTCCAAACAGGCACAAGGCCACCGTTGCCGCGGCCAACAGCAAGTCGCCGTTTTGTGGCCTTCGCCGCGTCGTTGCCTGCTCCGTGACTGGGGTCCGTTTCACGAAAGTTGCTGTACCCATTGCCGGAACCTCTCGCCTCGCTCTTCGAAATCGCGAAACTCATCAAAACTCGTGCCGCCCGGTGAAAGCAGAACGACATCCCCCGGTGCGGCCACGCGCGCCGCCGCCTGGACGGCCTCTTCCAGGTGCGCATACTGCTCCAGCGTTTCGGGCTTTGGGCCCTGGGCGCGTGCCAGCGCCGCCGCAATCTTGCCGGCGGCCTCGCCAAACAGAATCACATGATCCACCCGCTGACGAACCAGCCTTGCCAGATCATCCCAGGGCAGGTCTTTATCGCGCCCGCCCAGCAACAAGACGAGCGGTTCGTCAAAGGCGCGGATGGCGGCCAGGGTGCGTTCCGGCGCCGTAGCAATCGAGTCGTTATACCAGCGCGCCCCGCGCCACTCGCGCACGAATTCCAGACGATGCGGCACGCCCCCGAAGCCTTCCACGCCGGCCCGCATTGCCTCCGCCGATAACCCGCTGGCTGCCGCAATGGCACAAGCCGCCAGGACATTCAGGGTATTGTGCTCACCGCGCAAAGAGACCAGGCGCTCCTCGAACAGCGGCATTTCCCCTTCCGGGCTGCGCCACAGGAACATCCCGGCGCGCCGGTAAGTACCGCGCTCGCCCGGCGGTAGCGGACGGAGACCAAACGACGCGAGATGCCCGCGCACCCGCTCGCGCAGGCTCCAGGCGCCAGCATCCTCTCGTCCCAGGATCGCCTCATCCTGCTCATGCTGAAACTCCAGAATGCGCGCCTTGGCAGCAAGATAGGCGGCCATCGTACCATGACGATCCAGATGATTGGGAGTGACGTTCAAAACTGCGGCTATCCCGGGCGAAATGTTCATCTGCTCCAGTTGAAAACTGGAAATCTCCAGAATTGCCAGGTCATCCGGCGTCATCTCGTCCACGTAATGGAGCAGCGGGTCGCCAATGTTGCCACCGACCCAAACACGCCGCAAGCCGGCCTGTGCGCCGCAGGCACAGCGCGCCATCCGCCCTACCAGCGTCGTGGTGGTCGTCTTGCCAGCCGAGCCGGTGATGCCCACCGTGCGACAGGGAACAACCTCCATAAAAATCTGCGTGTCGTTTGTCAACGGCAGACCACGCCGTTGTGCTTCCACCACCAGCGGGTTATCGAGCGGTATGCCGCCAGACAGGCAGATGACATCCGCCTCATCCAGCAGTTCGAGCGGATGCCCGCCCAGCACCCAGGTCAACGGCAAATCGGCCAGAGCCTCCTGCGCCGCGCTCATCTCGTTCGGCGGACGGCGATCGTTGAGGGTCACGCGCGCGCCGTGCCGCATCAGGTAACGCGCCGCTGCCAGCCCCTGTCGAGCCGCTCCCAAAATCAGGACCCGCTTCCCGTTCCAGTTCGTGTTCATCGCCTCACACCACAGCCATACCGACGCCAATCATCGCACCCAGCAAACCAATCAGCCAGAAACGCTGCACAATTTGCGTCTCGCTCCAGCCAAGCAACTCAAAGTGCAAATGCAATGGTGCCATTTTGAACAGGCGCTTGCCCTTTGTCAAACGAAAATAACCAATCTGCAACACATCGCTGACGGCCTCGCTGAACGGAATGATCGCAATGACCGGCAACAAAAGCCACTGCCCGGTCATCAAGGCCACGACCGCGATGGTCGCGCCCAACGCCAGCGAACCGGTATCGCCCATGAACAACTGCGCCGGGTGAACGTTGAACCACAAAAAGCCGAATAGCGCGCCGACCATGGTAAAGCAGAAACGCCCCAGGAACACCTGTCCCTGCATCAACGCAATGCCGCCATAAGCGGCAAAGATCGTGGCCGAGACCAGACCGGCCAGCCCATCCAGGCCATCGGTAAAGTTGACCGCGTTGCAGGCCGAAACGATCACGAACGCAGCCACAGGCACATACCAGAGACCCAGCGCGATTTCCCCATCCGACCCTGGTAGATACATTTCTGGCACGTTCAGCACATACTTCAGTCCCCAGGCCAGGGCCAGCGCCAGCACGACTTGCGCCAGAAGTTTGGTGCGGATCCGCAAGCCCTCCCCTTTGCGCCGACCATGAATGCCCTCCCAATCGTCGACCGCGCCCAGCAGGGCATACCCCAACATGGCTACCAGCGGCATCAAGACCGATTTTCCCAGCACTTTCATCCCAATCAGACTGGCCGCGTTCAACAAGACCGTGAGCAGCGTGACCGGGAGAATGAACATGACCCCGCCCATCGTCGGCGTGCCCATCTTCACAAAGTGACGGCCCGGCTCCTCGACGCGAATCCGTTTGCCAATCTTGAAATGATGCAGAATCCGCAGCAACGGCTCACCCCAGATGACCGTCATCATGAAGGCCAGCCCGGCCAGACCCAACGCCAGCGCCGTTCCGGTCATGAGTTCACCTCCAGCGCGGCGCTGATACGATCCATGCGCATCCCGTGCGAGCCTTTGACCAGCACAACATCTCCTTCCTGCAGGAACGTGCGCAGGTATTCGATCGCCTGCGACGCATCTTCAAGCGCCACCACATGGTCAGATGGCATCCCCGCGTGCCGCGCCGCCTCAGCGATTAAGCAGCCGCGCGCGCCGACCGTCACCAGATAGTCAGCCACTTCCGCAGCGCGAATACCAACCATCTCATGGCCCTGCTGCTCATACGGGCCCAGTTCGAGCATATCGCCCAGCACGGCTACCTTGCGACCTTCCAGTTCAGCCAGCAGGTTGAGCGCGGCCAGCATGGATTCGGGGGAAGCATTGTAGGTATCATCCAGCAACAGGGCCCCGCTCTCCGTTCGCACGGCCACCAGCCGCAACTGGGTATGCCCCGCCTGCAAACCGGCAATGATTTCCTGCCAGGTCAGGCCTTCGGCCAGCCCTACCGCCGCGGCGCGCAACGCGGTATGCACCGAGTGACGGCCAATCATCGGCACATACAGATGCCAGGTCTCGCGCCGATAATGCAGTCGAAAGCGGATGCCTTCCAGGCCCATCCCTTCCACGCCATCGGCCCAGACATCCGCCGCCGGGTCCAGGCCATAGAAGAGGACCTGCGCCGGAGTCTGTGCGGCCATCGGACGCACCCAGGGATCATCGTAGTTGAGCACCGCGACCCCTTCCGGCGCGGGCGGCAGGGCCTGGACCAGTTCGGCCTTGCCGCGGGCAATCGCCTCCTGGGAACCAGCCCGTTCCGCGTGAACGGTGCCGACGTTGGTCACCACGCCCACCTGCGGCAAAGCGATCTCGCACAGGAAAGCAATTTCACCCGGCACATAGAAGCCCATTTCCAGTACCGCGCGTTCATAGCCCGGCCCCAGGCGGAGAATGGTCAGCGGCAAACCAATCTCGTTGTTGAGATTGCCCGGGCTTTTCAAAGTGCGATACCGCCGTCCCAGCACCTCCGCGATGACCTCTTTCGTGGTGGATTTGCCTACGCTGCCAGTCACGCCGACCACGCGCACATTCAGTTTCCTGCGCCAGAAGCGGGCAATCTGTTGCAAAGCCGCCAGGGTATTCTCCACGCGCAGACAGAAAGGCACTTCCAGCCCGGCCAGTTCGGCTTCCAGAGTCGCCGCCTCACGCCGCAGACGCAAATCCAGCACGCGCAGGTCGCCAATCTCCCGCTGGACCAGAGCAAACGAAGCGCCACGTCGAAAGGCGTCGGCGACAAAATCGTGCCCATCCTGACGCTCACCACGCAGGGCGATGAACAGCGCGCCGGGGATCGCCTGCCGCGAATCAATGGCCGCGTCGGGGATCACCGTCGTGGCCTGCGCCGGGCGGATACTGGTCAACGCTTCGAGTACATCTGCCAGGGTCAACATCGCGCCTCAGGGACGAGAGGATGACTGGCGAACGTTATCCGGCGGGATGCCCAGGAGCACCACCAGCCGTTCCACCACACGACGAAACACGGGAGCGGCCGTCTCCGACCCCCAGATGGAGGTCTTCGGTTTTTCCAGCCAGACATAGACGATGAAGCGGGTATCCGGCAACGGTCCCCAACCGACAAACGAAGCGTTGGTCTCGTCGCTCGTGTAACCCCGCCCCGGAATCGGGATTTGCGCCGTGCCGGTCTTGCCGGCCAGGCGATACCCTTCCACATGAGCCAGCGAAGTCTCCGAATCAAGCGAGGCCGCCAGCATGTTCGTCAACGTCCGGGCCGTTGTCGGCGAGATCGGCTGCCCAAGCATCTGGGGAGCGAAATTGCGCTGTTTACCATCGCGTACAATGCCGTAGAGGACATGAGGCAACATCATGCGGCCCTCGTTGGCAATTGCCCCGGCCGCGGTAATCATCTGAATCGGCGTTACCGACACGCCCTGACCGAAGGAGTTGGTGCCCAGTTCCACCGGTCTCCAGTCTGCATCGCCGGGCAGCTTCAAACGACCTGTCACCTCACCTGCCAGGTCAATGCCGGTGGTGTGTCCCAGGCCAAAGCGTTGCATGGCGGCGTAGAAGACGTCGTTGCCCATCTGGGTTGCGACCCACGCCAGACAAACATTGAGCGAAAGCTGCAAACAGGTGGTCATATCCACGTCGCCGTGAGCGCGATTATCCCAGTTGGAAATGGGTACTCCGCCGACGACGATAGAGCCCAAATCCAGGAAACGCGTCCCCGCCTGGACAACGCCGGCCTCCAGCGCTCCGGCCATTGTCAACGGCTTCAAGACCGAGCCGGGTTCGTAGGCCTGACTGATGGCGCGGTTATACGGCGTCTCGCCAGGAAACAGCGAGGCATAGTTCCAGTATTCGTTCGGATTCAAGCGCGGCGTGCTGGCCATAGCCAGAATCTCGCCGTTGCGCGGATCCATGACGATGATCACGCCCGACTCGGCACCATATTCCTGCAGGGCCTCGTCGAGGATTTCTTCCACGGCGGCCTGAATCTCGCGGTCAAGCGTTAATACCAGCGAGGCCGCCGGCGGGATTTGCGGCAATTCCTCCACCCGGTTGGGGTCCATCGGCTCCCAGACCGTTACCGGCACGCCAACCAGCAAGTGGTCGTACTTCTCTTCCACGCCAAAATAACCGCGCCCATCCCGCGCGACGAAGCCGAGCACATTGGCAGCCAGTGTCCCTTCAGGATAGGAGCGCTGCAGGTGAGGGCGTAATATCAGGCCTTCCAGACTCTGACCACTGGGGCCGTTCTCCATCTCGTCCATCAGGTTGCGCAGCAGATTCCCCTTATCTGCCGGAACGTAATCCGCCGCCACCCAGTAAATTTTCCCTTCGGGAGGGTGGAGAAGCGTATTGTACACTTCAGCGTAATCCAGGCCCAGGTTGACGCTGAGGGTCAACGCCAGCGTATGCGCATCGCGCACGCTGGGGAGGTCCACGCCGACCTCATAGACCGTCCGATTGCCGGCCAGCAGACGGCCCTGGCGGTCGTAGATTTCGCCACGTGGCGGGTAATATGTGCGCCAGCGACCGCTGTAAGGCGCAACGTTCTCCATCAACGCCTGGGCCTCGGCGCTGTTCTGCACGCGGCCCACCCAGATCAGGTTAAAGGCCGCCAGCAGAGCCAGAATTCCCTGCACGATTCGATAGCGCCAACCATAGCCTGCGTACATCGTCACCGTCCTGCAGAGGCCTGCATCATCCGTTCGGCGAACCACTCCACCAGCGATTGGGTATATTCCGCCCGGAGCAGCGGTGCCGTCTGGGTAGTCTCCCGAATCGAGAGGTCCACCGCCTGTGGAGGAAGATAGGCATTTACCGTAACAAACAACAAATCCTCATTCCTGGCCGGTGCGAAGCCCAGCGCGCGAGCACGCTCGCGCATGGCCTCGCTGGTCGTCAACGCCGCGACCTGCATTTCGTAATCGGCGTTGAGGCGAGCGTTTTCTTCAATGGCTTCGCGCAACGCCTGAATTTCGCGCCCGGCCAGGGCAGCGCGCACCGTAACGTTCAGATAAAGCGCCGCTACCATCAGCACCGAGACCACTCCCAGCAGAAACAGGCCCACCCACTGGCGCTGCACACGCCAGGGCGCCTGTCGGTATCGCTGGAGAAGAGTTTGTCTTTTGGCGTCCGTCATCTTGCTCACCAGAAACCAGGCTTAGATTTTCTCGGCCACCCGCAAGCGCGCGCTGCGAGCACGTGGGTTACGCTGAATTTCTTCCGCCTTTGGCCGTAGCGGATGAGCATCCAGCAAGCGCAGGCTGGCGCGATGACCACAGGTACAGACGACCTGTCGCGGCGGGCAGAGACAATCGCGGCTTTCGCGACGGAAAAATTCCTTGACACGGCGATCTTCCAGAGAATGAAAAGCAATGATGGCCAGGCGACCGCCCGGCTTCAAAGCCTGAACTGCCTGCGGGAGCACACGCTCCAGCGCCGCCAGTTCATCGTTAACCACAATGCGCAAGGCCTGAAAGGTCTGGGTAGCCGGATGATGTGCACGATGGCGACCGGCCACCCGTTCCACCAACGTGGCTAACTGGCGCGTGCTCTGGATCGGTCTGGCGCTCACAATCGCGCGTGCGATACGCCGCGCGGCCGGCTCCTCGCCGTAACGATAAATCACCTCGGCCAGCGCCTCCTCCGGCCAGGCATTGACTATCTCCGCTGCCGTTAAAGGATTCTCCGGGTCAAAACGCATGTCCAGTGGTCCATCTTCCAGAAACGAAAAACCGCGCTGCGGCGTATCGAATTGCAACGAGGAAGCGCCCAGGTCAAGCAGAATGCCATCCACGCCACTCTCCCAGCCCAGTACGGCAAGTTGTTCTTTCAGGGTGACGTAAGAGGCGCGTACCAGACGTACCCGCTCACCGAACGTGGCCAGTCTTACCTGGGCCAGAGACAGCGCCTGAGGGTCCACGTCCAGGCCCAGCAGACAACCATCCGGCGCGCTGGCCATCAGGATTCCGTGCGCATGACCACCGGCGCCAACCGTACAGTCCACGTAACGCCCGCCGCTGACAGGCCGTAAAGCGTGTATAATCTCATGGTAAAGAACCGGCTGATGCGCTTCCATGTCAGCGCGTGGTAAGATTCAGCGCCGCGAAGCGCTGTGCATTCGCCTCGGCATCGGCAAGTTTCTGTTGCTGTTCCTGCCAGGCCTGCGGCGACCAGACTTCGAAGTAATCACCCTGACCGACGAGGATGGCTTCGTCATTCAGCGCCGCGAATTCACGCAACGGCTGCGGCAGCAAGATGCGTCCGGCTTTGTCGATCTCGACCTGATAGGCATTGCCCAAAATCAGACGGCGCAGCAGACGGGCTGCCGGATCGGCCATGTTCATCGCGTTGAGGCGCGCGTAAACCTGTTCAAAAGCGGCCTGGGTCAGCACCATCAGGTTGCGATCGAAACCCTGGGTGATAAAGGCACCGTCGCTCAACAGTTCGCGAAAACGTGCCGGAACAGTGAGGCGGTTCTTATCATCGAGCGCATGCTGGTACTGACCCAAAAACATTTGTTCTAACTCTCCTGTTAAGCCAGAACGCCGGGGGTATACCGGCGTCCCACAATGACCCACTTCATCCCACTTACGCCCCTATTGTAGCATACTTCTGGCTCAAAATGCAAGTGGTTTCTGCGTGG
>DAOTVX010000103.1:0-20226 GCA_034436275.1 Anaerolineales bacterium | reverse complement strand
ATCTACCTTCCGGCCTGACCCAGGTGCTGGATGATGGAGCGTATACCTGCACTTATGGATAAAGACGCGCTACGGCAGCGACACGATCGCCGGGCTTGAGTTCCATCAAGCGCACGCCGCGCGTTGCCCGTCCGGCAACTTTGACCTCGCGCACTTTGGTCCGCAGCACCATCCCGTTCGCCGAAATCAATGTCAGGTCATCGGTCTCCTGAATGACGCGCGCGGCGACCAGAGGACCGGTCCTGGCGAGCGCTTCTCTGGCGACCGTCTGCACGCCGCCGGTAGCCCGCCCTTTGCGGGGGTATTCCGCCAGCGGGGTGCGTTTTCCATAGCCTTGAGCAGTGACCAGCAACAGGTAACCGCCAGGTTCGATGATATCCATGCCGGCAACCCGATCGGCGGTGGCCAGGCGGATGCCGACGATGCCGCCCGCCGCCCGGCCGGTGGGACGGATTTCGTCTTCCGAGAAACGGAGCGCCTGTCCCTGCTCGGTGACCAGGATGATTTCATCGTTGCCGTGAGTCAGGCGCGCCCAGCCGAGTTGATCGTTCTCCTCAAGGTTGATGGCAAGGATGCCGGAGGGTCGGACAGAAGCGAGTTCGCTCAACGTCATGCGTTTGACTTTCCCCTTGCGCGTAGCCATAACAATATAGGCCGCCGCCTCGAAATCAGGCACCGCAATGGCCGCCGTGATTCGCTCGCCCGGCGCCAGGGAAAGAACGTTCACCAGCGGTATCCCTTTCGCATTGCGATCGGCGTCGGGAATCTGATAGACTTTCTCGGCGTAAACCTTACCGCGTTCCGAGAAGAAGAGAATCGTATCCAACGAACGCGCCGGGATGAGGGCAATGACCTCGTCTTCCTCTTTCGTCTGGTGTCCGGTGACGCCTTTGCCGCCGCTGGCTTGCGGCCGGAAGGAGGTAACCGCCACGCGCTTGATATAGCCGCGCGCGGTGAGCGAAATGAGCACGGCTTCGTCTGGAATCAAATCGGTTTCGCTCAGGTGCTCGGTGGCCTCTGTGGCAACGTGTGTGCGCCGTTCGTCCCCATATTTTTCGACCAGCGTGCGCATGTCTTCCTGAATCAGCCCCAGGATTTTCCGGGGGTTGGCCAGCAGGTCTTCCAGGTAAGCGATCTGCCCTTTGACCTGATCATACTCGTCGAGAATTTTCTGCCGTTCCAGCGCGGCCAGGCGGCGCAGTTGCATATCGAGAATCGCCTGGGCCTGGAGTTCGCTGAGGCGAAAACGCTGGATCAACCGTTGTTTCGCTGTTTCTGCGTCAGGAGACTGGCGGATGGTCGTGATCACCGCGTCCAGATTGTCCAGGGCGATGACCAGTCCCTCCAGGATATGCGCGCGCTGGCGCGCTTTTTCCAGTTCGTACTGACTGCGGCGGGTCAGGACGGTCTGACGATGCTCGATGAAGAGTTGCAGGGCTTTCTTGAGGGAGAGCAGGCGCGGCTCGCCGTCCACCAGCGCCAGCATTTGCACGCCGAAGGTGGTCTGGAGCGGCGTGAGGCGGTACAACTGGTTGAGGACTTTCCTGGGCTGTGCGCCGCGTTTCAGTTCGATGACGATGCTCATGCCGCGCCGGTCGGATTCGTCGCGCAGGTCGGCGATGGCGTCAATTTTCTCCTCGCGCACCAGTTCGGCGATGCGTTCGATGAGCGCGGCCTTGTTGACCTGATACGGAATCTCGGTAATGACAATGCGGCTGCGGCTGCCGTTCATCTCCTCGATGTGCGCCTTGCCGCGCAGAACGATGCGCCCTTTGCCGGAGGCGTAGGCCGCCGCGATGCCCTCCGCGCCCACGATAATGCCGCCGGTGGGGAAGTCCGGCCCCGGCACGAATTTCATCAGGTGTTCGGTGGGGATGTCGTCAATCGCATCGTAATTGTTGATCAGGTAGATGATGGCGGCGGCCAGTTCCTTCAGGTTGTGCGGCGGAATGTTGGTCGCCATGCCGACGGCGATGCCGGAGGAGCCGTTGAGCAACAGGTTGGGCAGGCGCGCCGGCAGGACGGTCGGTTCTTGCAGGGAGCCGTCGAAGTTATCGGTGAAATCCACCGTCTCTTTGTCGAGGTCGGCGAGCATTTCCTCGGCCAGGGCGTGGAGGCGGGCTTCGGTGTAGCGCATGGCGGCGGGGGCGTCGCCATCCACCGAGCCGAAGTTGCCCTGTCCGTCCACGAGCGGATAGCGCATGGAAAAATCCTGCGCCATGCGTGCCATCGCCTCATAGACGGCCTGATCGCCGTGAGGATGATACTTGCCCAGCACTTCGCCGACGATGCGGGCGGATTTCTTGTAGGGGGCATCGGGGCGCAGACCAAGTTCGTGCATGGCGTACAGGATGCGTCGCTGCACGGGTTTCAGCCCATCGCGCACATCCGGCAGGGCGCGGGCGACAATGACGCTCATGGCATAGTCCAGATAGGACATGCGCATTGTCTCGTCAATATCGGTTGGCTGGATACGACCAATCAGGGAAGAGGGGCTTTCCTCGCGCTCGGTGGTAGCCTGTTGCATAACGTGCCTCAGCAAGAGAGAGTTTTGGTGAGCAAGCGGACGGATTATACCGCGAATGAGGGGAAGAAAAACGAAAACATACCTTGCGATTGTTTCGGTATCATGCTATTATCTTCAAGGCATGCTGTGGTGAATTCCTTTGTTGCGTCAGGAATTTTGCAGATGGTTGAAACCGAAAATCTGACCAAGCGTTTCAAGGAGACCCTGGCTGTGGAGGGGTTGACGCTGCAGGTACCGGAGGGGGAGGTGTTCGGCTTTCTTGGGCCGAACGGCGCCGGTAAGACAACGACGGTGCGGATGCTGGCCTGTCTGATTGCGCCAACCAGTGGCACGGCGCGGGTAGCCGGTTTCGTCGTTGGCCGGCAGGATGGCGCGATCCGTCGTCACGTCGGCGTGCTAACCGAAACTCCGGGCCTGTATGACAACTTATCAGCAGAGTACAACCTGCGGGTCTTTGCAGAACTCTACGAGGTAAAAGATGTCAGCGGGCAGGTGGAGAAGTATTTGAGGATGCTGGGGCTTTGGGAACGACGCGCCGACGCCGCCGGTACCTTCTCGAAAGGCATGAGGCAGAAACTTGCCATCGCGCGCGCCTTGCTCCACGAACCCCGCGTGCTCTTCCTGGACGAGCCAACCGCCGGCCTTGACCCGGAAGCCGCGCACCTGGTGCGCGATTTCATCGCTGACCTGCGCAAGGAGGGCCGAACGATCTTTCTCTGTACCCATAACCTGGACGAAGCCGACCGTCTCTGTGACCGCGTGGCGGTTTTCAAGACGCGCCTGCTGGCTCTGGACACGCCTGCCAACCTGCGCACCTCTGTCTTTGGGCGTAAGGTGGTTTTTCACCTGCGCCGCGCCGATGACGAACTGGCGCGTGCCGTCGGAAAGTTGCCTTTCGTGCGCGAAGCCAGAATCGTGGCGAACAAATTGTTGGTTCGCCTTGATGATCCGGAGAAGCAGAATCCTGAGATTGTTCGCTTTCTGGTCGGGCAGGGCGCCGATATTCAGTTTGTCGGTGAACTGCGCCATTCTCTGGAAGAGGTTTACCTGCAACTGGTGCGAGAGGCGTGATTGAGCGCAGCGATCCAGAGCCTTGTTTTCGATTTGGATGATACCCTGGTCGTGGAGGAAGCCTCGGCGGACGATGCCTTGTTGCAAACCTGCGCCCTGGCGGAAGAGCGTTATGGCATTCCGGCCACGAACCTGCGCGCGACCGTGCGTCAAACCTGCCGGGAGTTATGGCATGCTTCGCCAGCGCGGGCCTATTGCGTGGCTGTCGGCATCAGTTCATGGGAAGGTTTGTGGGCGAAATTTACCGGCGATGGCGCGGAACTTCAGAGATTGCGCGCCTGGGCGCCGACCTATCGCTTTCAGTCCTGGCAGAACGCATTGCAGCGATATGGGATTGACGATCCAGGGCTGGCCGAGGAATTGGCGAAAACCTTTCCGCGCCTGCGACGTGAGCGGCATATTGTTTATGATGACGTTATCCCGACGCTGACGCAACTGGCCGGGTCGTATTCTCTGGGCTTGCTGACCAACGGCGCCGCGGATTTACAACGTTTCAAGATACAGGCTACCGGTCTGGGCGATTACTTTCAGGAGATTCTCGTCGCTGGCGAGATTGGTGTCGGAAAACCTGATGCGCGGGCCTATGAGCAGATGTTGGATCGCCTGGGAGTCAAAGCGGAAAATGCCTGTATGATAGGCGATCACCTTGTGCGCGATGTGGCCGGGGCGCAGCAGGCGGGGATGCGTACTGTCTGGCTCAATCGGGAAGGGAAAACGCCCATGGAAAATATCTGCCCGGATTGGGAAATCAACAGCCTGGCGATTCTGCCAGCAATTCTTCGTGACGCCAGAGAGGGCTGAAAAACCTATGGCGCAGACCTGGAATTATCTGGTGGAATGGCTTACGCTGGCAGTGATGTTGTTCGGCCTGTTGGGGCTGATTATCCCCATTCTGCCGGGATTGCTCATCATCTGGGCCGCCGCCCTGGGCTATGGCCTGTATGCCGGCTTTGGTGTCAGCGGTTGGGTGGTGTTTGCCTTGCAAACGGTCCTCATGTTGGCCGGTTCGTTCGTGGACAATTTCCTGATGGGCGGACGCGCCTATCGCGAGGGCGCGGCCTGGTGGTCCATCCTGCTGGCGCTGGGTGCGGCTGTTGTCGGGCAGTTTGTGATACCCGTCCCGATTATTGGCGGTGTTTTGCTGGCGATTGCGGTTTTGTTTCTGGTAGAGTGGGCGCGGCGTCGTGACTGGAGGGCGAGCTGGAGGGCGGTGCGCGGCCTGTTGAGCGGTTGCGGCTGGTCGGTGGTGATCCGTGTTGCCATGGGAGCGGTAATGATTGGCCTGTGGATGATTTGGGCCTGGGCGTGATGAGTGGCCAGAATTTTCTCTCCATTTTTCTCTGGAGTGTCTTCAGCCTTTTCCCGATATGATACAGCGACAGATTTTCCTTACCTGGGATGACGTCGAACGTCTGATTGATTCGCTCCTGCCCAAGTTCCAGGGGGAGTTTACAGCGATGGTCATGATTACGCGCGGTGGGATTATTCCGGGCGGCATGCTGGCGGAGCGCATGGGGCTGACGCATTTGCTGACCGCGGCCGTGGATTTTCCGGCCCAGGCAGAGATCGTCAAGACCTCGTTGATTGCCTGGCCGTCGTTCATTCAATTCCCGGCGGATGAAATGCTGGTTGGTCGGCGGACGTTGATTGTGGACGATGTCTGGGGATCGGGGCGCACGATGACAGCGGTCAAGAACCGCGTCTCTGCCGCCGGCGGGTTTCCGGAAACGTGCGTCCTGCACTTTAATCCTTATCGTAACCTGTTCGGCGTCGTCCGGCCGGATTATTACGCCGAGATAACGGACGCCTATGTGGTCTATCCCTGGGAAATGAGGCGCGGCGCAGCGCCTGCTACCCTCTCGGAAAGGTGAAGAGCCGCGCGCAATGTACCGCTTCTTTGTGCTCTGGAAAGCCATCGGCCAGCTGGGATTACGCCCGGTGCTGTTGAACGCCCTGTATCGTCTGGGGCTGGTCAGCGGGTATTATCGCCGTGTACGGCCTGAGGCGGCTCTGCGGGGCTGGTTGCCCACGCCGCTGCGTCCTTTGTTCGATCTTCCCCGGCGCGAGGTCCTCGAGGCGCTGCTGGACGAGGCGGGTCGCGCCGCCCTTCTGGCTGAGGCGGATGAGATTGTGGCAGGCAAAGTCCGTCTTTTTGGCGCTCAACCGTGCCCGCTTGTGCTGGACCTGCCGGGCGCGCGGGCGCACTGGGTGGACTATGAACGGGGGAAAGCACCGCTTCCTTTTTCGTTGCTGGCCGATTTGCCTGCGCCGGATATCAAGTTCCTCTGGGAGCCGGCGCGCTTTGGCTGGGTTTTTGCCCTCGGTCGGGCTTATCATGTAGCCGGCGACGAGCGATACGCCGAGGCTTTCTGGCGCTATACGGAGACGTTTCTCCAGGCCAATCCGCCCTATCTTGGCCCGCACTGGATGAGCGCGCAGGAGGTTGCCCTGCGTCTGCTGGCGTTCGTCTGGGCCGGGCAGGTTTTTGCGGCTTCGCCGGCGACGACACTGGCGCGGCAGAAACGGCTGGCCGAAGCGGTAGCCGTGCACGCGGCGCGCATTCCGCCGACTCTGGTGTATGCGCGTTCTCAGGGCAACAATCATCTCTTGAGCGAGGCGGCGGCGTTGTTCACGGCCGCGCTGGCTTTGCCTGCTCATCCTCAGGCGGGACGCTGGCGCGCCCTGGGCTGGCGCTGGTTTAACAATAGCTTGCAAACACAAATTGACGGAAGCGGCGAGTACAGTCAGCATTCCACCAATTACCATCGTCTGATGCTCCAGCTGGCTTTGTGGATGAATATGCTTCTGAAACCGGCCGGGGTTTCCTGGCCCTGGCAAAGCCTGCTGGCCTTGCGCCGTGCGACGCACTGGTTGCTGGCGCTGATTGACCCGGATTCGGGTCAGGCACCGAACCTGGGGGCGAACGATGGCGCCTATCTTTTCCCCTTGACCGTCTGTCCCTTTGCCGATTTCCGACCGCCAGCCTGGGCGGCGGCGCGCGCGTTCCTTGACTATGATTTGCCCCATGGCGTTTGGGATGAGATGTCGCTGTGGTTCGCGGTGAACATGGACGCTCCGAGACGCCTGACGCTCACACGTTATCCGGGCGATCAACTCTATGGACGTGATTCATGGGGCTATTTGCGCACGGCGCAGTTTACCTCGCGCCCTTCTCATGCCGACCAGTTACACGTTGATTTGTGGTGGCGCGGCGTCAATCTGGCGCAGGACGCTGGAACGTACCTTTACAATGCTCCGCCGCCCTGGGAAAACAGCCTGACTGCTGCCGAGGTGCATAATACCGTAACGGTCAATGGGCGGGATCACTTTCGACGCGTCGGGCGCTTCCTCTACCTGGACTGGTTCGACGCTTATCGGCGCGAGGTGCTGGTCAACGAAGCGGATGTGTTGCAGCGTGTTCTTGGTCGCTATCGCCATGATCGGCAGGGGTATCGGCATACGCGCACTGTGACGGTTTTTGCCGATGGACGCTGGCAGGTGGAAGATGAACTCTTGCCGTTATCGCCCTGGATGTCTGCGTCACGTCGTTATGTGTTTCGTCTGCACTGGTTGTTTCCCGATTGTCCCTGGGAACTGGTGCAGGAGCCGACGGGGGTCATCCTGCGCCTGACCATGCTGCCGGGCGTGGCGACGATTCGCGCCCATTGCCAGCAGCCGCCTGGGGCTGCGGTTGGCTGTTCGCTGGCGCGCGCCGGCGCACTATTGGCCGGTTCTGGCGAGGTGGCTGTGTATCGTGGCTGGGTTTCGCCTACCTATGGCGTGAGGCTACCGGCTCTTTCGCTGGCGCTGGTCGTGGAGCATGACAGTGCGGTGGTTTTTATGACTGAGTTTATTCTGGGTGATCACAAATATCTTGACCCATGAAGGCCGAACAGAAAAGAGCTCTTGCCACGGTTTTGGTGATTTTCCTCGCCACAGTAACAGGCCTGGAAATCTGGATGCACATCGTCCGTCTGCTTTTCCCGGCCTTGCCGTCGACCTTCAACCCTGATCTCTATCGCGGCACGGCGCCCGAGGGGAACTCCTGGCTGGAGCCCTGGCAGCGTTGGGATACGCCTCAGTATCAGGCAATTGCGGAACGCGGGTATGCCGCTTTTGACACGGCATACTTTACTCCTCCCCTTTTCCCCTGGTTGATGCGGTGGAGCGCCTGGATATTTGGTGGCAACACGCTGGCCGCTGGTTTATTTGTATCGGCAATGGCCTTTCTGGCCAGTCTGATGACACTCTACTGGCTGGCCTGCTATGAACTGGAAAATGACCAGGATGCATTGCGTGCTGTGCTCTATCTGGCTTTTTTCCCAACCGCCTTTTTCCTGGTTGCCGCTTACAGCGAATCGCTTTTCTTGCTGGCGGCGATGAATTCTTTGTATAATGCCCGCCGCTCGCGCTGGCTCCCCGCCGGCGTTTGGGGTGGAATGGCGGCCTTATCACGCCTGTCCGGAGCATTTCTTCTCGTTCCCTTGCTTTATGCGGCCTGGCAGGCCTTAAAAACGGGTGACCGCCGTGGCTGGCAAGCTCCGTTCGTCGCCAGTCTGGGGGCGGCTTTCTATCCCCTGTATGTCTGGATTGGCCTGAACCAGCGCCCTCTGATCATTCTGAAAGCCCAGTATGCCCGGGGAGGAAAACTTTTCGTTCCGGGCTGGAATTTAATGGTGGCCGCTGTCCGCATTGCCCAGGGCCACCTTGTTGAAGAAAATCTGATAGAATTGTCCTTCACAGTTCTCTTTATCATTTTGAGCGTTTTTATCTGGAAAAAACTGCCGCGTCTTTATGGAATCTATACCCTGACGCTGCTGCTGTTTTTCCTGGCGCGTCTCGGTTCTCCTCAGCCGCTAGTCAGTATGGGACGGTATGTTCTGGAAATTTTCCCCGCTTTCCTGGTGCTGGCCTGTTGGGGGCGCAAGGCGTGGGCCCAGCGCCTGATCCTGTACGTTTTCTGGTCAGGCTGGCTTTTCTTTTCAGCCCAGTTTGCCATGTGGGGCTGGGTAGGGTGACGAAATGAGTTACCGCGCTGCGGTTGTCCTTTTGCAGAACGATTCGGTGGCCCTGATTGAACGGTATCGGCAGGGGCGGCATTACTTTACTTTCCCCGGTGGTCATATCGAGGAGGGGGAGACGCCTGAACAGGCCGCCGTGCGCGAGGCGGAAGAGGAACTGGGGCTGCGGGTGACGATTCAAAAACTGCTGGCCGTCATCTGGTGGCAGGGACAGCCGCAATATTATTACCTTGTTCAGGCTGGGGAGGGCAATTTCGGCACAGGACAGGGCGAGGAGATGCGCCAGGTGCACCCGGAGAAGGGGAGTTATACCCCGCTCTGGGTGCGGGTTGATGATTTGCCGCGCTATCCGGTATTGCCGCGCGCCATGGCCGAACTGGTGATGCGCGGCGTGCGCGCGGGGTGGCCATCCGCGCCGCTGATCCTGCCATCGGGCTGAACGCTCGACTTTAACCGTAACCAGGCGGCATATGTGACCCCTGGGGAGGGGACGGCGGCTGGCGTTCGCGCCCGGCTCAGCGGTAGTATAACCAGTTCAACTCGCGCAATTTTTCCTGTAGAAAACCGGCCTGCAAGACCTCGCTATCCATACGCCACTCCCAGTTGCCCCCCATCCGTCCGGGGTAGTTCATGCGCGCCGTTGTTCCCAGCGAGAGTACGTCTTGCATGGGGGCCAGCGCGAAGACGGCGACCGAGGCCCAGGCGGCGCGAATCATGGCCCAGGCAAAATCTTCCTCTCCAGAATTGGGAGCGGCAGGAGCGTCGGAAAACTGGCGACCGAGGTAGCGGCAGGCGAAGTCGCGTTCCCTGTCGGATACGGAAGCGTACCAGCCAAGCGCCGTGTCGTTATCGTGGGTGCCGGTGTATACCACACAGCGAGGCGTGTAGTTATGAGGCAGGAAGGGGTTATCGGGAGCGGTAAAAGCGAATTGAAGCACTTTGGTTCCCGGCAGGTGGAATTGCTCGCGCAGGGCAATGACATCCGGGGTAATTTCCCCTAAATCTTCAACAAGAATGGGTAAATCGTCTTCACTGTGAAAGGCGTTCTGAACGGCGCGGAAGAAATCGGCGCCTGGGCCTGGCACCCAGCGCCCATTGACGGCGGTGGATTCCGTGGCAGGGACTTCCCAACAGGCCGCAAAGCCGCGGAAATGGTCAATGCGCAGAAAATCGGCCATCTGCAGGGCAATGCGGAGACGCGCCAGCCACCAGCCATACCCTTCGGCCCGGTGCACTTCCCAGCGATAGAGCGGATTGCCCCAGCGTTGGCCGCTGGGGGAGAAATAATCCGGCGGCACACCGGCCACTACGGTGGGCTGACCATGACGATCCAGATGGAACAAATGCGGATTGGCCCATACATCCGCCGAATCGTGGGCGACGAAAATAGGAACGTCGCCGATGATGCGCACGCCGCGCGCGTTGGCGTACGTTTTCAGGGCTGTCCACTGCTGGAAGAAAAGGTACTGATAGAAGGCGAAACGGGTGACGGCGTGGCTCAGGTCGCGGCGCGCCTGTGTCAGCGCCTGGGGCTGGCGTTGACGCAGCGCCTCGGGCCAGGCAGTCCACGGTTGACCGCCATACGCTTCCTTGAGAGCCATGAACAGAGCATAATCTTCCAGCCAGGCTGCCTGCTCCTGGCGAAAGCGCTCGAATTCGGCTTGCCGCGTGGACGGTTGGTGGAGAAAACGCTGAAACGCCTTTTCCAGCAGAGTAAGTTTCCACGGAATCAGGGCGCCGTAATCCACGCGCTGGCTGGGGAACGAAGCCGCGGCGCGCAAATCGGTGTCCTCGAGCAGGCCTTCCTGCAGCAGCTGTTCGGGGCTGATCAGGTAGGGATTCCCGGCGAAAGCCGAGAAACACTGATAGGGCGAATCGCCGTAACCGGTGTGCCCTAGCGGTAACACCTGCCAGAGCTTGCAGCCGGCTCCGGCCAGCCAGTCAATCCAGCGGTAGGCTGCCGGACCGAGGTCGCCAATGCCACAAGGAGAAGGCAAACTGGTTGGGTGAAGCAAAATGCCGCTGCTACGCTCAAATTTCATTGCCCGCGCTCTCCGCTGAGCCGATCGCTGGCAAGAGATTGATACAGGTTGAGGTATTGCGCGGCGGATTTCTCCCATGAGAATTCCTGCGCCATGCCATCGCGCTGGAAGCGTCGCCAGCGTGTCGGGTGCGCATAGACGGAGAGCGCGCGTTGCAAGGCTTCTACCAGCGCCTCCGCCGTCGCTTCCGTGAAGAGAAAGCCGTTTTTCCCCTCCTGGACAGTATCTTTCAGGCCGCCTACGGCGTGGACGATGGGCACGCAGCCATAGCGCATGGCAATCATTTGCGCCAGTCCGCAGGGTTCGTAGCGCGAGGGCATGAGCAACATGTCTGCCCCGGCATAGATTCTGCGGCTGAGCGCGGCGTCGTAGCGGAGTACCGCGCGCACGCGGTTGGGGAACTCCTCCTGCAACGCGCGTAGCGCTCCTTCCAGCGCCGGATCGCCTGTGCCCAGGAAAACGGCCTGCCAGGATTTCTCTGGCAGCTGGCGCAAGGCTTCTATGGCCAGGTCAATGCCTTTCTGGGGATCCAGGCGCGTGACCATGCCAAAGAGCGGCAGACGCAAATCGGCGGGCAGGTCGAGTTGCTGTTGAAGGGCGAGTTTGTTTTCGAGACGCAGGTCAAGAGAATGGGCCGTGTAATTCCGCGCCAGCGCCGGGTCAGATTCCGGATTCCACAGGTGATAATCCAGGCCGTTGAGAATGCCGGTAATCACGTCAGCGCGCGACTGGAGAAAAGTCTCCAGACCGCAGCCGAAGGCAGGGGTCAGAATTTCGCGAGCATACGAGGGCGAAACCGGGATAATGGCATCCGCAGCCCAGAGGCCCAGCGGGAGCGGATACGTGCGCGCCCAGTCGGGCAGGCGGTCATCCTGAAGCGGCGTCAGGCCATAAGCATTCAGGACGTCGCTGCCATCGCCGCCCATGTAAGGCAGGTTATGGAGAGTAAGCGCGGTTTTGAGGCGCGCGAACGAAGCGGTGGTACGTCGTGAACGCACCGCGTAGAGCGCGAGCGCGGTGTGCCAGTCGTTGGCATGGAGAATGTGAGGGCGCCATTCGAGATAGCGCGTCATTTCGACAGCCGCCAGGGAGAAGAAGGTGTATTTCTCGCGATCCAGGGCCGGGTTAGCGGCGTAGATGGTGGGGGCGGTGGAAATCACGTCGCCGGCGATAAAGTACACGGGCAGACCGTGCCGTTCGATGCTGTAAACCTGTGCGCGCACACTGCCGCCGCGCCGGTAAATCAAGAAATCCGCTACTGGGTGCAGGGTGGCTGAGTTGGCGCGAAGCGAGGCGTGAAATGGCAGCACCAGGCGCACATCCACCTGAATATCACCGCTGACCGGGCGGGGTAAGGCGCGTAACGCACGTGGCAGCGCGCCGGCAACATCTCCCAGTCCTCCCACTTTTACGAAAGGCTCGGCTTCGGCAGCCAGAAAAAGTACACGCAGCGTGGCGCTCATTGTGGATATATTTTACAGCAAAAATCGACTGTGGACAGGGGGGAATGGCCAGATTTTGCCAGTTCCTTTGATGGAGGGCAGGATGAGCCTGGATCGGCGGAGCGAACCGGAGACCGGCGCGCTCGGCGAGGCGGGGCGGGAAACTGCAGAAGGGCGCCCGGAGGCACCCTTCTGCAGTTTGGGAGGAGAAGACGTTGGAGAGAATCAGGCTGGCAGGGATACCGGAGGCAGATGCTGCAATGCTTCGCGAATAGCCTCCTCGGGATGTTCGTAGTTCGTCAGTTGACCGCTCAGGTAGGCCTGATAGGCGCTCATATCGAAGTGGCCATGCCCGGAGAGGTTGAAGAGAATAATGCGTTTTTCCCCTTTTTTCTTCGCTTCCAGGGCTTCGTCAATGGCGACGCGAATGGCATGGGCCGATTCGGGGGCGGGGATGATGCCTTCCGCACGCGCGAATTGAATCGCGGCCTCGAAGGTGCTCAACTGCGGCACCGCCACGGCCTCAATGTAACCGGCGTTGTACAGGGCGGACAGGGTCGGCGCCATGCCATGATAGCGCAGCCCGCCAGCGTGGATACCGGCCGGGATGAATGTGTGCCCCAGTGTGTACATCTTGACCACCGGCGCCATTTTGGCGGTATCGCCGTAATCGAAAGCATAGGCTCCTTTGGTCAAGGAGGGAGCGGCAGTGGGTTCGACGGCTACCAGCCGCGTCTTACGCCCCTCTTTGAGATTTTGACGCAGGAAGGGAAGAGCCAGGCCGGCGAAGTTCGAACCGCCGCCGACGCAACCGATGACCACGTCAGGGTATTCGCCGGCCATATCCATCTGTTTGAGCGCTTCCTCGCCGATGACGGTCTGATGAAGCAGGACATGATTCAACACTGACCCCAGACTGTACTTCTTCGTCCCGCCCGATTTGGCCGCCACCTCCACCGCTTCCGAAATGGCAATCCCCAGCGAACCGGGACTGTTGGGGTCCTGGGCCAGCACTGCGCGTCCGTACTCGGTGCGGTCGGTCGGGCTGGCGAATACCTGCGCGCCAAAGGCCTCCATGAAAATGCGGCGGTACGGCTTCTGGTTATAGGAGACCTTGACCATGTACACTTCCAGCGCCAGATCGAAGAAATTGCAGGCCATCGAGAGCGCCGTGCCCCATTGACCGGCGCCGGTCTCGGTAGTCAGGGCTTTCGTGCCAGCGGCCTTGTTGTAATACGCCTGGGCAATGGCCGTGTTGGGTTTGTGGCTGCCGGCCGGCGATACGGCTTCATTCTTGTAGTAAATGTGAGCCGGGGTGTCGAGCATCTTTTCCAGGCGGCGCGCCCGGATCAGCGGCGTCGGGCGGTAGAGTTTATAGACCTCCCGAACCGGCTCCGGGATTTCAATGTACCGCTCGGTGCTGACTTCCTGCTGGATGAGTTCCATCGGGAATAAGACGGCCAGGAAGTCAGGCGTGACCGGCTCCAGGGTGACCGGGTGCAACACGGGCGCCGGCGGCAGCGGGCTATCGGCGTTGATGTTGTACCAGTACTTTGGCAGATCGGCTTCGGAAAGCAGGAAACGAGTTGACTCAGACATGGCGATTTCTCCTGTTCGTAAGATGAGTTCAGGCGTTTGCGCCTGACGGGCGTCCTTCAGCCGGGACTGCGGTGAAAGACACACAATAAAAAACGCGCTCATCCGAAACGGGACGAACGCGTAGTCCGCGGTGCCACCCGATTTAGGCCGGCCTCTATGGCCAACCTCTCTCTGGCAGGTACCTCATCAGGATACCTTCGCTCGTTAACGGGAGCGAACCGGCTCCGGGCTACTCTGGCGGTCTGTCAGACCGGTTCCATTTCACCCTGCGACTCCGAGGCCCATTCAGCGCCGGCGTGCGGACAGGCTCTCACCTTATCCTGCTCTCTGGGCCGCCGTTACGACGCTTACTCTTCCTCTTCAACGTCTTTCTCAAAAACAAGCCCTGCGCCGGGGGCGCTGTGGGCGGAATAGGGCTCGAACCTACGACCTCTGCTATGTCAAAGCAGTGCTCTAACCAACTGAGCTATCCGCCCGACGAGGCTTATTATACCCGGAAAGCGGCAAAATGGCAACGATTCTACGGCTGGCCGGCGATAATCTGATTTAGCGCCTGGATGGCGGCCTCTAACTGCGGGTCGCGACCGGCCTGATAGTCCTCTTCGCTCATCTTGACGACGATATCTGGCGTCAGACCGGTCTTATGGATAGAATGCCCTTTGGGGCTCAGGAAGCGCGAGACGGTGACCCGCAGGGTGCCGCCGTTCGAAAGCGGTTGCCAGTTTTGCACCACGCCCTTGCCGTAGGTGGTGACCCCTACCAGTTTCGCGCGGCCATAATCCTGCAGCGCGCCGGCCACCAGTTCGGAGGCCGAGGCAGAGTATTCGTTCACCAGCACCACGAGCGGGATATCCAGCGCCAGCCCGCCTGACTCGGCTTCGTATTCCACGCGGTGACCATCGTTGTACTCCTCGTACCAGATAACGCCTTTGCCGATGAATTCGGAGGCAATGCTCCTGGCCGTGGTCGTAAATCCGCCGGGATTGTTGCGCAGGTCAAGGATGATGCCTTTCACATGCTGTTTCTGGAAATCCTGCAAAACCGTGTGAACCTCATCGGCGGTTTTCTCGCCGAACTGGTTGATTTGCAGGTAGCCGATGTTGCCTTCGAGAATCTTGCTGGAAACGCTGGGCACGACGATATGGGCACGGGTGAGGGTGACATCGAACGGTTTTTCCACGCCGGGGCGGAGAATGGTCAGGGTAATCTGAGTCCCGGCCGGGCCCAGCACTTTGAACAGGCGCACGTCCTCGGGCGATTGGCCGCTCACGTCCTCGCCATTCACGGCAATAATCTGATCGCCCTTTTTCAAGCCGGCGGCTTCGGCTGGTGAGCCGGGCATCGGCTCGATGATGGTCAGATAATCGCCTTTTGTATCTACCCAGGCGCCGATGCCCTCGTATTCGCCTTGCATGGCGCGTTGTGCGTCTTCCGTCTCTACTTTGTTCCAGTACCCTGTGTAGGGATCCTCCAGGGCCTGGAGCATACCGCGAATGGCGCCGTCCACCAGTCTGGTATCGTCAATGGGCTGGTAAAGATACTCGCGATGGACGATATCCCAGGCTTCCCAGAAGGACTGGAACAGGGAGCGCAAATCGGTCGGCGTGGCACTCTGCTCAGCGTAAGGCGGGGTGGGGGTGGGGAAAATTTTGGGCAGGGCCGGGATGGCGCTGCCGGCTGCCAGTCCGCCGGCAAAGGAGCAGAAGAGCAGGACGAGAGCCGCCAGACTGATCAGCAGAATACGACCGATACGGTTTGTTTTGGGGTTTTCCATAGCAAGTCTCCGAGAAGGATATGGGCAGGGGAAAAGGGCGGAAATTAACCACCCTGTTGGAAAAGTCGGGGCAGGTCCAGGAGGGTGGGCAGGACGAAATCGGCGTCGAGAGAGACGCCAGCCGGGGCGTGGACGAGGGCGGTGTGAAAGCCCAGCGCGCGGGCGGCGCGCGTTACGCGCGGCTGATCGTCAATCAGTAAACAGGCGCGCGGGTCAGGGTTGCCGGCAACCTGCAAGGCGCGTTGAAATGATTCTGGCATGGGTTTGCAGTAAGGAGCGATGGCGTGAATATCAATGATGGTCTCGAACAGGCCTTGCAGGCCGCGTTGTTGCAGCACGCGGTTGGCGTGGTGGGTATCGGCATTGGTGAAAATCAACTTCCGGGCCGGGATGCTGGCCAGCACCTGGCGCAGGGCTGCGTCGGGTTTCAGGTAACGCTCCAGCGGGACGTCGTGGACGAAGGCCAGATAGTCGTCCATGTCAACGCCGTGATGGATTTGCAGGCCGCGCAACGTCGTGCCATATTCCTGAAAGTAGCGTTCGCGCACCGCGACGGCGCTCTCGGGGGGAAACCCTAACCGTTCGCACAGGTACTGGTTGATGCGCGCGCCGATTTCGTCCCACAAACCGCTGACAGGCGGGTAGAGGGTGTCGTCGAGGTCGAAGAAAATCACAGAAAAGGCCATCGGCTTGATTTTACCAGAGAGTGCTCAGTATGTGTGGACTTGCGCGCCGGGGGCGCTTTATGCTACACTGACGACCGTGCAAGGTATTCTCTATGCCCTGTTGACGCTGGCGAGTTCGACGCTGTGGGGGGTATTGAACGGCTGGTTGTTGTATTTCTATCTGCCGCCCGGCGGGACGCCGCGCACGCCGGTGGCCCTCTATGGCCTGGTCATGCTGATGGCCAGGCTGGTCAATATGGCGATTACGCTGCCGGTTGGCTATCTTTCTGACCGCACGCGCACGCGCTGGGGGCGGCGATTGCCTTACGTCTATGTGGGGGTGGTGTGCATGCCGCTCTTTTTCGGACTGCTCTGGTATCCACCGCTGCCGGGCGAGTCGCTCTGGAATCTGATCTATCTGGCCGGGGTGATGATCGCGTTTAACGTTGCCTATGAGTGTTACCAGACGCCTTACGATACCCTGCTGCCCGAACTGTTCCCCCAGGAGGCGCAGCGGATTCGCGTTTCGGCCTGGCAGACGGGATTCCAGTTGCTGGGAGCCGTGCTAAGCGGCCTGGCGGGGCCGTTAATCGAGGCGCTGGGTTACGGGCGCGCCGCGCAGGCGTATGCCCTGGGATTGTTGCCTGTTTTTCTCACGCCTTTGTTTTTCCTGCGCGAGCGCGCTCGTTCGCAGGCGGCGCCGGCCGCGATCACTTTCCGGCAGAGCCTGCGTCTGGCGTTGGGGTACCGTCCATTCCAGATTTTCACGTTGAGTTGGGCCTTGTTCTGGATGGCGACGACGTTCATTTTGGAGACCATGCCCTATATTGTCACGGAAGTTTGCCGGCGGTCGGAGGGGGAGGCGGCTTATTTTTATCTGCCGACGGTGCTGGTCTCGTTGCTTTGTCTGCCGCTGGTGACGCGACTGGCAGACAGGTTGGGTAAGCGCCGCCTCTTTCTGGCTTCTTTGCTGGCCGGAGCGTTGACTCTGCCGGGCCTGCTCTGGATTGACCCGACGCTGCCGTTGCCGTTGCTGGCGCAAGGGGTTGGCTGGGTGGTGCTGACGGCGGTGGTGCTGTCGCCCGCGCAGGTCTTGCCCTCGGCCATCGCCGCTGAGATCACCGACTGGGATGCGCAGCGCAGCGGGCAGCGGCGAGAAGGGATGTTCTATGCGTTTTGGGGGCTGCTGGATCAACTGGCCAGCGGACTGGGCCTGGCCGTGATTCCGCTCTTTCTCCTGCTGGGGCGCAGCGCCGCTTCCCCGCACGGCCCGCTGGGGGTACGCCTGCTGGGCGCCTTTGGCGGTTTGCTCCTGTTCCTGGCGTTCCTGATCTTTCGTCGCTATCCGGCGGCCGCGCCTGCTTAACAGAACTGATAATTGTCTGGCTTGTTGCGTCTGTGGCTGACCTTTTGTACAATTGAAACGTGAATGGTGAAAATCCTGTTTCTGCCGGTCTATCGTGGCGCGTCCTGCACAGTATTGTAGAGAGCACGCCGGCGGAATGGGATGCGTTGAGCCAGGGAAGGCCGTTCCAGAGTTACGGCTGGTACGCCTATGGCGAGCGCGTCATGGCCGATTGCCGGCCAGCCTATGTGCTGGTGACCCAGGAGGGGCGGGCGGTGGCGCGGGCGACATTTTTCCTGGTGCGCAACGAGCCGTTGCCCCTGCCCCCGTCCTTGCGCTGGCCGTTTCAGGTGCTTTTTCGTTACCGGCCGCTGTTGATCTGTCGTTCGCCGCTCTCTTCGACCAGCGGCCTGGTGGTGCCGGAGGCGCCTTTGCGCCAGGCCATTCTGCGCGTTCTGGTCGCCGCGGCGCGTCAACTGGCGCAGGAACAGCGGGCCTCGTTCGTGATGTTCGATTTTCTCGAGGAGGAGCAGACGCGCTGGGAAGGGTGGCCGGAGGAGGCTGTCGCCGTCACTGTTCCCCAGCCGGGTACGAGGATGGAAATTCTCTGGTCGAGTTTCGAGGAATATCTGGCTCATCTCAGCCCCAAGGCGCGCAAGCACTACCGTCAGCACCAGCGCGCCGCCGAGAGAATGGGAGTCACGCTCACTTTCCAGGAGAAGGTAACGGACGTGAAGACGGCCTTGCGGTTGATACGCGCCGTTGAGCGCCGGCATCGGGCCGCGCCCAACCCCTGGGCGCGACGGATGCTGGAGGAGGCCTGGCGGGTGGAGGGCCGCTGGCTGGAGGCGCGCCTGGCCGGGCGAATGGTGGGCGGCGAATTGATTCTGGCGGATGAGGGCGTGCAACTGGTCACGGCTCTGGGGCTGGCCGGGAAAGTGCCGAACGTGTACTTTCTGCTCGGCTATGCGGATATTCGCCATGCCATCGAGCATGGTCGCCGCGCGCTTCGCTGGGGCAGCGGTGCCTACGAAGTCAAACGCCGCCTGGGGTTCACGCTGGAGATGAATAACCACGCGCTGGTCATGGCGCAGGGAAATTTTGCCAGGTTAATGCGCTGGTTTCAGGAGAAACCATGTTGACAGGCTGGGTGCGCTCGTTGATTACGTTGCTGGTCATGGTAGTATTCTATAGCCTGGATTTCTGGTTTATGCATCATTACGATCGCCAGCGGCAGGCGGTGAAATCAGGGCGCGCCTGGGATTTCACGCTGGTGATGATCGGCGCGGCCCTGTTACTGGTGGTGCAGCCAGTCTGGTGGCCTGGTCTTGGATTTTCCACCTCGGCCTGGTGGGGACTGGCTTTACAGGTGACCGGTCTCGTGCTGCTGGTGTTTTCGTTCGTCTTGCATATCTGGGCGCGACGGCATCTGGGCCGTTTCTACGCCGAACGGGTGGAAATTTTACCCGACCACCGGGTGGTGGATAGCGGGCCATATGCGTATATCCGCCATCCAGTGATTACTTCTTTCTTTGGGATAGCCATTGGGCTGTTTCTGGTCAACCCGGCCTGGTTCACTCTGCTCATGATGCTCTATACCTTTTGGGATTTCGGTCGCGCCGCGATGCGAGAGGAAAGATTGCTGCTGCAGAATCTGCCAGACTATGCTGCCTATATGCAGCGGACGGCGCGTTTCCTGCCGCGCTGGAGGCAAAAGCGATGAGCGATTGGGCCCCGAACGTGCCTGCACGCGAGGAATTTCTTGCTCTCTCTACCTCGGAAATCGCCCATCAGGTGCGCCAGGCCGGGCCGCAGGTCTGCGTCTTTCCCATCAACGGGACGCGGCGCTGGGCCTGGTTGGAGCACGAAGCGGAACTGAGCGCCGCGCCGCAGGCCATGGCCGCGTATATGGACCTGGCCGGGCGCGAGTACGTGCGCCTGTTTGCGCTGCTCTTTGAACACGGTGTGGACACGATTCTTTCCCCTGTCTTTGGCCGCGAGTTGCTTGGGCGGGGCGATGCCTATGTGCAGGCGGCCCTGGGTGCGGGCATGCGCCAGTTTGTCGAGTCGCCAGCGTTCACTGATTTCTATCGCGCCTGGGGAGTGCGGGCGCGCATTTACGGCGATCTGGATTCCCTGCGCGCTACGCCCTACGAATTTGTGCTGACGCTGGCGCAGCGACTGGCCGAGATCACCGCTGACGGCGCGGCGCGGCGGCTCTTCCTGGGCGTGTTTGCCGATCATCCCTGGGAGCAGCTGGCGCGCCTGACGGTTGAGCATTACCGTCAATACGGCCGTGCGCCCACCCACGCCGAACTGGTCACGGCTTACTACGGTGAATACGTGCCGCCGGTGACCCTGTTCCTGGGGTTCGATAAGCCGGCGGTGTACGATTATCCCTTGCTGGCCTCGGGCCAGGAAGACCTCTACTTTACTCTGGCGCCCTCGCCCTATCTGGACGCGACCACGTTGCGCCTCATTTTGTACGACCATCTGTACACCCGGCGCGCCGCGGAGCCAGACTGGAGTACGCTGCCGCTGGCCGAGCGTCGCGCCTTGCGCGCCTGCTATCGCCGTCGGCGCCGTAAGGTGCAGGGAATTGGCCGCCTGCTGGCCGGGGCCTGGGTGGCGGAGGGGTAAGCCATGTGGCAGTTCTGGCGTTCCACCTCACGCGGTTGGCGAATCGCCATGCTCCTGGCGCTCCTCTGGGGGATACTGCGCCTCGGGCTGCAGGTGTACA
>DAOTVX010000102.1:0-20578 GCA_034436275.1 Anaerolineales bacterium | reverse complement strand
TACTCCGTTACAGTATTGTCCCAACGATCCGGTGACACGCGCTCAAATGGCTGTTTTCCTCCTCAAGGCACTCAACAGCGCATCTTACACCCCGCCGAACGTCAGTCCGACCTTCAGCGATACGGCTGGTCACTGGGCAGAAGATTGGATCGAAGCGCTCAAAGCAACAGGGATTACCAGCGGTTACCCGGATGGCACCTACCGTCCGAACAACGCGGTCACCCGCGCCGAGATGGCCGTATTCCTGATGAAGGCACTCAATGTTTCCAATCCTTCTTACACCCCGCCGAACGTCAGCCCGACCTTCAGCGATACAGCCGGGCACTGGGCAGAAGACTGGATCGAAGCGCTCAAAGCAGCGGGAATCACCAGCGGTTACCCGGATGGCACCTACCGTCCGAACAACCCGGTCAGCCGCGCTGAGATGGCCGTCTTCCTGGTGAAGGCGTTCAACCTGCCGTAGCCGGTCCTATATCTCGATAAATTGTTGGCCGTCCAGGAAGATTTTGGACGGCCTTTTTGGTTGCAGATAATCTTGAAGCATTCCTGCCGGAAGTCATTTCCGGCGCTTGAGGTTACCAACTTTTAGCGGAAAGTAAAGATTAACGCAAAACGCACCCAGGGACCGGGTGCGTTGAAGCGGACAGGGAGGGTCCCTGTTGAGGCTCCTGGCCGAGGACTCGAACCTCGAACCTAGCGGTTAACAGCCGCCCGCTCTGCCAGTTGAGCTAGCCAGGAAAGCGAGCGTGATTATATAAGCAAGCCGCGTACCTGTCAAGCGTTCCGCGCGCTTTTTTCTCGAGAACTATCACGTGCCCATGATTTGCCCCTGGGTGGGGAAATCTGATAGGTTTTGCCAGTTCGAACGATTACAATGGGGGGCAATACGTATGGAGCAACGATGAAAACTTCACGCCTGGCTGGTTTCTATAACCTTTCTCTGGAAGAGAAACTCGCTCGTCTGGCAGAAGCGGCGGAGATCCCGCCTCAGGCACTGGAAGTGTTCCGCGAGGGTGGACTGCCGGTAGAGCAAGCCGAGCACATGGTGGAGAATGCGGTTGGCGTGTTCTCTTTGCCGCTCGGTATTGGCCTGAATTTTGTGGTTAACGGGCGCGAGGTGCTTGTGCCAATGGCCATCGAGGAGCCTTCGGTCATTGCGGGCGCGTCGTTTATGGCGAAACTGGCACGCGCCGGCGGCGGTTTTGTCGCTTCTGCCAGTCCGCCGGAAATGATCGGGCAGATACAGGTCCTGGATGTTGACGATCTGGAAGCGGCCGGTCAACGGTTACTGGCGCACAAAGTGGAACTTTTGGCCGAGGCCGATGCTGCCGATCCGCTCTTGCGCACCCTGGGCGGGGGCGCGCGTGACCTGGAAATCCGTCGCGTGGATGATTCGCCCATCGGTGCCTTTCTCGTCGTGCACTTGATTTACGATGTGCGCGATGCGATGGGGGCGAACGCGGTCAACACTGCCTGCGAGCGCCTGGCGCCGCGCATTGAGCAGATCAGCGGCGGGCGTGTTCACCTGCGCATTCTTTCGAATCTGGCTGATCGCCGTCTGGCAAAAGCCGCCTGTACAATCCCCGCCGAAGCCCTGACATTCCGCAGTCAGGATGGGCGCTTGTTCCCGGGTGAGATGGTGCGCGATGGGATTCTTGCCGCCTGGGCCTTTGCCGCCGCTGACCCATACCGGGCCGCGACCCATAACAAGGGAATCATGAATGGCGTGGATGCCGTGGTCATCGCTACCGGCAATGACTGGCGTGCTGTGGAAGCCGGCGCTCATGCCTATGCCGCGCGCACAGGCCGTTACACCAGTCTGAGCCGTTGGAGCAAAGACGCCGCCGGCAATCTGGCCGGTGAACTGGAAATGCCGCTGGCGGTGGGAATTGTTGGCGGGGCAACCCGTGTCCATCCCGCGGCGCAGGCAGCACTCAAACTGATGGGCGTCCAGTCGGCGCGTCAGCTGGCAGAAATTATCGTCTCAGTAGGCCTGGCGCAGAATCTGGCGGCATTGCGGGCGCTGGCTACGGAGGGCATCCAGCGAGGCCACATGTCTCTGCATGCCCGGCAGGTAGCTATTGCCGCCGGAGCGACCGGTGACTGGATAGAAAAGGTGGCCGAGCGGCTGGTCGCTGAAGGGGTAGTGCGCATTGACCGCGCCCGTGCGGTGTTAGCGGAAATGCAAGGTGCCACAGAGTCTGATGGCTCGGAGTCTGCTCCACATTCTGCCGGCGATGGTTTATTCTGATGGGTACGCTACCGTGCGGCGCTGGAGGCGCGCACGGTACACGCCGACGCCCTCTGAACCTGATACAGGTAGTAGCACGGCGATCGCGCTCGTGTTTGGGTGAACGTATACCGTAACAAAATTTGCTGATGAGGTCATTCTCTATGTCTACTTCTTCTCCTTCCCTGTTGCGACCTGCGCAAGCGGTGGGCATTGCAGGCTACGGCGCTTATGTGCCGCGCTATCGCCTGCCGGCGCAAGAAGTGGCGCGCGTCTGGGCCGGCGGTAAGGGCGGTTTGCCGATTCGTGAGAAATCGGTCCCTGGCCTGGATGAAGATGTAGTTACCATGACCCTGGAAGCAGTGCGGAATGCCCTGCGCCGCGCGCCGGTGGATGTGACTGAGATTCGCGCGGTGTGGGTTGGTTCTGAATCGCACCCTTACGCTGTCAAACCGACCGGCACGATCGTTGCGGAGGCGATCGGCGCCGCGCCGTATGTTCAGGCCGCCGATATGGAGTTCGCCTGCAAAGCCGGTACCGAGGCGCTGGTGATGGCGATGGGCCTGGTTGGGTCCGGAATGGGCAGGTATGCCATTGCTGCCGGCGTTGATACGGCCCAGGGGAAACCGGGCGACGCTCTGGAGTACACCGCGGCTGCCGGTGGCGCCGCCTTCGTCATTGGCCCGGCAGAGGAGAGCCTGGCGATCATCAACGCGACCTGCTCGTTTGTTACCGACACGCCGGACTTCTGGCGACGCGAGTATCAAAGGTATCCGGAGCACGGACAGCGCTTTACCGGCGAGCCGGCCTACTTTCACCATATCACCTCCGCGGCGCGCGCTCTGATGACCGCCCTCCACACCACGGCAAATGACTATACCTGGGCAGTGTTTCATCAGCCGAATACGAAATTCCCCCAGAAAGTGGCAGAAATGCTGGGCTTTACCCGGTCACAGATTGAACCGGGCCTGCTTTCGCCGCTGATAGGCAACACGTATGCCGGCGCGGCGCTGCTTGGCCTGACTGCTGTGCTGGATATTGCCCGACCGGGTGACCGGATTCTGGTCACCTCCTTTGGCTCTGGCGCCGGCTCGGATGCTATTGATCTGACGGTTACCGAGCGTCTGCTGGAACGGCGTGAGAAAGCGCCGACCACGCAGATGTATCTTGCTCGCCGCACGGAGATTGATTATGCCACCTACGTCCGTTATCGTGGCAAGATTGCGATGAAATGAGGCGTTTATGAGTGACGTGGTCGTTGCCGGAATTGGGCAGATAGCCGTTGGCGAGCATTGGGAGATACCCCTGCGCTCGCTAGCCGTGCGGGCCATGCTGGCGGCAATGAAGGATGCTGGCGGCTTGCGTCCACAGGCGTTGTACGTGGGCAATGCTCTCGCGAGTATTCTTTCCCATCAGGCGCATTTGGGGAATTTGCTTGCCGATTATGGTGGATTGGCCGGCATAGAGGCCGCGACCGTAGAGGCTGGCGATGCCTCGGGCGGCGCGGCGCTGCGCCAGGCTTATCTGGCCGTCAAGAGTGGGATGGTGGAGGTAGCGCTGGTAGTTGGGGTAGAGAAGTTTACCGATGTGGTCGGCGCCGGGGTGGAAAGCGCCCTGACAACACTGACGGACGCGGATTTTGAAGCCGAGCAGGGACTGACGCCGGCGGCACAGGCGGCGTTGCTGGCGCGCCGTTATCAGCATGAATACCGCCTGCCGCCCGAGGCTCTGGCCGGTTTCGCGATCACGGCCCATGCCAACGCGGTTCATAATCCTTATGCCATGTACCGCCGCGCCATCTCGTTACAGACATATCAGCAGGCCGCGCTGGTTTGCGATCCTCTCAACCTCTTCGACCTGGCGCCTGATGGCGATGGCGCGGCGGCGCTGCTGCTGACGCGTCGGGAGCGATTGCCGGACGATTATCCTCAGCCTCTCGTGCGCATCCTTGCCTCGGCGGCAGCGGTGGATACCCTGGCGCTCCATGACCGCGTCAACCCGCTGGAATTTGCTGCTTTGCGCCAGGCGACCGAGCAGGCATTGCGGAAAGCCGGCCTCGAACGCGACCAGATTGACCTGCTGGAATACCATGATTCTGCCTCGATCTATGCCGCCCTTTCTCTGGAGGCCTCCGGCTTCGCCGAACGCGGCGCCGGCTGGAGACTGGCCGCCGAGGGCGAGATCGGGCGGAACGGCCGTATCCCCTGTGCTACATTGGGAGGATTGAAGGCGCGCGGTCATCCTCTTGGCGCCAGCGGCGTTTATCAGGCGGTAGAGGCTGTGCTTCAGCTGCGCGGCCAGGCCGGGGCGAACCAGATACCGGGAGCGCGCTATGCCATGATCCAGTCACTTTCCGGGCCGGCCTCCTGTGCCGTGGTGCACCTTCTTGAGCGTTTTGCCTGACAAATTCATAAGCTCTTGACCTTTGATAGTTTCTGATAGCCCTGACCTGTACAATGACAGATGAAGGAGTTCAACGACTATGGAGATTCCTCGACACTGGCGCTTGAAGCACCAACGCTATAGCCTGATAGGGGAAGTTTGTCCTCATTGCGAAGCCCGCATTTTCCCGCCGCGCGATGTTTGTCCACGCTGTGGGCAGGAAGCCAAGCAGACGTTCACGTTCAGTGGGCGTGGTACGGTGTATTCATTCACGACTATCTATGAAGCACCCGCCGGCTTTGTGGAAAGCGCCCCGTACACCGTAGCGTTGATTAAACTGGAAGAGGGGCCGCTGGTCACGGCGCAGTTGACCGATCTGGGGGACCAGCCGGTTGAAATTGGAATGCCGGTTGAGATGGTCACGCGGCGTCTGCGTCAGGATGGGGATGAGCGTGGCATAATCCTCTACGGCTATAAGTTCCGCCCGGTTCTTGCGCGTTGAATCGGTCTGTGACCGGGTATAGAACGGAAACCGCGCTCGCGCGCCGCGAGCGCGGTTTCTGGTTGGTTTTGCTGGTCAGCATCTTTTCTTTCCTGAAACAGTAGTATAATAGCCCCGCCGCCGCTCAGGTACAGGCGGGTATTTTTACCACGAGAGAGTGCGAGTTATGAGAAATCACTACCTTCGTCTGCTCCTCATTATCGTCGTCGTGGCGCTGGCTATCTGGGTGGATGCTAATCCGACCCTGATCCTGCGCAATCCGACTACCGGCGATCCTTTCTTTCAACGTGATGTCAAGCCGCGGCTGGGGCTGGATTTGCGCGGTGGCCTGCAGGTGGTTATGGAAGCCGATTTGCCGCCAGAGGTAAAAGTCTCGGCCAGCAACATGGAAGCCGCCCGCACCATCGTCGAGAACCGTACCAATGCCCTGGGCGTGGCGGAAAATACCATTCAGGTCGTAGGCGAACGCCGTCTGGTGGGTGAGTTCCCGGGCCTGGAGGATGCCTCGGGGGTTTTGGAGACCATCCAGAAAACCGGTTTGATGGAATTCGTGGATTTCGGGAACGATCAACCTCTGCCGGGAACGATAGTCAAGACGGACTTTGGGGTGAGTTCGGCAACGGAGACGGGCGCCGTAGCCCCGACGGCGACCACGTCTGGCGAAGCCCCGACGGCAACGCCGGAAAGCGCGGCTACGCCGACCCCTGCCGAGGCCACCCCGACGCCGGAGGCCGCGGCGCCGGAGGAGAAGGTTTACCATACCGTTATGACCGGCGCTGAACTGGCAACCGTAGGTGTCACGGTGCATCAGACGTATGGTTACGTCATTGAGTTTACCCTGACCCCCAAGGGGCGCGAAATTTTTGCGAATTACACGGCCTCGCACGTCGGCCAGTATCTGGGGATTGTTCTGGATAAGGAAGTGATTTCTGCCCCGCGTGTTGATGAGCCGATTCCGGATGGCGCCGGGATTATTCGCGGCAGTTTCACCCGTGAGAGCGCAAATTCCTTTGCGGTGCAGTTGCGCTATGGCTCGCTGCCGGTGCCGCTGAAGATCATTGAAACGCGACTGGTTGGCCCAACCCTGGGCGAAGACTCGTTGCAGAAGAGTTTAATCGCCGGCGTGGCCGGGATGATTATTGTCATTCTGTTCATGCTGCTTTACTACCGTTTGCCCGGCGTGATTGCTGACATTGCTATTCTGGTCTATGCGCTCCTCGCCTTCGCGATCTTCAAATATTTCCACTTTACCCTGACTCTGCCCGGTATTGCCGGCTTTATGCTTTCCACCGGCTCGGCGCTGGACGCGAATATCCTGATGTTCGAGCGGTTGAAAGAGGAATTGCGCGCCGGGCGCAAACTGGGGCTGGCAGTGGAGCAGGGCTGGCGACGCGCCTGGCCTTCCATTCGGGACTCCAACATTGCCACCATCATTACCTCGGTGATATTGTTCTGGTTTGGCAACACCTTTGGCGCCACGATGGTCAAAGGGTTCTCTATCACGCTGGCGCTGGGCGTAATCGTCAGCCTGTTCACAGCCATTTTTGTCACCCGTACCCTGCTGGCGCTGGTGTTCCAGTGGTTTAAAATCGAAAAGACAGATTTCTGGTTTGGCCTGTAATAAAGGAGCCTTCCATGAATATCATCGGCAAACGTTACCTGTTCTTCGCACTCTCGCTGTTGATTATCGTGCCGGGGCTGGCGATTTTGATAGTGCGTGCCGCCCAGCACGATCTGCCGCTGGCGATTGACTTTACCGGCGGAAGTTTACTGGAGGTGAAGTTCTCCAAAGCCAGTCCGCAACCGGCGGAATTGATCGCGCTCTATGAAAATCAGGGCCTCAAGGACGTTCAGGTACAGACTACGGAAAAGGAGACTTTCGTCATTCGCTCTACTTTCCTGAGCGATGCCGATCGCGCGGCTATTCTGGCGGCCATGGAGAAAGCGTATGGCGCGGTAGAAGTAATTCGTTTCGACAGCGTTGGGCCTTCCATTGGTCAGCAGGTGACGCGCAACGGCGCGATTGCCGTGGCGGTAGCGGCGCTGGCGATTCTGGTTTACATCACCCTGGCTTTTCGCAAGGTAGAACATGCTTTTCGCTATGGTGTGTGCGCCATTATTGCCATGGTGCATGATGTTGCGGTCGTTTTCAGCGTGGTGGCGATTGGCTCGGTGCTGTTTGGCTGGGAGATGGATGCCCTGTTCCTTACTGCTTTGCTGACCGTCATTGGCTTTTCGGTACAGGATAAAATCGTGGTCTTCGACCGTATTCGCGAGAATTCCGGGCCGTTGCGCCGTCTGGAGTTTGAGCAACTGGTCAATCACTCCATTGTGCAAACCTTGCAGCGCTCGATCAATACCCAGTTGATGACGGTGGAATTCCTCTTGCTGGCAATGGCGCTGATGGGCGGCGTGACCCTGCGCGAATTCTCGGTCGTATTGCTGGTAGGTCTGCTCAGCGGCACCTATTCTTCGATTTTCATCGCTGCGGCGGTGCTGGTTCTCTGGGAAAAGCGCGAGTGGGAGACCTGGTTCCGTCGCAAGCCGGCAGCGGCCTGACGAGGATGGCACATGCCCGGAGGAGGTATCCTCCGGGTTTCTTTCTTTTTGAACAGGCTCTGCCGTTATAATTGGTGCGGAATGGTAGATGCCCTTTTGCTTTACAACCCGGCCGCAGGGCGATTTTCGGTGCGCCCTTTCCTGAGCAATGTTATTTGCCCGTTGCGGGAGCATGGCTGGCGGCTGGAAGTGGCCGAGACGGTGAACGGGCGTCATGCCACGCAGCTGGCGCGTCTGGCTGCCAGCGAGAATCTGCGTGCCGTCTTTGCGATCGGGGGGGATGGCACCATTGGTCAGGTGGCGGCAGGTCTGGTCGGTTCACAAACAGCGCTCGGCGTCTTACCGGCAGGAACGAGCAACGTGTGGGCGCGCGAACTGGGGCTGCCGGCCTTTACCTGGCTCAACCTGCGCGCGCTGGAAGCCAACGCGCGGCGACTGGCGCAGGCTTCAGTCTATGCCATTGATGTCGGTCTGTGCAATGACCAGCCCTTTTTGATGTGGGCTGGCGTTGGGCTGGACGCCCTGACCGTCCATAAACTGGAGCCGCGCAAGCGTTTTGCCAAATATCTCGCCGTCCCACACTACGCGGCGACCACGATCTGGAGCGCCAGCCTGTGGCATGGCTTGAACCTGCGCGTTTGGGCCAACGATCGCTGTATCGAGGGGCATTTCCTGCTCGCGGTTGCCAGCAATATCCGCCATTACCTGGGTGGTTTGACTCAACTCTCCCCGCGCGCCTACCTCGATGATGGCCAGATGGACCTCTGGTTATTCTCCGGCGATGACCTGGCCGATGCGTTTCGTCACTTCTTTGCGCTGCGGGCCGGACGTCACTTGAATTCGGAACAAGCGCGTTGTGTCCCCTTCCATACCGTGCGCATTGAGTCTGATACTGCTTTTTCCATCCAGATGGATGGAGAACCAATGTTGGGCGCCTCTACCGCAGACTTGCGGGTGATTCCCAAGGGGTTACGCGTGCTTTTGCCTGACGAAGCGAAGTATTTGCTTTGTCCATCGCAGGAAGAGGGCAGCGCGAAGCCATGATGGGGAAGCGGTATTCTCTGGCTGGCGCAGTGCTGCTGGGGGGCGTGATTCTGGCGGTCATCTTGACTGCGACGCTCTTCCTCTACATTTTCGTGGCGCGACCATCGGCGCGGGCGCCGGCCCCTGGCGCGTTCGCCGCGTTGACAATTACGCCTGCCTGGACATCTACTCCTTCCTATTTGCCGCCCACGTTTACTCCACCGCCACAGCCCACATTTACCTCCACGCCGTTGCCGGGGGCACTGGCGATTGGCGTGTATGTGGAAATCAACGGCACGGGGGTGGGGCTGCGCGTGCGCGCCGCACCGGGCCTGGATGCCGCGCCTTTGTTTATCGCCGCCGATTCGGAAGTCTTTCAGATTACCGATGGCCCCCGCCAGGCCGATGGGTACACCTGGTGGCATCTGGTCGCGCCTTATGATGCCACGCGCGCCGGCTGGGCGGTGCAGGATTACCTGCAGCCTATTCCTCCGCCCTGATGGGCTTGCTTACAGCAGCACCAGATCGTTGTGATGGACTACCTCGTCGCCGTAATGGTAGCCGAGGATGGTTTCAATTTCATCGGAGCGGCGACGCAGGATTTTCTTTAAATCACGGCTGGGGTAGTTGACGATGCCGCGCGCTACTTCTTTGCCGTTGAGATCGAGGATGCGCACGGTATCGCCGCGCTCGAAAGTGCCGCTCACGGCCACGATACCGACCGGCAGCAGACTGCCGCCGCGCCGCAACGCGCTGACAGCGCCCTCGTCGGCGGTCAAAGCGCCGGGCGAGCGGCGCGCACTGAGAATATACCGCTTGCGGCTTTCAACGGATTGGGCAATGGCTTCAAAGCGAGTTCCCAGCCGCTCGCCATGGAGCAGGCGCAGGAGCACTTCCGGCTCTTTGCCTGAAGCGATGACGCAGGTAGTGCCCGAACGACGCGCTAAATCGGCGGCCTGAACTTTTGTGACCATGCCGCCCACGCCCAGGCCCCCGCTTCCACCGGCGGCTTCCCAAATCTGGGGCGGAATCTCCGGCTCGCTTACCAGCGGTACGAGTTGCGCTTCGGGGTGCGTACGCGGGTCAGCTGTGAACAGCCCGGCCTGGTCTGTCAGCAGGATCAACATGTCCGCGTCGATCAAATTGGCCACCAGGGCCGAGAGATTGTCGTTATCCCCAACGCGGATTTCCTCCGTGGCGACTGTGTCATTTTCGTTGACCACCGGCACGATGCGTTGCGCCAGCAGCGCCAGCAGTGTGTTGCGGGCGTTCAGGTAAGAGCGGCGCGAGGTCAAATCGGCGCGCGTCAGTAACACCTGACCAACGGTCAGGCCATACAGGCCGAAGATATGTTCGTATAAGGCCATCAGCCGTGGCTGACCGACGGCGGCCAGCATTTGCTTGGCCGGGATGTCACGCGGCAGTTGTGGGAATCCAAGTGCCTCGCGTCCGACAGCCACAGCGCCCGAAGACACCAGAACTACCTGATGCCCTTGCCCTTGTAATTGCGCTACCTGACGCACCAGTTCCACCAACACCGGCGGGTGCAGACGCGCGGTACCGTTCGTCAGTGTGGATGTGCCCAGTTTGACGACCAGCCGCTGTGTGGTGGAGTAATTCTCTCTGTTCGCCATGGGGCGCCTTTAGCCTCCCAGAGCCTCATTGAGCCATTCCAGAAAGCCTTTTTCCTTCGGTTTGACGTTGTTGCCCAGTGTCTCGGCCAGTTTCTCAAACAGTTCGCGCTGTTCGCGGCTCAACTTCTTGGGAATGGCGACGTTGACAATGACATGCTGATCGCCGCGCCCGTTCTTGCGCAGGTAGGGCACGCCGCGGCCGCGCAGGGTGAAAACCTGCCCCGGCTGTGTGCCGGGAGGAAGATGCAAGGTCTCCTCGCCATCCACCGTCGGGACTTTGATTTCGGCGCCGAGGGCGGCCTGAGCCACGTTAATGTCCAGGTTGAGGAGAATATCATTGCCGCGCCGTTTGAAGAAGGGGTGACGTTGGACGCGCAGGATAAGGTACAGGTCGCCGGGTGGGCCGCCTAAAGAGCCCGCTTCGCCCTCGCCGGCGAGGCGAATCTGGGTGCCATCATCCACGCCGGCCGGCACGGCGACAACTTTTTGAACAGTCTTGCGCGCCCGCCCGCTGCCCTGACAGGCATGGCAGGGGGTGGGAATGACCTCGCCGCGTCCGCCGCAACTGGGGCAGACTTCCGTTTGCATCATGGCGCCGAAGATCGTTTGTCGCACCTGACGGATCTCGCCGCTTCCGCCGCAGGTGGCACAGCGTTGCGGCGTTGTGCCGGGCTCGCTGCCTGATCCATGACAACGGTCGCAGGTGTCGTTACGGGTGATTTCAATGGTCTTCTCGACGCCGAAGATGGCTTCCTCAAAGGTCAGGCTCAATGGCATTTGCAGGTCGCGGCCGCGTCGCGGACGCCGCGCCCGGCCGGCCGTTCGGCCAAAGCCAAAGCCAAAACTGCCGAGGAGTTCTTCAAAGAGGTCGCTGAAGTCCATGGTGGCGAAATCGGGCATATCGCCCAAATCGCCCAGGCCGGCGCGCCCGAATTGATCGTAGCGACGGCGTTTTTCCGGGTCCGAAAGAACGCCGTAGGCTTCGTTGATTTCTTTGAAACGCTCTTCTGCGTCGGGAGCGTCGCTGACATCCGGGTGATACTGACGCGCCAGACGGCGGAAGGCGCTTTTGATTTCTTCCTGAGAGGCGTTACGTGGTACGCCGAGAATTTCGTAGTAATCGCGCTGGGTCATACGGGCGGCTCCTCATTCTCTCCCTGGTTTTCGGGGGAGGCGGCCTGACGGTTTTCGGGAGAAGGCGAGGAGGCGAGCATGGCTTCCTGTACCGCCTGATTCAAGGCATAGACGGCCTGACGGATGGCGGTTGCATCTTCGCCGGCGGTCCTGGCGCGTACCGATTCGATAGCGCTCCGGAGACGGCTTTTGGCCGCCTCGCTCAGGCGCGACTCGCTCTCGCGCAGCAAGTCTTCGGCGGCATAAACGGCGCTATCGGCGGTGTTGCGCGCCTCGATGAGGTCGCGGCGACGCCTGTCTTCGGCGGCGTAGGCCTCGGCCTCCCGGCGCATCTTCTCGATTTCTTCTCTGGACAGGCCTGATGAGGCCGTGATGGTGATGTGCTGACTCCGCCCGCTGGCCTTATCCTGGGCCGTGACCTTGAGAATGCCATTGACGTCAATATCGAATGTGACCTCGATTTGTGGAACGCCGCGCGGGGCGGGGGGGATGCCGTCCAGAATGAAGCGACCAAGCGATTTGTTGTCGGCGGCCAGCGTTCGTTCGCCCTGGACGACATGAATTTCCACCTGAGTCTGGTTATCGCTGGCAGTGGAGAAAATCTGGCTGCGGCGGGTAGGGATGGTAGTGTTGCGCTCGATGATGGGGGTGGCCACGCCGCCCAGCGTCTCTACGGAGAGGGTCAATGGCGTGACATCGAGCAGGAGGATATCTTTGACCTCGCCGGCCAGCACGCCGCCCTGAATGGCCGCTCCGATGGCCACCACTTCATCGGGGTTGACGCCGCGCTGGGGTTCTTTGCCAAAGAATTTGCGCACGGCATCTTGAATGATCGGCATGCGCGTCATCCCGCCAACCAGAATGACCTCATCGATCTCGGCGGGGGTCAGGCCGGCGTCGGCCAGGGCCTGGCGGACGGGAGTCATGGTGCGTTCGACCAGGTCGGCAGTCAGTTGTTCGAGGCGGGCGCGGGTCAGGGTCAGATTCAGGTGGCGCGGTCCGGAGGCGTCGGCGGCGATGTAGGGCAGGTTGATTTCGGTCTGGAGGACGTTCGAGAGTTCGATTTTTGCCCGCTCGGCGGCTTCTTTCAGGCGTTGCAGCGCCTGCACGTCGGCGCGCAGGTCAATGCCGCTTTCACGCTGAAATTCCTGGATGAGGTAATCCATTAACCGTTGGTCGAAGTCATCGCCGCCGAGGAAAGTATCGCCGCTGGTAGCGCGGACCTGAAAAACGCCCTCGCCGACTTCCAGGATGGAAATGTCGAATGTCCCGCCGCCCAGGTCGTAAACGGCGATCAGGCCATCCTTCTTTTTATCCAGGCCGTAGGCCAGCGCCGAGGCGGTTGGTTCGTTGATGATGCGTACCACTTCCAGTCCGGCAATCTGACCGGCGTCCTTTGTGGCATTGCGCTGGGCGTCGTTGAAGTAGGCCGGGACGGTGATGACGGCCTGCGTGATGGCTTCGCCGAGGTAGGCTTCCGCATCTTGTTTGATTTTGCTGAGAATCATGGCCGAGATTTCGGGCGGCGAATAGTCACGCCCGTCGAGCTGGACGCGCACGTCGCCGTTATCGGCAGGCAAGACCGGATAGGGCACGCGCGGCAGGGTACGTTGTACTTCCGCGTCTTCATATTTGCGGCCCATAAAGCGTTTGATGGAGAAGATGGTGTTGCGGGCGTTGACGATGGCCTGATTGCGAGCCAGCCGCCCGACCAGCCGTTCGTGATTTTTGTTGACGGCGACGACGGAAGGCACCAGCCGTTCGCCTTCGGCGGAGGGGATGACGATGGGTTCGTTGCCCATCATGACGGCGGCTACCGAGTTGGTGGTGCCCAGGTCAATGCCGAGGATTTTGCTCATGGAGGCTCCTGTGTGGCATGGGACAGATTGCCCTGTCAGCCGGGGTCATTGTGCTACTTTGACCAGGGCCGGGCGGATGACGCGCTCGCCCAGGCGGTAACCCTGGCGGATGACAGCAATCACGCGCCCGCTCTCGCAGTTTTCAGCGGCTTCCTGAGCAATCGCCTCATGGAAGCGCGGATCGAAGACTTCGCCTTCGGCCGGGACAGGTTGTACGCCTTCGGATTCGAGCAGGGCTTTCCATTTGCGGTAGATGAGTTCAATACCATCAGCCCAGGCCAGTTCGGGCGGGCGGGTGGCCAGGGCGCGTTCCAGATCGTCAAGGATGGGCAGGTAGCGCAGGATGATGTTGGCCAGGGCGGTCTGGTAGGCCTCGTTCTTCTCGGCCTCCACGCGCTTGCGATAGTTCTGGAAGTCGGCTACGGCGCGTTGCCAGCCTTCGCGGTATTCGGCGGCCTGCGCCTGCGCCTCGGCCAGTTGTTGTTGCAGTTCTTCGAGTGTTGGGGCGGCAGCGGCGGTTGTGGACGCCTCGGCTGTGCTCTCGCCTGTGGCGGCCTCCGCCGGTTGGCGGTTTTCCGCCTCGAGAGGTTGGGGTTGTTCCTGTTCTTTATCGTCTTTATGGCTCATTTTCTTCTCCTAATATGACTTCTGCGACGAGATTGCTGAGTAAATCGGCCATGAAGCGCACGACCGGGATGGTACGTGTGTATGACATCCGCATCGGGCCAAAGACGCCCAGCGTGCCGCTGGCGAGGCCGTTGATGCCATAGCGGGCGAGTACCAGCGAGCACTGCTTGAGTTCTTCCCAACGGCCTTCGCCGCCAATCAACACCTGCACATCGCCAATGTCGGTGTTGGCGAGGGTACGGGCCAGCAGTTCTTGCAGGCGGGTGCGTTCTTCAAAGAGATGCAATGCGCGACGTGCCTCGCCCGATTCGACGAATTCCGGTTCGGCCAGGATGTTGCTCAAGCCGTCCAGGTAAACCTCACCGGCAACGCGCTGCTCACGGCGCCCCATATCGTGTAGCACCAGAGTCAGGATGTCCCTTTCCAGCGCATCGAGGCGCGGGGGCATGGCGGCAATCTCTTCGGTGGTCCTGGTGGCGCAAAGACGGTTGAGCGCGTCGGCGGCCTGGCTTAACCGTTCCTGCGGTACCGGTTCGGCCAGGGTCAGGATTTGCTGGGAGATTTCGCCGCCATCAAGCACCAGCACCATTAATACCTGGCGGCCCTGGGTGGAGATCAATTCCAGGTGACGGAAGCGGGCGCGTGGCGTGTGCAGGGCGGTAACCAGAGAGGCGGCATGCGACTGGTGCGCCAGGATGGAGGCGGCCAGCGGCATCCATTCTTCCACGTCTTGACGCGCCTGATAGAATTGATGGCTGATGGTGTGACGCGCCGCTTCGGGCAGGTCGCTCTGATAGACGATGTGGGTGACGAAGTAGCGGTATCCTTCCTCCGTCGGCACCCGGCCGGCGGAGGTATGTGGCTGGCGCAGATAACCGGCCTCGGTCAGAGCGGCAAGTTCGTTGCGGATGGTGGCCGGGCTGAGGGCGAGATGGTAATGCTCCGCCAGCCGTCCCGAACTGACCGGTTGCGCCGTTTCGATATAATCGCGTACCACAAGCGCCAGAATCAGGCGCTGACGCTGAGTCAATTCCTGCATAGAACCGCCTGCTTGAAAAATTAGCACTCAAAGCCCGCGAGTGCTAAAACGTCCGTTTCTAATCATACCACGCCTGTGGAGGGGACGTCAAATAAGAGGAGTGTTAACGCCACAGGCGGGATACCGATGGCGGCAGGCAGGGGACGTTTGTGGTGAGCAGCAGGGTCGTCGGCCTGCCGCTGCTGGCAGGAATTGTTCGCGAGGCAGGGAAGTTTTGTCGGGTGAATTGGGTACCCGTTAACCGATGTTGGAGTAAAATATAGATACGCCAGGCCGATTAAGGCGTTTTCTGGTAACTACTCAACCATGTCGTTGCGAGCCGTTTTTTGGCGAAGCAATCTCTCCTTGTATCAGGCGAAATGGACCGCCTGGGGATTGCTTCGTCGCGAAGAACGCTCCTCGCCATGGCATCCACAACGGTTTTGAGACAGGGCTGAATAGTTACGTTTTCTGTTATAGTCATCCTGTTTGTTCGAGGAGGAGGATGATGGCAGTGCTTTTTTGGGTTCTGCTGGGTTTCATTCTGGGTTCGATTCCTTTTGCTGTTTTGATGGGGAAGTGGATTGCTGGCCGGGACGTGCGCTCTGTGGCCGATGGTAATCCCGGTGGCATGAACGCTTTGCGTGTGGGGGGAGTGAAAGCAGGGGCGCCGGCCATCGTGCTTGACCTGGCCAAAGGGTTTGTTCCGGTTTATCTGGCGCGTCGCGCCGGAGTGGAAGATTGGGGGCTGGTGCCGGTCTGCCTGGCGCCAGCGCTGGGACATGCCTTTTCGCCGTTTCTGAAATTCCGTGGCGGCAAGGCGCTGGCCGCGACGGGCGGCGCCTGGCTGGCCGTGAAAGGAATCGGCGCCTTGCTGGGGTATGCCAGCCTTGCTCTTCCTTTTACGCTCTTGCAGGTGGAAGATGCCTGGTCAGCGAACGCCGGTATGGTGGGGCTGCTCCTCTATGCGATTTGGTTTGGAGAACCCTGGTTGCAGCTTCTGGCGATTTTGAACACCATGCTCATCGTCTATACCCATCGTCATGATCTGTTCCGTCCCTCCCATTTCCGGCCCTGGGTTATCCGCTTGTTTTCCGGGAGGGGAGCGTGATGGATATCTGGCAGCAGCACTGGTTGTTTATCGTCCTGTTCCTGGCATTCGGCCTGTTTACCGTTGTTTTTAACACCCTGACCGTGCGTCGTCTCGACCAGTATCCGCCCGCGCCGCGCTGGCCGCGCGTCTCGGTGCTGGTGCCAGCGCGCAATGAAGAGGATTGTATCGAAGCCTGTGTGACCTCGTTGCTGGCCCAGGACTATCCAGATTTTGAAGTCATGGTTCTGGATGACCATTCCAGCGACAGAACGGGGGAAATCTTGCTGAATCTGACGGAACGATACCCGCATCTGCGGGTGCTGACCGGGAAACCGTTGCCGCCGGGGTGGTTGGGGAAGCACTGGGCCTGTCATCAACTGGCAGAAGCGGCAACGGGAGAATTGCTGCTCTTTACGGATGCCGATACCCGTCACAAGCCGCACATGCTGCGCCATAGCGTTTCGGCTCTGTTTGCCGAACACGCCGACTTACTGACTGCCTTTCCACGCGAAGAGGTGGTGACCTGGGGAGAACGCCTGATCTTGCCCTTTATCGGTTTTGGTATTTTTACATTTTTGCCAATACGCCTGATCCAGCGTTTGCGCTGGACCACGCTGGCGGTGACCATTGGTCAGTTCATGCTGTTTCGCCGTCAGGCGTATGACGCGGTTGGCGGTTATGAGGCGGTACGGGGTGAGGTTTTGGATGATGTGCGTTTGGGGCAACGGCTGATCGAGGCAGGCTTTGAGTGGCGTTTGCTGGATGGCACCCGCGATGTCGTCTGCCGTATGTATCGCGGTTTCTGGGATGCCGTAGATGGTTTTGGCAAAAACCTGTTTGCTGTCTTCGGCTATCGTATTCTTCCCTATGTATTGACATTCTTTGTCGTCGGGGTAGCCTTTCTGGAGCCACCGCTGGTGCTTCTGGCGCGGCATTGGGGTTGGAGTCAGCCTCCTTTTCCACTTCTGTACGCCTGTGCTGCTGTGATTACCTCGCTGGCACTCTGGTTGCTGGCGTTGCGCCGTTTTCGCTTTCCCATCTATCTGGCCTGGCTATATCCGGTTATCCTGACTATGTTCATTTTGATTGCTGCGCGTTCGCTGGTGCAGGCGACAACAGGTACGGCTACGTGGAAGGATCGGGTTCTGGAACGCGTCTCGCCGCGCTGGCTTTAACAGGCGCGGCTTTGACGTTATAATGGGGTGTCATGAAAACGCAAGTGATTCCTGTTGAGGCGCATGACGATGTCGTCTCGTTGCGCGACAAACTGGCGTGGGTGAAAGCGCGGCGGGTTTTACTGGTTCTCCCGCGTCGCGGCGCGGCGATTGATACACGGTTGGCCTGGCTGCTCCTGCGCCGCAAGGCGGAGACCATGGGCGCGGTGCTGGCGCTGGTCACGCATTCGACGCGCGTACGTCGCCTGGCGCAGGAAGCGGGTATTCCTGTTTTTACGAGCGTGTTGGAGGCGCAACAGACAGAATGGCAGGTGATGCCTGCGCGTCGTCTTGAGCGTCGTTCTTCGCGGGCCGATCTGGAATCGCTGCGGGCGGTGGGACGTCGGGTGGAGGCGCGATGGCGCACGCGGCCGGTGGCGCGTCTGACTTTTTTTTCACTGGCGGTGTTGGCCCTGTTTGCGTTGCTGTTATTCTTGCTTCCCGCAGCCGAGATTCAACTTTCGCCGTTGCGGATTCAACAGTCGCTTCCTGTGGAAGTGATGGCTTTTTCGGATGCCGAACAGGTGCGCCTGCACAACGGCTTACCGTTAGCCCAGGTTACGGTGGCGGTGGAAGGCAGTAAAGTCTGGCCCGCCAGTGGGCGTATACCTGTGCCGGTGACCTATGCGCGCGGAACAATCCGTTTCCGTAACCTGACCGATTCTGTGGTTGGGATACCGGCGGGCACAGTGGTGCAAACTGCCGATGCCCCGCCTGTGCGCTTTGTGACGTTAAATGATGCCGTGGTGACGGCTGGCGTGGACAAGCAGGTGGATGTTCCGGCGCGAGCAGAGTTGCCCGGCGAGGGCGGGAATGTGCCGGCGGATGCGCTGGTAGTGATTGACGGGCCTCTGGGCGCCAGCCTGGCCGCGACGAATCCGCAGGCCATGCATGGCGGTGGTTATCAGTCCATGCGCGCGCCCTCGGAAGAGGACCGCCGCCACGCGCGCGCGGCACTGCTGGCGGAGTTGCGTCAGCAGGCGCTGGCGTTGTTTAAGGCGCAGGTTGCTCCGACAGACCTGCTGCTTACGGATACGTTGACCCTGACCGAGATTCTGCATGAGGTGTACTTTCCAGCGGCCGGCCAGCCGGGGGACAATCTCCTGCTGGCGCTCGAAGTCAGGTTTTCGATTCACTATCTTCCCGGCGCGGCATTACGCCAGCGTGCGAAGGCTATTCTGGACGCCGCCGCGCCTGCTGGTTTTCTACCTGCTGACGAGGATATTCGTATGACGTTGGTAGAGAAGCCGGTTCTGGATAACGAGGGCGTTTTGCGCTGCCGTTTGTTGTTGCAGCGCGACTTGAAGCCGCGTCTGGATACTTCTGGCCTGGCGCGTTCGGTGCGCGGTCGCCGGCCGGCGGTTGCTTTCTCCATGTTGACTGCTCAATTGCCTTTGCAGGAGGCTCCCCAGATTCGCCTGCGTCCCTCCTGGTGGCCCTGGTTGCCGTTCACGGAGTTTCGCATAGGCATCAAGTGGTAAGCATTCCTCTCTGAAGACAATGAGAATCCTCGCGATAGACCCTGGCGCCAAACGCATTGGTCTGGCCATCAGCGATCCGACCGGCACGATTGCCAATCCGTTGGGCTGGATTGAGCATACGGCGCGCGCCGCGGACGCGGCCGCGATTGTCAAAATCGCGGTGGAGTGGGGAGCGGCGTTGATGGTGATTGGGCAGTCGCTGGACGATGAGGGCCGTCCTACGCTGGAGGGGCGACGCGCGGCGCGGCTGGCAGCCGCCTTGCGCGCCCTGACGGACATCCCGATTGTGTTTTGGGATGAGGCGTTCACCACGCAGGAAGCGCGTGCCGCGCGTCAGGCTATGGGTTCAGGACGTCGTAAACGCGCGACTCCCCTGGACCATTTGGCGGCAGTGGTCCTGCTTCAATCTTATCTGGATTCTCGTTCATAAACGCTGCGCCGGTCCTGCCTCGCTCTGTACCCTGTCTGCCTCCCGTTGTTCGTCTCACGTTTTACGTTTCTTCTCTCATGTCTCCTCGCCGTACCACTTCCTGTACTTTCTGGCCTCTGCTTTTGCTGCTGTTTGCCCTTGGGCTGACGGCGGTGGTGGTCTATACGCCCAGGCTTGCGGTGCGTTCGTTTGGGCCGCCGGCGCCCGGTCTGGGCGCCTGGTCACGTTTCGTGTATGGCCTGCGCCTGTTGTGGTATGCAGGCGATTTGACCACGCCGCGCCTGGCGCAGGCGCCGGAGCAGGATTTTGTCATTGAACCGGGCGAGTCGCTCTCGTCTGTGGTGAATCGTCTGGAGCAGGCTGGTGTGCTGCGAAATGGGCGCGCGTTACGCGCTTATCTGATTTGGAGCGGACAGGATACCGGCGTCCAGGCCGGAACCTACCGCCTGAGTGCCAGTATGACAGCCCTGCAGGTGGCGCGCGCCTTGCAAAGCCCCGCGCCGGGCAAGGCAGTGCTGGTGGTGCTGGCCGGTTGGCGCATGGAAGAGGTGGCTGCCGCGCTGCCGTCTTCAGGCCTGCAAGTCAGTCCGGAGGAGTTTCTGGCGGCTGCGCGCCAGCCGCCTGCGTTTGGCGGCCTCTTGCCGGCGGGGGCAAGTGCAGAGGGTTTCCTGTTCCCAGACCAGTATGTCTTGCCGCGTGAGACGGACGCGGAAGCGTTACTGGTCCTGCTGGTGCAAAATTTTGCCTTTCACCTGACACCAGAATTGCGCCAGGGCTTTGCCCGCCAGGGCCTGGATGTTTATCAGGCGGTTACTCTGGCTTCCCTGATTGAGCGCGAGGCGATGGTTGACGAGGAAATGCCGTTGATCGCCTCGGTTTTCTATAATCGCCTGGCGGTCGGTATGACGCTGGGCAGTGATGCCAGCGTTCAATATGCCCTGGGATATAATCATGTCCAGAACACCTGGTGGACCAATCCGCTTTCCAGTCTGGACCTGGAGGTAGATTCCCCCTATAACACGTATCGTTACCCTGGCCTGCCACCGGGCCCGATTTGCAGTCCCTCGCTGGCTGCGCTGCAGGCAGTCGCCTCACCGGCGAATACGCCCTATTTTTATTTCCGCGCCCGTTGCGATGGCTCAGGGCGTCATTTCTTTGCCGAGACTTACGAGGAACATCAACGTTATGCCTGCCCCTAGTGCCGCGTTAGGTTAGAGTTTGCGCTCCTGGGGACTCTTTGTTCGTTCTCCGTAGGATAGGCTTTCCAGCTTGTCGGTCAGGTGGACGGCCTGGAAAGACCGTCCTACGTAAACGGTTCAATGCTTTCAGGTGAATTTGCGCTAAACAATGAGATGACCGATTTGTATAAAAAGTTGCTTAACACAGCACTAG
>DAOTVX010000101.1:0-4137 GCA_034436275.1 Anaerolineales bacterium | reverse complement strand
GCGGTGCGCTGTAGCGGTAATGTATCCTTCGTTCGTAACTACCTACCATGGCTGATGGAGAACTCTCTGCCTCCTGTCATTGCGAGGGTGTTCTTTGCCCGAAGCAATCCCCTGGTAATTGGGAGACTGCTTACCTTGAGGCTCGCAAAGAGATTGCTTCGGCGGCTATCGCCGCCTCGCAATGACAAGGGACAGGTAATCTAACATTGTCGAGGTAGTTACCAGCAGGATAGCATATTTTCCAGGCGCGCCGGCCTTGTGTCAGCCGCGCTCCGACTCCTGCAGCTCGGTTTGCAAGGAGGCGATCAACGCCTGCATCCGTTCGTAGTGCGATCCTTTCCAGTAAATCTGATTGCAGGAACGGCAAAGATGAAACTCATCGTAGTATTTACGCGTCAAAGGGAGCAAACGCGGCCAGACCTCTTGCTTGCTGACCGGCTCCAGGGGCGCGTTACAGCGCAGACAGCGGCGAAAGGGACGGATTCGGGGCAACAGGTCAAAGCGACGGATAACCTCGCGCAATTGTTCCAGCGGTTCCAGCGACCGCAAACAGTAGCCGTATTGGACCACCTTGCGCATGAGCAGGCGGCGATCGCGCGTCAGCAAAATGCGACGGTCCTGTTCCAGAATGGCCGCGAGTTGGGCATCTTCGTAGTCATTGCGATAGAGGGTATCGAAACCGAGCATGCGCAAATGCGCGGCCAGCCTCCCCAGATGGTTGTCCAGCAAAAAACGCGGCTCCAGCGGACAGCCGCAGGCAATGGGATAAACCTCAATCGCATCTCCATCCTGCACCTGATACTCCAGCCCCACCTCCGCGCCGTTCACGTTGACCGGCCCCAGTTCCACATGGGGTACGCCCAGCGCCTCAATCAAATGCTTGACGGTCTGGTGTTCGCGAAAGGAGAGCGGAATAGCCTGTTCACGCTGAGAGGAACGCAGAAAATCATTCAGCGCACCGTGAAAACGAAACGAAGCCGTTTTGGTCTCGTTCATCATGAGAATCGGGCATTTTACTCTTTACTCGTCGAAACGGCGCTGCTGCCGCAAACGTTTGATCTCAGCCCGGCGTTTTTTCGCTGCCAGCCGTCTCGTTCGGGCTGTCGTGGGGGGAAGCGTGGGCCGGCGCGGCGGGGGTTCCAGAACGGCCCGGCGCAGTAAAGTCAGCAAGCGGCGCACAGCGTCGGCGCGGTTCTGTTCCTGTGTCCGGTAACGCGTGGCGCGAAGAAGCAGCACACCGTCTTGTGTCAACCGGCGTCCTGCCAGCCGCATAAGGCGCGTTTTGACGTATGCCGGCAGCGTCGCCGAGCGACGCACATCAAAGCGTAACTCCACACCGGTCGCGACTTTGTTCACGTTCTGCCCTCCAGGGCCGCCGGCGCGGAGGAAGGAAAAGTCCAGTTCCTTTTCATCCAGCCAGAGAGATGGCGTAACGCGCAACAAGATTGCTCCTTACGGCGTTGTCGCAAGTCTGGCGACCGTTTCCCGCAGCCAGCGGCTGACGGCGGCTTCGTCCGGCGGCTCGCCTTCGTCGTGGATCTCGCCCGCCGTGACTTGAGCAGAACTGTAGGTGTAGGTGGACGGACAGTACGAATATGAAGTTCGACCCTCGAATTTCTTGCTGGTGACAACCACGCCGCTCAGCGTGCTGATGAGTTCAACCCGCCACCAGGGACGGTCGAGGTACAGGCGCAGACGCTCGCCGGTGCGATTGTCCCGATACCAGCCGCAATCTCTGCCTCGCGAACTGCCGCTGGTGATTCTGACCACGTAGAGGAAATGCGCCGGATACTCGGCCTGCAGGTCGAAGGGCAGGGCATAGGCGGGCGTATCCTCATCATGACAAAGGCGGACATGGCCTGTCTCGTTCACCTGATAGCCAATCGCCGGCGAATCGGCTGGCTGTCCCTGGCAGGCGTGATAGAGAGCACTGTCCATCACGCTCCAGCCTTGTCTGCCCGGGTCGCGGCTCAGGTGGTAGAGGGCAGATTCGTATTGCTGTCGGGCCGCCTCCACGATGGAAGCATCCTGCGTCTCCGTTTGAGCCTGTTGAAACCTGTCCAGCGCGGCAAGAAAATCGCCGTCGGCATCCAGCGCGCGGCCCCAGGCCAAATAGGCCCGGGCCAGCGCCAGCGGGGCCTGGCTGGCGGCATCCGTATCCGGATAGTCTGCCATGACGCGGCGATACTTCTCAATCGCCTCCTCATACGCTTCTTGCTGGAGCAAATAATCGCCCCAGCGAACATAGGCCTGGGCCAGATCTTGTTCCACCCGCGCGCCGCTTTCTGTCGCAGGGTATTTCTCCTGAATCAAGCGATATTTCTCCAGGGCCTGTTCATACTGATCTTCGTGCAGCAATTCCAGCGCCCACAAACGATAGTTTTCGGCAACGCGTTCGTTGACGTAGGAGGCGGCCTCGCTCGCGCCGAAACGCGCCTGATGCTCCTGATAGGAGGCAATCGCCGCGCCGTAATTGCCTTGCTCACTCAGTCGCTCCGCTTGTTGCAGTATCCGGCACTCGGCGATTTTCTGTTCTGCCTGACGCAGATGGGGATTCAGCGTCACGGTGAAATAGGTCGTGAAGGCTTCCAAACGGCGTTCTGCCTGTGCCCAGGCGGAGTGTTGAAAAGCCGCCATCCCCTGACGATACACCCATTCTCCTGCCAGGCCGTAACCGATGGTTCCAACGGAAACCAGGCCCAAAGCGAGGACGCCAGCCAGAATGGCCGGCCAGCGCCAGGGAATGACCACTTGTGGGTAACGGCGGTTATGCCACCCGGTGGCCAGCCAGCCATCAAAGGCCTGCCACAGCGGCCAGAGAAGGAAAAGAGTCGCCCACAGCCAGGGCAGACGATGCGCTTTGGTGCAGAAGGCTACCATCAGGATCAGGCTGTCCAGCAACGCATACAGGACGAAGCGAATCCAACGACCTGCATACAGAAAGCCCAGCCCTAAACCATTCAGATTGAGCAGGGCTACTTCCAGAGGGCGGCGCAGGAAGGGTGTGCGAGGCATGGATTTGTCCTTATCTCATTGGGTAAACTCGAATACAGCCGCTGCCAGCAACGCGGCCGCGCGCGGCAATGCCTCTTCATCAAAATCAAAACGCGGATGATGATGGCCGGCATCCAGGCCTTTGGCGTGATTCGCCGAACCGACAAAGGCAAAGCAACCCGGCACACGTTCGAAGAAGAAGGCCATGTCTTCTGACCCCATGGAGACGTAGTTGTTGCCGTCCACCTCCGCCTCCGGGAACATTTGTCGCGCCAGCGCCTGCCAGCGCGCGGCCAGATCAGCGTGGTTGATGACCGCCGGCGCGACCCGTTTCAGGTCCAGTTCGGCCTGGCATCCCAGGGTCTCCGCCAGGCCATAGACGATGACCTCGAAGCGCTCCAGCACCTTTTCGTGGACCTCTGGCTCGAAGGTGCGAATGGTGCCGCTCAGTTCTACCTCCTGGGGAATGACGTTGAACGCCTCGCCGCCATGGATGGTACAGACACTGACCACAGCCGCCTTGAGCGGTTCGATGTTACGGGCGACGATGCTTTGCAGGGCGACGACCATCTGACTGGCTGCCAGAATGGGGTCCATGCTGCGGTGCGGCGCGGCGCCGTGACCGCCTTTACCACGCACTTTAATTTTGAAAATCTCTGCGCCGGCCAGAGCCGGCCCATGCGGGATGCCCAGCCAGCCCAATGGCCGTTCGTTCCATAAGTGCAACGCCAGAGCGGCCTCTACCGGCGGGTTTTCCAGCACGCCATCTTCGATCATGCGCACGGCGCCGCCCATGCCCTCCTCCGCCGGCTGGAAGACGAACTTGACCGTGCCTGCCAGTTCGTCGCGGTGGGCCTGGAGCAGACGGGCTACGGAGAGGAGAATCGCTGTGTGCCCGTCATGCCCGCAGGCGTGCATCACCCCCGGCGTCTGCGAGGCATACGCCGCGCCACTTTCTTCGTTGATGGGTAAGGCATCCATGTCTGCTCGTGCCAGCACTACCCGGCCCGGCCTCTTGCCGCGCAACAGCGCTACCACCCCCGTCCCGGCGACGCCGGTCTGTACTTCCAGCCCCATCTCCAGCAGTTCGCGTGCCACGATGCCGGCCGTGCGGACTTCTTGAAAACCGAGTTCAGGATGGCG
>DAOTVX010000100.1:0-21730 GCA_034436275.1 Anaerolineales bacterium | reverse complement strand
TGGCTAATGGAGAACCCTCTGCCTCTTGTCATTGCGAGCGTAGCGAAGCAATCTCCCGTCAAGCAAGGGGATTGCTTCGCCGCCTGCGGCGGCTCGCAATGACAAGGATGGATAGTGGGTAGGTTGTTACGCCCTGTTTCAAAACCGTTGTGGATGTCTGGCGAGGAGCGTTCTTTGCGACGAAGCAATCTCCAGGCAGTCCATTTCGCCTGATAAAGGGGAGAGTGCTTCGCCCAAAAACGACTCGCGATGACATGGCTGAGTAGTTGCCTCTTTGCCAGAAATTCCCAGCCCCGCCGGGCTGATCGGAGCCACAAAATATCATCTTCACTACCGCCAGCAACGAGTATAATAAACCTTGAGGAGGCTAACCATGCGTAAAACCTTTGAAGAAGAAATCCGCCACTTGAAAGACGAACTGCTCATCCTGGGCAGTATGGTCGAGGATGCTATTCTGGGCTCGGTGGAAGCACTCAAGAAGCGCGATATTGAGGCCTCACGGCGCCTTTACGAGATGGACGCCCAAATCAATGCGAAACGCTTCGCCATTGAGGAGCAAGTCATGGTGCTCATTGCCACACAGCAACCTATGGCACACGACCTGCGTTTGCTGGCTTCCATCCTGGAAATCGCCGGTGAACTGGAACGCATGGGCGACTATGCGAAAGGCATTGCCACGATCAATATCCGCATGGGTGACCAGCCCCTGCTCAAGCCGCTCATTGACATTCCACGCATGGCCCAGAAGGCCACCGATATGCTCCACCGCGCGCTGGACGCTTTCATCCGCGAAGACGCTGAAGCCGCGCGCGCCATCCCACTCGAAGATGACGAAGTGGACGAACTCTACAATCAGGTCTATCGGGAACTGATGACCTTCGTGCTCAGCGACCCAAGCTCCATTCAACGCGCCAACTGGCTGCTCTGGGCCGCGCACAACCTCGAACGGGTCGCCGACCGCGTGACCAACATCTGCGAGCGGACCGTATTCATTGTGACCGGCATCATCCGAGAGTTTAAAGCCACCGATGACGAAATGCACCAGGCATAACTTCTTCGTCTGGAGAGAAGCCTATGCCCATCTACGATTATCTCTGCCTCGATTGCCAGCGGCGTTTTGAGGTGTATCTGTCGTATGCCGAATATGGCACCCGACAGGTACAGTGCCCACATTGCCAAAGCCCGCATGTTCGCCGGCGTCTGCCGCGCGTTCGCCTGGCCAGGTCGGAGGAAGGGCGCCTTGAGTCCCTGGCTGACGACTTTTCTGACCCCAGTGCGCTGGAAGGCCTGGAAGAAGACCCGCGCGCCATGGGGCGCTTCATGCGCAAAATGGGCCAGGAACTCGGCGAAGAGATGCCTCCTGAATTCGACGAGGTTGTGGAACGCCTGGAAAAAGGACAACGCCCCGAGGAAATCGAAAAAGAAATGCCCGAACTGGGCGGCGAGGAATCAACCGTCGCAGAGGGCGGGGATGATCTGCTGGAGTAAACCGAATCGGTGTTGACATCTGCTGGGGAAGAGGCTATGATAGAAATAGCCTCAGGCTGGCCGGGCGATCGCGGCCCTGCGAAGCAGGGCTGAGGAAAGTCCGCACTCCACAGAGCACGACGTCGGGTAGCACCCGGGGCGGGGAAACAGCCGTAAGGCGTTAACCTGCCGGAACAGGGCCACAGAAACAGACAGCCGTCTGCCAATGGCAGCGGTGATGGTGAAAAGGTGGTGTAAGAGACCACCGGCATCTGTAGCAATACGGATGGCCAGGCAACCCCCGTCGGGAGCAAGGCCAAGCAGGGACGAAGTCGTCTGCGGACGACGGGAGGCGGCTCGTCTCCTCAAGCGCTTTCTCCATAAGTGGGAAAGCCAGTCCCGGGTAGGCCGCTAGAACGGCGCGGCAACGCGCCGTCCAGAGAGATGATCGCCCAGGCAGAGAGTCGGGAAGAAGCCTCCGGCGTAAACCGGCACCCTCTGCTGGACAGAATGCGGCTTACAGGCCAGCCTGAGGTGCTGCCTGTAGCGGAGGGGGCAGGGTCAGACAATGGCAATCCCCGGTACACCAGAGACGTTTCCGCTTTCCTGCGGCCAGGGCAGGCAGATCGCCCTGACGAACGCTGGCCTTATGCCTGACGAGGGGCGCGTGTCTTGACGGTCGGGCATTTCCAGAAATCGCCCGGATGCGCGCGGCGTTCCTGGCGATACGCCGAAAGAATCCCACAAGCATAGCAACCTGTGCGGCAATCCGCGCGGGTCTGCTCCTCCAGCGAGAGGCGGTAATCCTGCCAGAGGAATCGTTTGTGCACACCGACGGAGATGTGATCCCAGGGGAAGATTTCGTCGGGACGGCGCGGGCGGTGCGTATAAAACGCCGGGTCAAGGCCGGTCGCGGCAAAGGCCGCCTGCCAGAGGTCCATACGCCGCAAATCCTGCCAGGCGTCAAAGCGCGCGCCGTGCTGCCAGGCATGATAAATCACACCGGCAAGGCGCCGGTCGCCGCGCGAAAGCCAGGCTTCGAGCAAAGTCTCTTCCGGCGCTGTCCAGGTCAGTTTGATGGCGCGGTCACGCAAGGCCTGTTTTAACCAATTCTGCTTGGCCTGAATCTGTTCCGGCGTATCGCAGGTGGCCCACTGGAATGGGGTATGCGGTTTCGGAATGAAGGTACTCACTCCAACGTGAAGGTGCGCTCGTCCACCGAGGACACGTCGCCCCTCCGCCAGAATCCGCCGACATAAATCCGCAATGGCCTGAACATCCTCTAGCGTCTCTGCCGGATGCCCGATCATGAAATACAGTTTGATGGTCGTCCAGCCGCGACGATAGATTTCCCGCGCCGTAGCCAGAATCTGCTCATCGGGGATGAATTTGTTGATGATCCGTCGCATGCGTTCGGTGGCGGCTTCCGGCGCCAGAGTAAAACCGCCAGAACGCCGCTCCTTCAGCCGCTCCATCAAATCTACCGATACCGTCTCGATGCGCAGGGAAGGAAGGGAAATGGTGAGATGCCGTCCCTGGAAACGCTCTCCCATGCTCTCCACCAGCCTGATAATGTCACTGTAATCCGAGGAAGAAAGGGACAGCAAAGCCAATTCCTCATAGCCGGTGTTCGCCACGGCCTCCTCCGCCGCCCGGACGATTTCCCCAATGGGGCGCTCGCGTACCGGACGCATGACCATGCCCGCCTGACAGAAACGACAGCCACGCGTACAACCGCGCATGATCTCGATCGCCACCCGATTGTGGACAATATCGGTATTCGGCACCAGAAAGTCAGTCACCGGCGGAGGCAATTTCGGCACCATGCGTTTGACAATCACGGGCGGCGCTTCGGGAGTCAACGGTTCAACGGCCTGAACGGTCCCATCGGAAAAGTAGCGCACCTGATACAGGGACGGGACATACACGCCGGGAATCCTCGCCAGAGCCCGCAGCAGTTCCGCGCGTGGGCGCTGTGCCTCTTTCCATCGCCCCACTACCTCCAGAATGTCATGAATCACCTCTTCGCCCTCGCCGATAGCGAAAGCATCCATGAAGGCATGCATCGGCTCCGGATTGAAGCAGGCATGGCCGCCGGCGATGACCAGCGGATGCCGTTCATCTCGTTCAGCGGCGAAAAGCGGCAGGCCAGCCAGATCGAGCAGGTTCAGGACATTGGTATAGAGCGTCTCGTAGGGAATAGAAAAGCCAAGAATATCGAAGCCGGCCAGAGGACGCTTGCTTTCCAACGAGTAGAGGGGAATCCCGTGTGCGCGCATGGCGGCTTCCATATCCGGCCAGGGGGCATAGGCGCGTTCAGCCAGAGCGTCTGAACGTTGATTGACAGCATCATACAGGATTTGCAAGCCGAGGTTGGAAAGACCAATCTCGTACACGTCCGGGAAAACGAACGCCAGCCGCGTGCGCACCGATTCCCAGTCTTTGACGACGGCGTTGTATTCACCGCCCACATAGCGCGCCGGCTTTTGCACGGTCAGGAGCACTCGTTCCAGCCGGGCTTCGATTTCCTCAGGAGAAAGCATGGTGAAATTATACCTGAAATATCCTATTTGCTTCAAGCAGAACAGGCCGCCGACTGCTCGAACGCCGCCTGAGCCAGCGCGATCGCCCCCAGCACCCCCGAGCGTTTCCCTAACGCGGGCGGGACAATATACGATTCCAGATCGCCAGCCAGCACCGGCGAGGCAATATAGCCATTGAGGAGAGCCTTGACACGACGGCGAATGCGCGGAAAGAGGGACTGTCGCTGCATCACGCCGCCGCCAAGCACAATGCGTTGCGGCGAGAGGAGACAAATCACGGCAGTCAACGCCGAAGCGATATAGCGGGCTTCAAGTTCCCAGGCCGGATGGTCGTCGGGCAGAGAATCCGCGGGCTGCCCCCAACGCGCCGCAATCGCCGGCCCACAGGCCAGACCTTCGAAGCAATCGCCGTGGAATGGGCAGTTGCCCGGATAAGGGTCGTCCTGCCAGTCATGAGGGAGGCGGAAATGACCGGCCTCGGGATGCGTCAGGCCGTGGACGATTTTCCCGTTGACAATGATCCCGGCGCCGATACCGGTGCCGATGGTGAAATAAACCAGCGCATCGAGGCCGCGATTCTCGTCCACCCAGCGGTATTCTCCGAAGGCGGCCGCGTTGACGTCGGTTTCCAGAACGACCGGCAGCCCGAAGGCGCGTCGAAAATACTCGAGCAGATTCGTCCCGGCCCAACCGGCTTTCGGCGTTGCGGTAATGGCGCCGAAGGCAGGCGAGGCAGGGTTCAAATCCAGCGGGCCAAAGGAGGCCAGGCCAAGCGCGACAACTTCGTACTGGCGAAAAAACTCGCTCGCGCGCGCCAGTGTTTCCTGGGGCGTTGTGGTTGGGAATTGAATCTCGGCGACGATCTCCTGCGGCCCGCGTCCCACGGCACAAACGAACTTCGTGCCCCCACCCTCCAGGCCGCCATAAAGTTGCGTGGTCATCGTTCGGCCTCCTGCGTTAACCAGGCACGCACATATTTCTCGATCTCCAGCGCCACCGCCGGCAAAGCCTCCTGTACCGCCGGGCTCAGCCCCGCGCCAACCTCGGCCTGCGCCATCTCCACGCCGAGCAGGACAATCTGCACCGGCAAATCAGCCAGATCCGCCTGCCGCGCCAGAGCCAGCGTTTCTGCCACTCCCCAGCCATGCGCCGAAGCCGCGCCTTGCAGAAACGCCGGCAAATCCGCCTCGGACAAGAGATGCACAGTCCCTGCTGGCGCGCTGCCACTCTGCACAGCATCTACCAGCAAAGCCGCCGTGGCGCCTTCTAACAACGAGAGCAATGTCAAACCGGGCGATTCGGCATACTCGATGCGCACCTGTGGATGCGTGGCGGTAGGCGGGAACGTGCGCTCCCACAGGCGCACGGCCTCCAGCCCGGCCACATCATCGCCGCGCAAAGCCTGTCCCAGTCCAACCACCACCAGATGACCGGTCACTGCGCGTCACTCCTCGCCCGAAAGCAAGCGGATTTTTTCCCAGGGACGCAGCGACTCATCTTCCGCCAACAGCGCCTTCAGTTCAAATAATTCATCCCGCAGAGCGGCCGCGCGCTCGAATTCAAGATTCTGCGCCGCCGCTTTCATTTCGCGCTCCAGTTCGGCCAGGACGCGACGCAATTCGTGACGCGAGGCCGCCCCGGCGCGCTGGGCAGTTTTGTAGTCCGGGCGCGCCTCGGCTACGGCCCGCACCGAGAGCGAATCGGTCAGGTCGCGGATCGCTTTGTGGACGCTGACCGGCGTAATGCCATGCTCTTCATTGTAACGGATTTGCTTCGCTCGCCGGCGGTTGGTCTCGTCAATCGCGCGCTGCATGGAATCGGTTATGGTATCGGCATACATGATCACCTGACCGTGAACATGCCGTGCCGCGCGCCCGATGGTCTGAATGAGCGCCGTCTCGGAACGCAGGAAGCCTTCCTTGTCAGCATCCAGAATCGCGACCAGCGAAACTTCCGGCAGGTCAAGCCCCTCGCGCAGCAGGTTGATGCCCACCACCACATCATATACCCCCAGCCGCAAATCACGCAGGATGCTGACCCGCTCGATGGTTTCGATTTCCGAATGCAGGTAGTGAACTTTGATGCCCAGTTCTTTCAGGTATTCGGAAAGGTCTTCGGCCATGCGTTTGGTCAGCGTGGTCACCAGAACGCGCTCATGACGCTCCACGCGCTGGCGAATCTCCCCGATCAAATCATCAATCTGGCCTTTTGTCGGGCGAACCTCCACCTGCGGGTCCACCAGGCCGGTCGGACGAATAATCTGCTCCACAATCTGTTCGGCGCGCTCGCGTTCATAGGGGCCAGGCGTGGCAGAGGTATAAATCGTGTACCCCATTACCTGCTCGAATTCCTCAAATTTGAGCGGACGGTTATCCAGCGCCGAAGGCAGACGGAAACCATACTCCACCAGCGTCTCCTTACGGGCGCGGTCACCGTTGTACATGCCGCGAATCTGGGGAATCGTCATGTGCGATTCATCCAGCACGAGCAGGTATTCGCTGGGCATGAAATCAATCAGCGTCCAGGGATGGGTGCCGGGCGCGCGGCGGTCAAGGTGACGGGAGTAATTTTCGATGCCGGAGCAATAGCCTGCCTCGCGTAACATCTCCAGGTCATAGCGCGTGCGCTGTTCAAGGCGTTGCGCTTCCAGCAGTTTGCCTTGCTGGCGGAACCAGGCCAGCCGTTCTTCCAGTTCCTGTTCAATATCCGCGATGGCGGCCCGCAATTTTTCTTCCTGAGTGAGATAGTGTTTGGCCGGATAAATGGCCACCTGCTGGGGTTCAGCAAGAATCTCGCCCGTCAACGAGTCAAATTCCAGCAGACGTTCCACTTCATCGCCAAAGAAAATAACGCGGTAACCGCGCCGTTCCTCATAAGCCGGAACGATTTCCAGCGTGTCGCCGCGCACGCGAAACGTGCCAGGACGCAATTCGAAATCGTTGCGTTGGTACTGTCCATCCACCAGTTGACGCATCAACGCGTTGCGGCGATAAATCTCGCCGAGGCGCAGTTCCACCACCCCACGCCCGTAATCTTCCGGCGAACCCAGCCCGTAAATGCACGACACCGAAGCCACGATGATGACATCCCTGCGCGAGAGCAGCGCCGTTGTCGCCGCCAGGCGCAGACGTTCGATCTCTTCGTTGATTTCCGTCTCTTTCTCGATATACAAATCGTGGCTGGGAACGTAGGCTTCGGGCTGATAGTAATCATAATAGGAGACAAAATACTGAACCGCGTTGTGAGGGAAAAATTCGCGGAACTCTGCATACAGTTGAGCCGCCAGCGTCTTATTGTGCGCCATGACCAGCGCCGGCATCTGCAATTCCTGAATGACCGCCGCTATGGTAAACGTCTTGCCGGTACCGGTAGCGCCCAGCAGAATCTGATGACGATACCCTCGCCGTACCCCCTCCACTAACTGGCGGATGGCTTCGGGCTGATCCCCGGTCGGCTGAAAGGGAGCAACGAGTTTGAATTCCATCGATGACCTTATGCCAGAACAGCAGTTCTATTCTACCATACTCCACCTTTTGCCTCTGCTGTTTTACGATATAATCCTGCTCATGCTCGTCCGTTTGCAGCGCGCGACCGAGATTCTGCTGGGAAGCCTGTGGCTGTTTTGCCTGTTGACTGCCGATACCTGGGCCAGGGGTACCGACCCTATGGCGCGCATCCATGCCTATACGCGCGCCGTAGAATTCGACTATTTCGATTGGACGCTCAACGCTCTGGAAGACAAGTGGCTGCAAAGCGCCTCAGGCAGTCCTTTTTACTTTACTGATCTGGCGCAATGGCAAATCGTGCAGGACTACCTGCAGATTACGCAGCAGATTCTGGAGAATGAGGCTCAACTGGAACGGCTGTACGCCGATCCCGCCATCGCCGATCCGGAACGCGCTTCGCAGGAGGTGCGCGCTCGTTTACAGAGTTTGTACGCTCAACAGCGTCCGCTGGCGCCATTGGCCGAGGCGGTGCTGGAACAGCAGGTGAGCGCGACGCTGGCCGAACTTGGCCTGACCAGCGGTGGTCAACCCATCCCACCCGTCGCCTTTCACATCAGCCCCATGCCCTGGCATCTGGTCATCTCGCCGCGCGACCGTATTGAGCAGCAGGCCGCCATTTCCCTGCTGCCCGGTCTGCGCGTGGATCAGCACGCCGCGCTCGAAGAACAAATTGACCGCGCCTTCAACGTCTCTTCGCTGGTGGTGCCCATTGGCGGAGTGGGCACATATCCCACCATGGTCATGCGTTCTACAGCCCTCGACTGGCTCATTGAGACCATTGCCCACGAGTGGACTCATAACTGGTTGAGCCTGCGTCCGCTGGGCATTCATTACGATAGTTCTCCCGAATTGCGCACGATGAATGAGACTGCCGCCTCCATAGCAGGCCGTGAGATTGCCCATGAGGTGCTGGCGCGCTATTATCCCTATCTGCTCGCCGATCTGAATCATCCCGTCGTCCTGTCTGCGCAAGTTCAACAAGAGGAAGAAACGTTCGATTTCAACCGCGAAATGCACCGCACGCGGGTACACGTGGACGAATTGCTGGCCCAGGGGAAAATCGAGGAAGCCGAAGCCTACATGGAGGCGCGGCGGCTGGTCTTCTGGGAACATGGTTTCCCGATTCGCAAACTGAATCAGGCGTACTTTGCTTTCTACGGCGCTTATGCCGACACGCCCGTTGGCGCGGCTGGGGAGGATCCGGTGGGACCGGCGGTACGCGCCTTGCGCGCCCGTTCCCCCTCCCTGGCCGCTTTCCTCAAAACCCTGGCCGCCATGGATTCCTTTCAAGACCTGCAAGACGTTCTGCAGCAACCGCCAGTATCGCACGCCCGTCTTACTCTTCCAGTTCCGCCCTCTGAGGTGCCGTTATGCCCAAGTGGTTACCTGCTTTCTTATTGACTGCCCTCCTGTTGACAGCGTGCCAGGGGCAGAGCACGCCTCTCCGCCCCACCCCTGCGAACGCGACCACCGCGATGCCGCTGATCATGCCCTGCCGTGTCGTAAAGCCTGAACCGACCCCCGAGACGCAGGAATCGCTCTTCCCGCCCGTGGGGCCGGAAGATGTCAGCCAGGGGCCTGCGGACGCCATCCTAACCATTATCGTGTACAGTGATTTCCAGTGCCGCACCTGCGCCGATCTGGCCGACCTGCTCAAGACCCTGCGCGCCGATCACCCCAATGATGTCCGTCTGGTGTACCGTCACCTGCCGCTGGCAGAGAAGAATGACAAATCAGTCCTGGCGGCCCGCGCGGCGAGCGCCGCCGCCCGCCAGGGAAAATTCTGGGAAATGCATGATGCCCTGTATGCCAGACAGGCAGAATGGTTTCCTCTCGACCCAGGCGCGTTCCAGACCTGGCTGGCAAACGAAGCAGAAACGCTTGGCCTCGACCGGCAGCAGTTTCTTCAGGACATGGAAAGCGAGGCCGTCGTCACCGCTGTTGAACACGCGGTGGAACTGGCAAAACAGATTCCAGTACCGCCGTTGGTCATCGTCAACGGTCGCTTACAGGCCGGCGTCGTCAGTTACTATTCTCTGGACACGATGCTTCATCTCCTCAAGCTCGGTCAGCGGCAATTCTCTGACTGCCCGCCCATGATGATTGACCCCAGCCGGCAATACCTGGCCACCCTGCACACCGCCAGAGGCGATATTGTCCTGCAACTCTTTGCCGACAAAGCGCCCTTTACGGTCAATAATTTCGTCTTCCTGGCCCGTCAGGGCTGGTTTGACAACATCACCTTTCACCGCGTCATCCCCGGCTTCGTCGCCCAAAGCGGCGATCCCTCGGGCACGGGCCTGGGCGGGCCGGGTTACTTTATTCCTAACGAGATTGACGCCTCGCTGCGCTTTGACCGCGCCGGCATGGTCGGCATGGCCAACTCTGGCGCGGACATGAACGGCAGCCAGTTCTTTATCACCCTCGCCCCGACGCCGCACCTGAACGGTCAGTACACCATTTTCGGCGAGGTCATCGCCGGCCTGGAAGTCGCCATGCAACTGACCCCACGCGACCCTCAACCGGGTCTCTGGCTTCCAGAAGGCGACGCCCTGCTCAACGTCACCATTGAGGAACGCTGAAATGTCCCTGGCCCCCCTTCCGAACGCGCAACCAGACTGCGCGCCGACCATCCCCGACGGCAACCGCGCTCAACGGCGATGGCCGACGTTTTCCCCCTTCCGGGAGGCTCTGCTGGCGCTTCTCTTCAGCCTGACGGGCATGCTCGCGTTCATCGGCCGGGCAGTGTACCTGCTCGTTACCCGCGTTTTGCCCCGCACGGTCGAAGTAGAGACCATGCGCATTGCCGTCCTCGAGATGACCACGATGGCAACCTGCGCCCTGCTCCTGCTGCCCATGTTCATTTTCAACCTGCGCGCCCTGCAGGGTAAGGATGAAACACGTCCGATGATCATCCCTCCGCTACGCTGGAGATATGCGCTCGCCCTCGGCATCCTGTGGGTCTTTACCCTCTGTCTGGGCAGTCTGGTAACGTTGATTCCAGAGTCTGGCTGGATGGGGACGGTGCCTCTCCTGCCGCTTGGGGTCCTGTTGCCGCTTATTCTGCTGGTCTGGACGGGCGCCGGGGGATTGCTCGCCATTTCCAGACGCCGTTTCTGGAGTGTGTCAGGGTTTGCCATCGCCGGCAGCACCGCGCTGGCCATGGCCGGTGAGTATCTGTTGCTCGCGCTTGGGCGCGGGATTGGCGAACTGCTCTGGGGAAAACAACCGTTCTGGCGTGGTTTGATCGATCAACTGGGCCAGCAACTGGAGGCCGCGACCACGCCCACTGATGCACTGGACGCGCTGACGCCCTATCTTTCTAACCCCTGGGTGATCGGGGCTCTGTTCCTGTTTGCCGCCTGCCTTGTGCCGCTCATTGAGGAAGCATCCAAAGTATCCCTCCTCTTCTGGCTTGGGCCACGTCTGGCCTCGGCAGGCGAGGGGTTTGCTTTGGGCGCGTTGTGTGGGGCAGGCTTCTCCCTCATCGAGGGAATGCTGGCCACAGGCGCCGCGACTTCACTATGGGGCGTTGGCATTCTGGGGCGCGTTTCCAGTTCGCTCATGCACGTTACCGTCAGCGCCCTGCTCGGCAGCGCGATTGCCGTCGCCTTTCGTTACCGGCGACGGCGTCAACTGGTCGGCACATACCTGCTCAGCGCCGGCCTGCATGGTCTGTGGAACGGGACCCTGATCATGGCGTTCTACGTTGCCTTGCGTATCATCGCCCTGGCCCCTGCGGTAGAAAGCAACGATATGGCGGCGGCCATACAGGTCGCGCTCGGTGGATTGCTGATTCTGCTTGCCCTGAGCCTTCTGTTTGCCCTCTTCGTGAGCGGCGCTGTGGCCCTGCCTGTTCTCAATGCCAGCCTGCGCCGAAAAAGCCAGATCGAGAGCGCAGACAAAACCTCTCCGAACGTGGCGTGACTGCCGCAATCCCATCCCAGGAAGGAAATCATGGACACTATCTTGAAATTCGTAACTTTCATCCTGCACGTTGACGTCTATCTGGAAAACATCATTTCCCAGTATGGCGGCTGGACCTACGGGTTGCTATTCTTTGTCATTTTCATGGAGACGGGGTTTGTGGTGACCCCTTTCCTGCCCGGCGATTCGTTGGTCTTCGCCGCCGCGACCTTTGCCGCGCGCGGGGCGTTGAACCCCTGGTTGCTGTTCGCCTTGCTTACCGGCGCGGCCATCGCCGGCGATACCGCCAACTACTGGATTGGTCATGCCATTGGTGCACGCGCCTACAGTGGCGAGATCAAATGGATAAAGAAGGAATACATGGAACGTACCCATGCCTTCTTCGAAAAGCACGGCGGCAAGACAATCTTTCTGGCGCGCTTTGTGCCCATCGTGCGCACCTTTGCACCCTTTGTCGCCGGCGTGGGAGAAATGTCCTACGGTTATTTCATTTCCTGGAATGTTATCGGCGGCACGACCTGGGTGGCCCTGTTCACTCTGGCCGGTTATTTCTTCGGCAATATCCCCTTCGTCCAGAAGAATTTTGAACTGGTCATCATCGCCATTGTGCTGATTTCGGTGCTCCCGGCCATTGTGGAATGGTGGAAGGCGCGCCGGGAAAAGAAGGCGGCGGCTACGGCCTGAACCAGCGATGTCTCCTCTGTATACCCGTCATGGTGACGATGGAATGACCGCCTGGCTGGGGCGCGGCAGATTGCCCAAACATCACGCGCGCATCGAGGCCCTGGGTGCCGTGGACGAAGCCAACGCGGCGTTGGGGCTGGCGCGCGCCCTGACACGCCTGCCTGCCACCGCCACCCTTATCCGCGCCGTACAACACGACCTGTATCACCTGATGAGCGAACTGGCCGCCTCACCGGAGACGGTCGAACGTTTCCAACGTCTGACCGCCGAGCGCTTGCAGTGGCTCGAAGCCCAACTTGACCATTTGACCGCCAGCCTGACCTTGCCTGCCGATTTCATTCTGCCCGGCGAGACCCCTGCCAGCGCGGCCCTCGATCTGGCGCGTACCGCCGTGCGCCGCGCCGAACGGCGCGTGGCCGCCCTGTGGCACGCCGAGGAAATCCAGAATCCTCTGCTCCTGCAATACCTGAATCGCCTCTCTTCGCTGTGTTTCGCGCTGGAACTGGCAGAGATTCAAGACGGCGAGAATCCGTGACCGCCGGCTTTCATCGCCGCCTTGAACTCCACCAGCGCGGCAATGGGCGTCGGGTCAACCCCATAGGCGAGGGCCAGATAGTAAGCCAGATAATCGCCAAATTGTAAAGCGGTCCAGATGTGCGCCAGGGGGGTATCGCCCTGCGCTTCGTACAAGTCGGTTGCCAGCCCTGCCTCCTGCATGACCCGGCGCGTCAATTCCAGGCGCAGACGGTTGCGCGGGTGATTGGATGGGGCGCGCAGGAAAAGCGTCATGGTCTGCTGCAAGACTTCCGGCCGTTCGATGCCGGCCAGCGTGTTATGATCGGCTTCGGGTAAGATTTCGAAGGCCGCGCCGGCTTTGGCCAATTCGTTGATCTGGCCTTTCCAGCGTCGCGCCACCGCGCCCAGATAATCCGCTCCATAGACATTGACCCAGCGCCCGATCAGGCGGGTCGCTTGCTGTTTGGCCGGGTTGTGGGCGCATGGCAGATCGGCCCGCAAGGTCGCCGCCTGCATCCGCAGCGCGCGGATGGCGCCGGCAAGGGCCTGCGCGGTCTTTTCCAGCGGCTCAGCCAGCAGATTCAGACGGGCAAACGCCGCCAGCAGCAGCCCAAAGGAATACCCCACCGCGGCGCGCGGTTGGCCATGATGTTCGAATTTCCAGACCGGCGCGCCACAAGCGAGGGCGCGCTGTTCCAGTTCCCCACCGGTACACACTGCCAGCAGACGACAGCCATGACGCCGCCCCGTCTCGAACGCATCCAGCGTTTCTTCCGTATTCCCAGAATGGGACGAGGCGATAACCAGCGTGTGCGCTCCACGCGCCCAGGCCGGCAGGCCATAATCGCGGTGAACCAGCACCGGCACACGGCAACCCGGCATCACATAGGCCTCCAGTAGCGCTGCCCCAATCCCCGATCCCCCCATGCCACAAATGACCACGCTGGAAACCGGCGTCTCCGCGTCCAGGTCTGCCGCCAGGCCTATCTGCCAGGCCTTTTCCAGTTGCGCCGGTAGATTCTCAATTTCCCCCAGCATATTCTGAGTATCCACACGCGGGAAAGCCAGAAAATCGTCCAGATCCATCATTGCCTCCAGATTTACGCTCGTTCTACACCGGCAAGTATCCAGATTTGTAACTACGCAGCCTTGTCATGGCGAGCCGTTTTTTGGCGAAGCAATCTCCCCTGTATCAGGCGAAATGGACCGCCTGGGGATTGCTTCGTCGCAAAGAACGCTCCTCGCCATGACATCCACAACGGTTTTGAGACAGGGCTAAATCGTTACCCAGTTTACCGCAGAGCCGCCCTGAAAAGTCGGCAGGGAGGCCGCCGGCGCGTTTTCTCTTCCGGCGTGGCTTTGGTGCACAGCAGGCCGCTGACGCAGGCCATCCTGCCTACCGAATCTGTCAGGTAGCGACGCGAAACAGTTTGCAGATTATAATTCAAGTGATGATTGAAACGGAAGACCTGGGCAAATGCTTTGGCGATTTCTGGGCTGTGCAGGGAGTCAATCTACAGGTGAGAGCAGGCCAGATTCTGGCCCTGCTTGGGCCAAACGGCGCCGGCAAGACCACCACGGTGCGCATGTTAACGTCCATTCTGGTTCCCAGTCGCGGCTGGGCCCGCGTTGGCGGCTATGACGTCGTCACCCAGGCAGAGAAGGTGCGCGCGGCGATTGGCGTCCTGACCGAACAACATGGCCTGTACGCGCGCATGTCGGCCCTGGAATACCTCGACTTCTACGGGCGGCTTTACTGCCTATCGGCCTCAGAACGTGAGAAGCGCACTCGCTACTTGCTGGAATACTTTGGTCTCCAGACGGCAGCGCGAAAGCGCTGCGGCGAGTATTCCAAAGGAATGCGCCAGAAACTGGCGCTGGCGCGCGCTTTGCTGCACGATCCGCCCGTACTGCTGCTCGATGAACCAACCTCCGCCATGGATCCAGAAAGCGCCCGTCTGGTACGCGAGGAAATCGCGCGCCTGCGTTCCCAGCAGCGCGCCATTGTCCTCTGCACGCACAATTTGAGCGAAGCAGAACTCCTGGCGGACCGGATTGCGATCATCTTCCGGGGGCGTATCCTGCTGGAAGGCACGCTGGCCGAACTCAAACAACGATTGCTGGGGCCGCCAGAATATGAAGTACAGTTAGCCGCTCCCTGGTCTGCCGATAGTCTCCGCTGGCCCGCCGGCGTCACCCTGCTGGAGCAAACGCCACAGCATCTGCGTTTCCGCGTCGCCAATCCATCCCAGGCGAATCCGGCCTTGCTGGCCCTCCTGCTCGCTCACCAGGCGCCGGTCGTCACGGTGCAAGAGACCTCGCGCACGCTGGAGGATGTATACCTGCGCGCCATGGAAACCCTGAATACCGCTCCAGGAGAGTCATCGTTATGACAGGCTGGTCATTTGTCTGGCTGCTGACGCGACGCGAACTGCGTGACCAGTTGCGCGACTGGCGCATTCTGCTCCCCCTCATCGCGTTGACCCTGTTTTTCCCCTTCCTCATGCTGGCCGGTACAGGGATTGCAACCGACTATATTATGCAATACAACGCCGAACGTGTAGCCGAGCGCGTGGTGCCGTTCTTCACCATGGTCGTAGGTTTCTTCCCGGTGACCGTTTCCCTGGTCATTGCCCTCGAATCGTTCGTTGGCGAGAAGGAACGCGGCACGATCGAACCCCTGCTCAGCACCCCTCTCTACGACTGGCAACTGTACTTCGGGAAACTGCTGGCAGGGTTTTGCCTGCCGGCCATGGCCATCGTTGTCGATCTAACGCTGTACCTCCTCCTGATTCACTGGATGAACATCAAAGTGCCGGATACGTTGACCCTGCTTCAGGCAATTCTCATCAGTCTGGTACAGGCCGTGCTGATGGTCAGCGGGGCGCTGGTCATTTCCACCCAATCCACTTCGGTGCGCGGCGCGAATCTGCTCGTTTCCTTTATTGTGATCCCGGTCGGCCTGCTGCTGCAAGGGGAAAGTCTGATGCTGTTCTGGGGCAACCATACCGGCGTCTGGCTGACCATCCTGGCAGTTGCTATTATGGCCGTGCTCATTATCCGTCTCGGCCTGACGCGCTTCAAGCGCGAATACCTGCTGGGGCGAGAGATTGACGTTCTGAATCTGCGCTGGGCCTGGCAGACTTTCCTGGTTTATTTTCGCGGCCGCGCCACGTCACTCCGTCAATGGTACCGTCAGGAAGTCGCCCTGTCCCTGCAAAAAATGCGCCTGGCGCTGGCATTGATCGTGATTCTCGGTCTGGTAGGGACGCAGGCGGCCTATCAATGGATACAAAGTCAACCTATCCAATCCGACGCGAGCCTGCACAAGCTCCTCCAGGCCCTGGAAACAGCCGCCAACTGGCCCGGCCAGGAATTGAACATGGGGAGCGTCTTCTGGCACAACCTGCGCGCGGTCACCTCTATCTCGGTCATGGGGATGCTTTCCTTTGGAGTTCTGGGAACCCTGTTCTACCTGCTCAACATGAGTCTCATCGGCGGGGTAATTGGAGTCATTGCCAGGATGGGATACTCTCCCTGGTTGGTGGCCCTTGCCGGTGTCCTGCCTCATGGCATTTTCGAAATCCCGGCCCTGATGCTGGTGGTAGCCAGCGTGCTCTATGCCGGCGCCCTGTTAATCACTCCCCAGCCAGAACGAGCATTGGGCGAGATTCTCATTGAAACCTGGGCTAACTGGGCCAAAGTAATGCTGGGACTGGCATTGCCGCTCTTGCTCCTGGCGGCTGTCATCGAGGCCTTCGTCACGCCCCGGTTGCTTGCTTTCGTTCTGCCCTGATCGTTCCGTTCCGCGAAGTGGCTATGGCCAGACTGATCATCCTCGGTTCGGCAAACGCTATCCCCACCCGCGATCACGATAATACCCACATGGTCATCCTCAGCGCGGAGCGCACCGTGCTGGTGGATTGTGCCAGCAACCCATTGGTGAAACTACCCCAGGCTGGCGTAGACCCCAACCACGTGACCGATTTGATCCTGACCCATTTTCACCCCGATCACGTCTCCGGAGCGCCGTTATTGCTGATGGACTTGTGGCTGCTGGGACGTCGCGCCAGCCTGCACGTGTATGGCCTTTCCCATACGCTTGACCGTCTGGAAACGTTGCTTCAGTTATATGGCTGGAGCGACTGGCCCAACTTCTATCCGGTCATCTTTCACCGCCTGCCCGAGGCAGAAATGACCCCTGTCCTGGCATGCGCCGAGCTGCGCATCTTCGCTTCGCCCGTCAGGCACCTGATACCGGCCATTGGTCTGCGTTGCGAATTCACTCCCCAGGGAAAGACACTGGCCTACTCCTGCGACACAGAACCCTGCGAGGCGGTTGTCCATCTGGCCCAGGGAGCCGACGTCCTGCTTCACGAGGCGGCAGGGGCTGCGCCCGGTCATTCCTCCGCCGCGCAAGCCGCCGAAATCGCTCAACGCGCCGGCGTTGCCCGCCTTTACCTGATTCACTACCCGGCCGCCGGCGATAAAGCCGCAAACGACTGGCTCACTCAGGCTCAGGCGCGTTTCCCCGGCCCCATCGCCCTGGCAGAAGATTTCCTGACCATAGACTTCGACCAGTAAGCCTCTACCAGCCCTGGAGGTAAGGTTCCCACTCTTGATTCTCGTGCAAGTGGCGCTCGAAAATGTATCTGGCACTGGCAGGGGGTTCCTGAGGCGCTCGCAGCAGGGTCATGTGGGCCTCGCTCAGGCGTCTTCCCCCTTTGCGGTGATTACAGGTCTGGCAGGCGGTGACCACATTCGTCCAGGTATGTTGCCCCCCCAGATGGCGGGGAAGAACGTGATCGACGGTCAAATCGAGGGTACGGCGACCACAGTACTGACAGGTATAATCATCGCGGCGGAAAATTTCCCGCCGCGTCAGTTTAACCCGCAGGCGCGGGCGATGAACCATGTATTCCAGCCGGATGACCGAAGGGCGAGGGAACACCTGGTTGACAGTGCGAATATAGCCGCGTCCATTCGCCACCATATTCGCCTTACCGGCCAGCAGTAACCCCAGGGCACGCCGTGTGTTGCAAACATGGATAGGCTCGTAGTTGGCATTCAGGACAAGAACCGGCGCTTCCATGTCAACCTCAATTTGTTCCCATTATACTCCTACCCCACGTCAAGAGGGAATAGTGCGCTGCCGGCCACGTTTCCGTCGCTGCAATGGGACGCGCATCTGTTCCCAGAGCGACCGCGTGTGGCCAGCATCTTGCTCCGTGACCGGATGAGCCGTGTAACGCGCCTCATCGAACGCCTCGGTCAAGGCCAGGACATGCGCTTCATTCTCAGGCAACTCTTGAGCCAATCGCTGTGAAAATTCCAGGGGGGTTTGCCAGTCCTGGCGATGAATGCCGGCCTCATCGGCGCGCCGCAGCAGCGCCAGGTAGTAAAAGATGACGCGCTGACGGGGAGTCAACTGACGCAGGTTTAGATATTGCCATCCTGGTCGCGCCGGGCGCGGCGTGGTCAGGGCGCGCAAACGGTTGATTGCGGTACGCACCACCTTGCCCACCCCCTGCCTGGCCTGACGATAACCGCCGCGCAGCCATTGCCACAAGGCACGCAACCACCGCCAGGGAGCAAACCGTTGCAGCGTCTCGGCCAGTTCACGATTGGCCTGTAAATACTGACGCAGCGCCAGCCAGATTACGGTCAACAACGCCGCCCAAAACAGAATCGCCTTGAGCGTCTCCCAGAAAGGTACCCCGCCGCCCGAGGGGGGTGGAGCAAAATCCTCCAGCCTGGGCGGCGTCTCGTCCACCGGCAGGGTCTCCGCCTCCCGGCCAAGCAAACGGGACAGGAACGAAGCCAGGTAAAGAAAGGCCAGAGCGACCACAGCCATCAAGAATTGGGCAATGGCCACCAACCAGAGGATCATCAGGCGCAGCGCGTCGAGCAGCAGGAGCGAATAATTCGTTGGCAGGGCCAGCGCCACGCCCGTCAGGAGGACGAGGAAAGTAGCGCCGTAGAACAACCAGCGACTGGCCAGGTCGCGAGAAATCTGCGCCCCTTCATATCCCCACTTCCCACGTAAATGGGCAAAATAGGCCAGGCTGAGCAGGATCAGACCACTCAGGAAATACGTTACCAGAATGAGCAAATCTGCCTGCAAACGCGGCGGAGGCTTGCTCAGGACAAAAAAGTCCTGCCGCATCACGCCGGTCAGAAGAATCATGAAAAGGCCGGCGGTAAGATAGAGGTTTAATAGCTTGCGGTGTACCGGCTGATACGGTCGCTGGACATCGCCCCAGTAAAACATCTCCTCCACGTGCTCCAGTTCGTGCAAACGCACGGCAAAGAACGTGGCCAGCAACCAGACCAGGAAGAAAAGGATCAGGTTAAAAACAAACTCGCCGGTAAAAAAGTACCTGCCAAAGCCAAAAGGCCAGGCGAGCAGGTTATCCAGAAAGTGCTCGAAGCCATACCGCGCTTCGGTCACCAGTTTCAACAACAGGCCCAGCAAAATCGCTTCCCCCAGGCGATAGACGACCTTTTGTGCCAGCGTGGCATCCCAATGCCGGACCAGACGATATGAAAGGGTGGCCTCTACAATGACCAGGAAACAGGCAGTCAACAGGCCACGCTTTTCCCAACCGTAGAACAGCCAGTCGCCGAAGGTAATCAGCAACCAGGCAAAGCACAGCGTCATCAACGCGGCCAGCAAATGCGCCGCTGTCAAAAACACGCGCTCGTTGTACTGAAAAGACCGGCTTCGTTCTGCCATTCGCGCAACTCGTTTGTCGTTATGCCTCACCGGCAGGCGGTCAGGTCATCTTCCTCCTGCACGGCATAGAAGGGGATACCGAAATGTTCCGCGCGCCGCTGACTCTCCTGTATGTTGACCACGCGGCCGACCAGCATCAGCACCACATTTTGACCACGCCGACGCGCCTGAAACAACTCGTCAAACAACGCCTCATCGGCCTGACCGGCGATTACCACCAGGGTCGCCCCCCAGGAAAGCCGGGGGCTTACCGCATTCAACACCGTCACCAGCGGATAGCCTTCCACAGCCTGAAGGCGCGCCAGCACCTCCAAAATGCGTATCAAATGCCCACGACCTTTGCGCGGCGGAATGAAAAGCATGGCCTCGCTCGTTTCCAACGGATCGAGACCATTGGTGGCCAGCCCAACCGCCTGACGTTGGGCCACTACCCGGTTGGCCACCGAAGCCGCGGCGACGATGGCCAGTTCCGTCGTGTCAATGCGATACTGCGACGGATATTCGCCCTGGTTCAAATTCAAGCAAAGCGCCACTTCGAGCGCAATGGACGGTTCAAACTGTTTGACCTGCAAACGGCCACTGATCGCCGTTGCTTTCCAATCCACACGGCGCAATGAATCGCCCGGAATATAATCCCGCTTTCCGCGCACGCGCGTGGGGTCCTCAAAAATCGGTTGCGTGTGGCGCAACGTCCCTTGTGGAGAACGAGAAGGTAGCGTGAGGTAAGGCATAGGCACAATGCGCGGGTAAACCGTCAGGCGATCCGCGCCAATTTCCCTTACCTCAGCCCCCGCCAGGCCCAAAATATCACCCATCAACGTAAACAATGGCCCAACCTGATAATACCCGCGCTTACGCGCCCGCAGCTGATACGTCAGCGCCTGATGGCCGCGCGGCCCAATCGCCAGCACGCGTTTCATCTCGCGGGTGGTGGCCAGGTTAACCGGCATACTTTCCTGCGCCTGTATCCAGGGCACGGGCACAAGTCCGTGGTTGCGAAATTCCAGCCTGACTGTAACCTCCTCGCCCCAGAATGCGTATGGTTGCAGCACACGGCGCACCGAAATCTTTTTTCGACTATACGAAAGCCAGAGACGGCCAAAAAGATACGCCCCCAACAGCAAGTAGAGCACGGTGAAGGCAAAACTACCGCGTACCGTGGCCGCAACAATGACCAGAACCAGCAGGAGAAACCAGTATTGCGCTGTCACATCACCCACGCAACTCGCCCAAATGAAGCGGCACTTCCGTCAACAAATCGCGAACGATAGCGCTCGCGGTGCGCCCACGCAATTCCGCCTCAGGCTTAACGATCAGGCGATGGGTCAACGTAGGCGGAACCAGATATTTTACATCGTCGGGCAAGACATGATCGCGACCGCGCAACGCCGCCAGTGCCTGTGCCGTCTTGAACAACGCTAAACTGGCGCGTGGACTGGCGCCAAGTGCCAGGTCAGGATGAGAACGAGTCGCGGTAATCAGTCGAATGATGTAATCTCGCAACGTCTCATCAACATACACATCCCAGCACTCTTTCTGCAAATCCAGAATGGCCGCCCCATCCACCACCGCGCCAATTTGGGTAATCGGGTGCTCGCGACCCAAATGGGTCAACAGGAACTTCTCGTCCTCCGGCGATGGATAACCGACCTCGAGACGCATCAGGAAACGATCTAGCTGCGCTTCTGGCAGAGGAAAGGTGCCCTCGTACTCGACCGGATTCTGTGTCGCCAGTACCAGGAAAGGACGTGGGAGCGGGCGCGTCACGCCATCTACCGTAACCTGTTGTTCCTGCATGGCCTCCAGCAGCGCCGACTGCGTACGCGGCGTGGCACGATTGATCTCATCGGCCAGTAAGATATTGACGAACACCGGCCCGGGGCGGAACTCGAACTCGCCGCTCTTCTGGTTGTACACCGAAACGCCGGTCACGTCATTCGGCAACAGGTCAGGCGTACATTGCAGGCGTTTGAATTGCCCTCCCAGACTGATGGCCATGGCGCGCGCCAGCATGGTCTTGCCCACACCAGGCACATCTTCGATCAGCACATGGCCTTCGCAAAGCAAGGCGACCAGAAGCAACTCGATGACCTCGCGCTTGCCAACAATGACGCGCTCAACATTGTCGATCACCTGGTTAGCAAATTCCTGGGTTCGATTCATAGCACCTCCGATTTCCTTTCAAGGATACCACAAATCGCCGGCTCAGGCAGTGCCGCGTTAAGTTAGATTTTGCGCTCCTGGGGACTCTTTGTTCGTTCTCCGTAGGATAGGCTTTCCAGCCTGTCTTTCCAGCTTGTCGGTCAGGTGGACGGCCTGGAAAGACCGTCCTACGTAAACGGTTCAATGCT
>DAOTVX010000099.1:0-45450 GCA_034436275.1 Anaerolineales bacterium | reverse complement strand
AATCCATGCAAATACAATCTACACCTGACGCAATCGCCTTCTCGATTTTATGACGGTCATCGCCGGGCATATACAGCAACGCACGTCGCGCACGCATCACACCACCTCCTGACACCTTGCGCGTTCCACCTTCCGCTTGGACGCTTTATTCTTTACGTTCTACGCCTGTAACTACTCAGCCATGTCATGGCGAGCCATTTTTTGGCGAAGCAATCTCCCCTTTATCAGGCGAAATGGACCGCCTTGGGATTGCTTCGTCGCCAAGAACGCTCCTCGCCATGACATGCACAACGGTTTTGAGACAGGGCTACATAGTTCCCTGCGCTTTATATCCTGCGTCTTACCCTCTCTCCTCCTCTTCCACGCTTAACCGTTCAAGCCGCCGCTCATCCGGCAGCGACTTCTCGACCACGCTGGCGCCGCTCTGACTGATGTTCAAGGAAAAAATACGCGCAGCCAGCCCGGCCTGCGCAAACGCCTGTTGCATGGCCAGGCCAATCTGCGCCTCGGCCGGCTGACCCGAAAAGGCAATCAGGCTCGGGCCTGCTCCAGACAGAGCCACCGCGCTGGCGCCAGCCTCCCTGGCCGCCCGCATGGCCTCCCGCGCGCCCGGAATCAGCGGCAGACGATAGGGCTGATGCAAGGCATCCTCCATGACCTCGCCCAACAAGGCCAGATCGCCCGTCTCCAATGCCTTGATAACCAGCACCGCTCGACTCAAGTTGAAGACGGCATCCTCCCGTGCCACGTATGCGGGCAAAATCTCTCGCGCCGCCTGCGTCGGAAAGTAAAAATCCGGGAACACAACCGTAATCGCCAACGGACTGACCACCAGTTTTCGCGCCACGACCTTGCCGTCCTGAAACGCCGACGCCACCAGGCCGCCCAACATGGCCGGAACCACATTATCCGGGTGGCCTTCGTTCTCAACCGCCATGGTGAGAATCTCCTGGCGGGAAAACGGCTCGCCCAGCAGAGCATTCGCGCCCAACATGCCGGCCAGCATTGCAGCGGAACTCGAACCCAGGCCGGAGGCGAGCGGAATACGGTTGAGGCAGTGGATATGCATTCCCGGCGGCGATTTGCTCACCAGCGAGAAGATTTGCAGCGCCGACGCCAGAATCAGATTCCGTTCATCGGCAGGCAAAATCCCTTCCCCCTCGCCGCGAATGGTCATGACACAGCCGTCGTCCCCTGTCTGCACGAACTCCGTCTCGTTCCACAAATCCAGTGCCAGGCCAAGCGCGTCGAAGCCCGGTCCCAAATTTGCCGTAGTTGCCGGCACACGCACACAGACCCGTTTCATGAGAGAATCACCTCTTCCAAAGCCTCCAGACGCGGCGGCACAACCAGCGGCCTGACGACATCGCGAGTAATGATATCGGGGTCTTTCAGGCCATGGCCGGTGCAGATTGCCACGATCCGCTTGCCCCGGGCCGGGAATCGCCCGGCAACAATCTCGTGCGCCAGACCGGCCAGCCCGGCTGCCGAAGCCGGCTCAACCCAAATGCCCTCCAGCCTCGCCAGCAGACGCTGCATGTTCAAAATTTCTTCGTCGCTGACCGCAATAATCCGTCCGCCCGAATCTTCCGCCGCCTGTAAAGCCTGTTCGCCGCGCGCAGGCCGCCCGATGCGAATGGCCGTCGCCACGGTCTCCGGCTTGTCCACCGGATGGCCGAGCACCAGCGGCGCCGCGCCCTCCGCCTGAACGCCGAGCACGTGGGGCAGACCGCTGGAGTTCAGGGCGTGATACTGACGGAAACCGGCCCAGTAGGCAGTAATATTGCCGGCGTTGCCCACCGGCAGACATAACCAGTCGGGGGCGGCCCCCAACGCATCGCAAATTTCAAAAGCGGCTGTTTTTTGCCCCTCGATGCGATACGGGTTGAGCGAGTTGACCAGGCAAATGGGATGTTTCCGGGTAATTGCCACCACCATGCTCAAGGCGTCGTCAAACGAGCCATCCACCTGAACCACTTGCGCGCCATAAGCCAGCGCGCCGGCCAGTTTACCGGCTGCGACTTTGCCTTGCGGGATCAGAACAATGGCGCGCATCCCGGCGCGAGCGGCATAGGCCGCGGCCGAGGCGGCAGTATTCCCTGTCGAGGCACAAATCACCGCCTTTGCCTCCCGCCCGGCCGCCTCGCTGACCGCCGCCGTCATGCCGCGATCCTTGAACGAACCGGTGGGATTCGTCCCTTCGAACTTGACGAACAACTCAAAGCCACCCCCCAGTTCATCTGCCAGCCTGCGCACAGGAATCAGCGGCGTGTTGCCCTCCAGTAAAGTCACTGGCCTGGTATGCGCCGGCAAGTCCAGCAAATGCCCATAACGTTGCAAAACGCCCTGGTACGCTTGCATACGCCTCCAATCCAAAGCATACTGTGCCCGGATGGGATACGCCATAAGCCGGGCGCCAGCAGAGATGAATCTGCCGCATTATACCCGCGTTTGCGCGCGAATGAGCAAAAGAATCTTTCCCGCCTGCATGCCAGGCTGCAATTCTGGTGCAATTTCGGGGCCGATCATGCCTGGCGCGCTGGTAGCGTTTGCTTGTGTGCAGGCTGGGAAGCCGGCACCGACGGCTGGGTTTCCATCGCTCCAATGGTATAATACGTTGTCATCTGACGATCCCTCAAGGAGCACACCCTTGGCCTTCAACCCTTTCAAATGGCTTCTTGGTCTCTTCTCGCTCGATATCGGCATTGACCTGGGGACCGCCAACACGCTGGTATATGTCAAAGGGAAAGGCATTATCATCAATGAGCCTTCCTGGGTAGCCATTGAAAAACGCACCCGACGGCCCATGGCCGTTGGCCAGGAAGCCCGCAACATGCTCGGTCGCGCTCCGGCAAGCATCAACGTGATTCGTCCGCTGCGCGATGGCGTGATTGCCGAGTTCGAGATTACCGAAGCCATGCTGGAGTACTTCTTCAGCAAGGTGCATGAACAAACCGTGGCCCCCCTGCCGAGCCCACGCGCGGTCATCGGCATTCCAATCGGCGTCACCGAAGTCGAGAAGCGCGCTGTCTACGACGCGGCGATTGCTGCCGGCGCGCGCGAAGCCTATCTGATTGAGGAACCCATGGCCGCGGCCCTCGGCGCTGGCCTGCCGGTGGACGAAATGCATGCCAGCATGATTGTGGACATCGGCGGCGGGACCACCGAAGTGGCCATCCTTTCCATGGGCGAAGTGGTCCTTTCCCGCTCTATTCGCATCGCGGGCGATGAGATGAACGCCGATATCATTTCCTATATCCGCAATAAATATAACCTTTTGATTGGCGAGAGCATTGCCGAACAACTCAAATGGCAGATTGGCTCAGCCTTTCCTCTCCCCGTCGAAAAGACCGCCGAAGTGCGTGGGCGTAACCTCGTCACCGGTTTGCCAGAATCCATCGAGGTCTCTTCCATTGAGATACGCGAGGCGCTCGGCCCTGCCGTGCAAACCATCGTGTCCACCGTCCGCGACGCGCTGGACGACGCCCCGCCAGAGACGGTAGCCGATCTGATGGACAGCGGTATTTGCCTGTCGGGCGGCGGAGCATTGCTCCAACGCCTGGCCGACCGCCTCTCCGACGAACTCCATCTACGCGCCTGGGTAGCAGAAGATCCCCTGACCTGCGTGGTGCGCGGCGCCGCCTGGGTGCTGGATGATTTTGCCGAACGCAGTCGCTATCTGGTCGGTCTGGAACGGGGCAGCACGCGTCATTCGTAATCACGTCGCTCACGCCGGCGCGATTGATTCCCTATGAAACTCCTTTCCCCACGTCGTCTACAAGTCGTGATCGTGGCCTTGATCAGTTTGGGAATCATCCTGCTGGCGCTGGGCGGTTATTTGCGTTTTGCCACCGATCGCCTCAACCGCTGGCTCGTGGAGGCTCAGGCGTGGGTTTCGACGCGCTATATGGCGCTGACCGATTTCCTGACCATGCCGCGCGAGGTATCTACCCTACGACAGCGCAATGCCGAACTGGAAGCGGAGGTTGCCCGCCTGCAGGCGCAAATTATTGAACTCCAGCAACGCGTTACCGAAACGGAAATCCTGGCCGCCCTGGTGGACTTCGCGCGTGCCAATCCGGAAAACACCTACAAAGCGGCTACCGTCATCGGTCGCGACCCAAGTCCCTTCTTGAATTATGTGATCATCAACATTGGCTCGAACGACGGGATTCGCCCCGGCATGCCGGTTGTGACCGAAAAGGGCCTGGCCGGACGGATTGACGCGGTCATCGCGGAAGCCGCGCGCGTCCAGTTGATCACCGATTCGGCTTCGGTCGTCAATGTCCGTCTGCAAAACGCGGCCACCAACGCCATCTTGAGCGGCTCGCTCACTGGCGAACTGACTCTCGATATGATTTCTCAAGATGTCAATGTTCAGGTCGGCGATGTAGTGTTGACCTCCGGACTGGGCGGCGGTTATCCGCCCAACTTGCTGATTGGTCAGGTGACCAGCGTGCGCAAACTGGATTATGAACTCTTCCAGCAGGCGACGGTTCAACCGCTGGTGGATTTTGACCACCTGCAATATGTGCTGGTCATCACCAACTTCAAGCCCCTGGATATTTCGCCTTTGCTCCCTGCTCCAACCCCCTGAACCATGTCCGCTTTGCTGGCGCTTCCTGTTTTCGGCCTGGCATTGATGGCGCAAACTGCCATCTTGAGCCGCCTGACGTTGCTTTCCGGCTGCGCCGATTTGCTCCTGTTGCTCGTGGCGGCCTGGGCTATCCAGGAGCGCGTGCGCACAGCCTGGCAGTGGGCCATCGTGGCCGGCCTGTTCGCCGGCTATGTTTCTGCCCTGCCCTGGTTCACGCCCCTGGCCGCCTACCTGCTGACAGCGGCTCTGGGGCGCTTCCTGACGCGTCGACTCTGGCAAGCGCCACTCCTGACGATGTTCGTGGTGACGCTGGCCGGAACATTCCTTTCTCAGGCCCTGGCGCTGCTTACCCTGCAAGTCGCTGGCCGTGCCCTGCTCTGGGGAGAAGCCTTCAACCGCATTCTGCTCCCCAGCGCTTTGCTGAACCTGATGCTGGCAATTCCTGTGTATATCTTCACCCGTGATCTGGCCAGTCTGCTCTATCCAGAGAAAGTAGAAACATGAAAACCAACGGCGTTTTGCACTTCCAGCCCTGGCGTTACTGGACAGTGTACAGCCTGATGACGCTGACGGCGCTGCTGTTTGGCGTGCGTCTCTTCACCCTTCAGATTCTGCAATACCCCCAATGGCTGGCGCGCGCGACCGAGAACCGCACCAAAGTCATCGCCGTCTCGCCGCGGCGCGGCATCATCTATGATCGCAACGGCTATTTGCTGGCGCGCAATGTCGCTTCGTATAACATCGTCATTACCCCGGCCTACCTGCCCGATGATCCGGCGGATGTGCAACGCATCTACCGCGAACTGTCCCGGTTGACCGGCATGCCTGTTAACCAGGGGACTGTGGAACAGGCCAAGGGGTTGCTGCCCTGTAGCGAGGGGCCAGGGATTGCGCAATGGGTGGAACTGGGCGCCTCGAACGCTCCGTATGAGCCGGTTAAAATTCAGTGCAACGTCAGTGAGGAAATTGCCATGATTGTGCGCGAACGCGCCGTGGACTGGCCGGGCGTTGCCATCGAAGTCAAACCGCTGCGCGACTATCCCAGCGGCTACCTGACCGCCAACATTGTGGGCTTTTTGGGCCCGATTCCGGCCTCGCAGGAAGCCGCCTACAAAGCGCGCGGCTTTCAGCCCGGCGAAGACAAGGTTGGTTATGCTGGCATTGAACTTTCCATGAACGATGTCCTGATGGGGGAACCCGGACGGCGTGTGGTCGAAGTTGACGTGGCCGGCAAGGAATTGCGCAACCTGGAGCCGCCTGTCGCCCCCAAGGCTGGCTATAATGTCATTCTGACGATTGACACCCGCCTGCAAAACGCGGCGGAGGCCGTATTGCGTTCGGAAATTGAGTGGTGGAACCATTACTACTACGGCAATAGCGGCGAAATGCGCATCTCCAGCGGCGTGGTGATTGCCATGAACCCCAAAACGGGCGAGATACTCGCCATGGCCCAATACCCCTCTTACGAGAACAACCGCATGGCGCGTTTCATCCCCGCCTATTACTTCAAGCAACTGGCAGAAGAGCCGCGCCATCCCCTGCTCAATTACGCTATCTCCTACGAACTTCCACCCGGTTCCACCTTCAAACTGGTCACAGGCACGGCGGCCCTGAACGAAGGAGTGGTCACGCTCAACCAGATCATCCAGGCGCCGGGCAAAATCGTGCTGGAAGAAAAATTTGCCGCTTCCGGACAGGTCAGCGAGCGCGAATATCACGACTGGATTTACGACATCCGCCCGGAAGGCTTCGGCACCATTGACTTTCTGCACTGTATCGCCTTCTCAAGCAATGTTTGCTTCTACAAACTGGGCGGCGGATACAAGGATGAGATTCCAGAAGGGGTAGATATTGACCGTATCAAAACCTATGCGCGTGCGCTGGGCTATGATCAGATCAGCGGCATCGAACTGCCGGGCGAAGCGCCTGGCCTCATCCCCGACCCAACCTGGAAACGCCGCACACAGGGCGAAAACTGGTCCACCGGCGATACCTACCTGGCCGCCGTCGGTCAGGGATACGTCCTCGCCACGCCGCTGCAAGTTCTTCTCTCTGCCGCGACGATCGCCAACAACGGAAAACAAATGCGTCCTACCATCATTCGCAGCGTGGTGGACGCCAGCGGCCAGCCGGTCGAAATGTACTGGAACGAAGATGGCAGCGTCACGCCTCAGCCGAAGGATGCCAAAAGTCACCGTATCTCCCCTTTCGAGCATCAGGTACGCTGGGATATTACCACCGACCCCATCATTACCGATTTCATCTGCAGCGGCGGCTACTGTGAGAAGACAGGGCAGATGAAAACTGTGCAGCCCTGGGTGATACAGAAAATCCAGCAAGGCATGCATATGGCAACGACGGAACCGGGGGGAACACTCAATCGTGAGTACTCCTTCCAGGGCTACCCGATAGCCGTTGGCGGTAAGACGGGCACCGCAGAATACTGCGACGCAATAGCAGAAGCCAAAGGCCGTTGCCTGCCCGGCCAGTGGCCTTCCCACGCCTGGACCGTAGCCTACGCGCCCTTTGACAACCCCGAAATCATCATCGTTGCCTTCGCCTACAACGCCGGCGAAGGTGGTTCGGTTGCCGCGCCCATCGTCAAAAAGGTCATGGACGCTTACTTTGACCTCAAAGCCGCCGATCTGGCGCGCGGCAAGACGACGCCCTAGAAAACAGGCTGCGCGGCGAACGCCTGCCGCGATTTCCAATCACCATGTCCAGGAATTCGCCAGCCATTCCCCCGCTTTTCCTCGAACGCATGGCGCACTGGTTGGGCGAGGAATATCCATCCTTCTTCGCCGCGCTGGCGGCGCGCCCCGTCTCGGCGCTGCGCGTGAACACCCTGAAACTGTCGGCGACCGACTTTCAACAAATAGCCCCCTTCCCACTGGGGGAAACGGTCGCCTGGTGCCCTTCGGCTTTCCTGTTGCCAGCGGAAGCCGAAGGGAAAGCCGGAAAACATCCTTATCATCTGGCCGGCCTGTACTACCTGCAAGACCCTTCGGCCATGGCCGTTGCGGAAATCCTGGCCCCGCAGCCCGGCGAACGCGTCCTTGACCTGGCCGCGGCGCCCGGCGGCAAGACAACCCACCTGGCAGCACGCATGGCTGGAGAAGGATTGCTGGTCGCCAACGAAATCAAGACCTCCCGCCTGGGCCACCTTTGTCAGAACGTAGAACGCTGGGGCGCCGCGAACGTGGTCGTCACGAACGAGACGCCGGAACGGCTGGCAGATACATTCGGTGCCTTCTTCGACCGCGTTCTGGTAGACGCGCCCTGCTCCGGCGAAGGCATGTTCCGCAAGGACGAACGTGCCCGCGCCGACTGGTCTTTGTCCATGGTCGCAGGCTGCGCCGCGCGTCAACGACACATCCTGCGTCTGGCAGCCAGGCTGGTGCGACCGGGCGGGTATCTCCTCTATTCAACCTGCACCTTCGCCCCGGAAGAGAACGAAGCGGTAATCTATGACCTGTTGCAAAGTCAGCCGGGGGAATTTGAGATCATGGAAATACCGCGCCAGCACGGATTTCTGCCAGGGCAACCGGCCTGGGCTGCCCTGCCAGCAGCAGACCGCCTGGCCGCTTCCCTGAGCGGCGCCGTGCGGCTCTTGCCCCATCGTTTGACCGGCGAAGGCCATTTCATCTGTCTCTTGCAGCGACGCAAGAATGCCTCCGCCTCAAGCCACGGCTCACGTCGTTCCGGCCCAGCCACGTCGGCCAGTATTCCAACTACCGCGCGGCTACTCTGGCGAGAATTCGCCGAACGTACATTGCAGATATCCCTGCCAGAAGAACGTTTGTTCCTGCGCGGCGAACGCCTGTATCTGGCCCCGGCGCAGATGCCCGCCTTCGAACACCTGCGCCTGATTCATGCGGGAATCTGGTTGGGAACCTGCAAAAAAGACCGTTTTGAGCCGGCCCACCCCCTGGCATTGTTCCTGCAGCCGGGACAGGCGCAACAAACCCTGAACCTTTCGCCAACCGACCCGGCGCTGGCCGCTTACCTGCGCGGGGCCAGTCTGCCCTCGGCTGGCAAGCCGGGCTGGGTGCTGATCACCGTAGACGGCTGGCCTTGCGGCTGGGGAAAGCGCGTGCAGGAGGCGATCAAAAACCACTACCCGCGCGGCTGGATGCCGCGCGGGCAGGTTTAGTCCTCGCCGGGTCCGCCGGCGCGGGAAGCAACTACGGAGAAACCACGACTTCGATGAATACCGGTTCGCCAAAGGGGGTGTTATCCGGAGCGTAAGCCTGCCACTCGCTACGGTATGTCCCGGCAACCAGCGGGGCTGTGAAGAGGATACGCAGCACGGCCTCCGTCCCCGCGCGCGCCGGGTACAACGCCTGTTCGGGCGCAGCGCCCAGGGCATCGCCGCTGACCAGACGCAGGCGGTAGTGTCCATCCCAATCACAATCGCCGCTATTCTTTACGCGCCACTGCTTATCCAGCAGGCTGCCCGGCGCGACAAGGCTCCCGTCGGGAATGGTTAAATCTTCCAGATATTGCAGGTCGTTACGACAAAGAACTCCCGACGGCGGCGCGACCGTCGTCGGAGTGGAGGGAGCGAGGAAAGAAAACTGGCCGGCCGGCAGGGAAGTGGAGGGCGGGGAAAGCGAGGCCGCCGCTGGCGGAAGGAAAAGTGCCGGCGGTGATGCTACCTGCTGCCCACCGCAGCCAGGCAGGAGAATAGTCCCCAAAATTCCGTAGAGCAAGGAAAACGGGACCGCCCACCTCCGCGCGCGGCGGAGGACACCCTGGCGATGATCACTCAAGGGCGATTTCCGTCTCCTCGCCGCCCACGAGGGGTAGTTCGACCTCGCCGCCTGCAGCACGCTGACGAATGACCATCTCGATTTCATCAGCCAGATCCGGGTTTTGACGTAAGAATTCTTTGGCGTTTTCGCGCCCTTGGCCAAGACGAATCTCGCCATAAGAGAAGAACGCGCCGCGCTTTTCGATGATGCCCAGTTGAGTTGCCAGGTCAATCAGATCGCCGACTTTGGAAATACCCTCGTTATACATGATATCGAATTCGGCGGTGCGGAACGGGGGCGCCACTTTGTTTTTGACGACGCGCACACGCGTGCGGTTGCCGACAATCTCCGCTCCGATTTTGATGGACTGGATACGGCGAATATCCAGGCGCACCGAGGCGTAGAACTTGAGCGCATTGCCGCCAGGGGTGGTTTCCGGGTTGCCAAACACAACGCCAATCTTCTGGCGCAACTGGTTGGTAAAGACAACGGCAGTCTTGGTTTGATTGATGGCGCCGGAAAGTTTCCGCAGGGCTTGCGACATCAAGCGCGCCATGGCACCCATTTGCGCATCTCCCATATCGCCCTCAATCTCTGAACGCGGCACCAGCGCCGCCACCGAGTCAATGATCACCACATCAATCGCACCAGAGCGGACCAGAGTCTCGGTGATTTCGAGCGCCTGTTCGCCGGTATCCGGCTGAGAGACAAGCAGATTTTCGACATCCACGCCGCATTTGGCCGCGTAAACAGGATCAAGGGCATGCTCCATGTCAATATACGCCGCGGTACCACCCATTTTCTGCGCTTCTGCCACAATGTGCTGACAAAGCGTGGTCTTGCCCGAAGACTCCGGGCCGAAAATCTCGGTGATGCGTCCGCGCGGGATGCCCCCAACGCCCAAAGCCAGGTCCAGCGAGAGGGAACCTGTAGGAATCACATCTACCATCATCCGATGCGCCTCGCCCAGACGCATGATCGAGCCATCACCGTAACGCTTGATGATGTCGCTGACCGCTTTGTTCAACATGGCCTGCCGGGCTTCGTCCAGCGGCGGATTGGATGGATCTGACTTGTGGACCATAACAGTCTCCTCGTATTGGAACTTGACTCGATTGCCTGATTGTCGGCGTAATTTCCCTACCATGGTTCCGTTGGGCAGGGCAAACCGCTCACGAACCCTTCAACGGCGCTCAAAGCAAGCGCTTCAGGCAGGCACGCCTCGCACCATCAGGCGAGTATCCGTGCCTGTGCCTGGTATTCATGGGACCGGGCGGTGTCTGGCCCAACGATCAGCGTAACGCGAACTGGTAGGCAGTCGCTTTGCGGAAACATGCGCCGGTTGCAGGTACAGTATAGCACAAATGTTCGGAAAGTCAAGGGCGATTGCCACCAGAATCATCATACCACACGGTTAAGGCTGCCTGGCGTATTACGGCAATGGAGTCGCCGGGCCGGCAGGGGGACGCGGCAGAGCCAGCGAAAAACCGACCCAGGTCTGGTAGAAAAAGTAGGTCACCTGACCAGGACAAATATCTACCTCCAGTTTACTTCGATAACTGGCCGAGGGTACTCTGACCAGATAATGGCCGGCAGGCAGGTCGCTCAAGACGAGATTCTCGTTATAGTACGGATCGCTATTTACGCCCAGCGAACTATAGGTCTTGACCTGCCACTGCTGGCCGGTAGTGAGGTTTTCGACCAGCACGAGATACCCGGCCAGGGGGCGCAAGTAGTAGTCCGTCAGACGACCAACCAGCACCCCCCACCCCTGCGGCGGCACCAGCCAGAGTTCAGGATTGACCGTATGGTGCGAATCATTCACGCCCAGGCGCACTTCAAAGTGAAGATGGGGGCCGGTGGTGAAACCAGTACTGCCAACTTCTCCCAACACCTCGCCGGTCTCCAACCATTGCCCCGGCGCGACCTCGATTTCCGAAAGGTGGGCATATACCGTATAGAGACGCTGGCCCTGATAGCCGAAATTATGTTGCAGTACAACCGCCAGGCCATACGGATCGCTACGGTTCTCCTTGATGCCGCTGTACAGGCCATACCCGGCCCAGACTACCTGACCTGCTGCCGCTGCCAGCACCGGCGTGCCATAGCGGGCCGGGATGTCCACCCCGGTATGGGGATTACGCGGGCTGAAGAACACACCACCGTAGCGATAATCGGCCAGTGGCCAGTTGACCTCATCAGCGGCAACGGGACGAGCAAAATAAAAATGATCGAACGGAGCAATGGCCCAGGGACTGGGATACAGCGGTGGCCGCCAGGCCGTCTGCGGCTCAACGGGGGGTGTGGGCAGCAGAAAACGTAACGGCTCGGCAGGCGAGGCGCCGCCCTCCATGACCGGCGTAGTAGTCGCGGCTGGCGCGACCCCTACCGTCGCCAGGTGAACCTCAGGCACAGGCGAGGGCGTCGGCGTGACCGGCCGGCAGGCCGCCAGCCCGATCCATAACAGGGTTATCCCCCCGGCAAGGCCGGCAAAAAAACGGAAAGGTTTGCCACGCATGGCGGCCAACGAGGGGCGTTTCATGGCATGGGCGTAAACGTCGGGCGGGGAGTGGGAGTAAGCGAAGGCGTGGGCGTGAGCCAGCGCCAGGGAGTACGAGTGGGGGTACGCGTTGGAGGAATCACGACCGTCGGGGTGACGAAAATATCGGGCGGATAGAGCTGCAGCATGGCCGCCTGCCAGTTCAACCCCTGCGTCATGACAAATTCACCCAAACGCGCTCCTTGAAAGTAGGAACGCCAGTTAGCCGTGGCCGGCAATCGCTCCCAGCCATAGGCGCGCGCCAGCGCCGTCAAATCAATCCAATAGCCCGGCGGCGTCGTTTGCATCCATTGCCCGCCCTGATCATAGACCGCCGGATCACGGTTGTAACGCGCCTGAATATCCCAGGGAACCTGGCGCAGCGGCATTCCCATGGAGCCATCCTGAGCTCGCGCCCGCAGGTAAACACGCCAGAAAGTCTGCTGGCCAAAATCCTCACGTCCAACAACCAGCCAGCCAGCATTCAGCAGCAACGGGTTAAGCGCAAACGCGCGGCCGGTGTAAAGCCAGTCTTCGCTCAGACCGGGTTCGAGGGGCACGGTCAAGGGGACGAAAGCATTGCTCAGCGCGGCCAGAGCATCCCAGCCGGCAACCTCGGCCACGCGGCGACGTAACGCCTGAAACGCCTCGTCCACGGCATCGTGCAGTTGAGGATAGGGAGCCTGAACATCGGGCAAAGAGACCAGCGCCGCCCGTCCGCCAGGAATATCGCTATCCTGACTGATCTGCGACAGGTACAGCGGTTCGGGCGTCCATTCCGCCGCGCGCTGGAAAGAATCCGGCACCGGTTGCGGCAGGCCGCGCGGCAACACCGTCAGACCATAGGGGGTACCCGGCACAGGCACAGGCGGAAGGGTCAGTCTTCCATCGGGCCAGGTATAAGCCGTGAGAAAATAACCGTCAGGGACAGCCAGAAAGGCAGCCAGATGCGTTTCGTCCAGCCAGATTGGCCAGTGACCACTACCGGCCCAGCGAGGCGGCTCATCCGGCGTATGACTATCCCAGACATAAATGCCGGCCATGCCGGTCTCCTCGGAAACGGAACTCCAGGCCAGGAAACGACCATCGGGCGACCAGGCCGGGTGCGCTTCCACGCTGTGCGGCGCGCGGCTGACGTTGAAGAAGCGCTCGTTCCCGGTGCGTCCCAGGTCGGCAATCCAGATATCGTCGTCGCCGCTGCGATTGGAGACGAAAGCCACCCATTGCTGGTGCGGCGGCGGCGCCCACACCGGCGAACGATCGGTAAAAGAATCCTGGGTCACCCGCAACGGCGTCTGCTCCCCATCTACCGCCGAGCGGACAAACAATTCCAGATTGTCATCCACGTAAGCTTCATACACCAGCCAGAGGCCATCCGACGACCAGGAAGGCGCCCCCTCATAGCTCAGGGTGTCGCTCACACGGGTTATGTTGCCGTCGGTCAGGGAGAGCAGGTAAAGGTCCCAGTAGCCATTTCGCCGCGAGGCATAAGCGAGGCGCGTTCCATCCGGGCTGACAGCCGGTGTCATGTCGTCCCAGGGGTCCGCCGTCAGGCGAGTCAGCGACGAGGTTTGAGGGTCATAGACAAAGAGATGGATATAATCCCCCTCCATCAGGGCAAGCAGAAGCGCCGGCGACTCATCCGAGGGTGAAGCCGCTGGCGTCGCGGTCAAGGTGGTGGTGGGGGAAGGAGCGAGGGATGGGGAAGAAGTAAAAAGCGGCAACGCCTCGCGCCGGCAGGCAACCAGGCCAATGAGAAAAAGCAATGCGAACAGCAGCGAGCGGCGGGAAGCAGGCATAGACGAATGCAATTATACCCTCCGCCGGGAATCCGTGCTTGCCTCAGAGAATCAACATGGGACGCGTGCTGGGGGAAAAACGCGTCCCATGTCACAGGACTGCCAGGCAAATCTCAGCTGTTCTTGCGCTGGAATTCTTTCATGAACTGCGCCAGGCTTTCCACAGCCTCCAGAGTGACAGCATTGTAAATGGAGGCGCGAATGCCACCGACCGAACGATGCCCTTTCAGACCGATCAGGTCATGCTTTTTGGCTTCGGCCACGAATTGCTCTTCCAGGGCCTCGGACGGCAGGCGGAAGGTGACGTTCATCACAGAACGGCTATCGGGGCGGGCGTGGCCGCGATAAAAGCCGCCGCTTTCATCAATCACCTTATAGAGCAAATCGGCTTTGGCGCGATTGCGCCGTGCAATCTCGCTCAAGCCGCCTTGCGCCTTGAGCCATTTGAGCACCAGGCCAACGATATACACATTCCAACAAGGCGGAGTGTTCAAGAGAGAATTTTCTGCCGCCAGTTCCTTATAGTTGAGCAAACTGGGCAAACTGGCCGGGGTGCGTTCCAGCAAATCCTCACGGAGGATAACAATAACCACGCCCGCCGGGCCAGCGTTCTTCTGGGCGCCAGCGTAGATCAAACCATACCTGGAAATATCCAGCGGGCGGCTGAGGAAATCCGAGGAAGCATCGCAAACCAGCGGAACACCCGCCGGCGGAGTGGGCTCCTCAAAAAATTCCACGCCCTGAATGGTCTCGTTGGAGGTGAAATGGAGGTAAGCGGCTTTGGGGTCCAGATCAAGTTCCGAGGGAGCGGGAAGGTGATTGAAATTGCTGGCCTCGGTCGTGACAGCCAGACGCGCCGTGCCCAGTTTTTGCGCCTCTTTAAACGCCTTTTTTCCCCACGAACCGGTCAGGAGATAGTCGGCAGAGGCCCCATTGGGCCGCAGGTTCATGGGTACCATGGCAAATTGCAGGGTGGCGCCGCCCTGCAGGAAGAGGACTTTGTAGTTAGCGGGAATCTGGAGCAGGTCGCGCAGATCAGTTTCCGCTTCTTTGATGAGCGCCTCGAATTCTTTCGAGCGGTGGCTGATTTCCATCACCGACATGCCCGTACCGCGAAAGTCAAGCATTTCGGCTTGCGCTTGTTCCAGCACCGGCAGCGGCAAAGCGGCTGGCCCCGGATTGAAATTGAAGACACGCTTGGGGGACATTTTGTTTCTCCTGAGGTAGAGTTTTCGTGATTATATCAGAAAGTGCATAATTTCACAATATCGGCAACCCTGAGCTGCCGGGGATGCCGCTATTGTTTGGAAATTCCAGTCAGGGCTTATCTATGCCTGATACGCTCGCAAACCGGCTTTTCAGCCTGTTTCGCCCGACAGCCCGGAAAGGCCGCCTGACATCCGTCAACATGCCTGTTATGGCTTACTCCAGTCGAGCCAGAGGTAGCGGCCAAAGGAAATGTCTATCGGGGTCAACGTGTACCCCTGAACATGGGGCCTGACCAGCACGTAGGAGATAGAATGGCGCAGGAAGATCGCCGGCGCATCCTGAACCAGCATGGTCTCGGCCTGCTGATACAGCTCAATACGACGACTGACATCGCGCTCCACGCGCGCGGCGTCCAGAATGGCATCCAGTTCAGGGTTGCTATAATGGCCCAGATTCTGCTGCGCGCCGCTATGGAAGAGCACATCAATGAAGTTTTCCGGGTCGGGGTAATCGGCGCACCAGCCCTGGACGAAAATCTGACCGTGCTGGCCCTGATAGAGCAGGTCGTAAAACTGGTTCGGGTCCAGATTCTCGATCGTGATGGTCACGCCCAGGTTTTGTTCCCACATCTGCGCCAGCGCGGCGGCAGTGCTGCCGCTTTCATTGCCAATGCCGGAATCCGTATAGATAATCGGCGGCAGGCCTTGCGGGCCTTTGTATTTGGATTCGGCCAGCAACTGACGCGCCCGCTGCGGATCGTAAGGCAGACCTTCCAGATTCGGGTTGTAGCCGGGCAGGGCCGGGGGGTAGAGACCTTTTGCCGGCAGACCAACGCCGGAGAAAACGACATCAATATACTTCTGCCGGTCAACGGCCATGGCAAAAGCCTGACGGACCTTGACATCATCGAACGGCGGTTGACTGACATCGAAGACCACGTAACTGGTGCACAAATCCACGCCTGAACGCAAATCGGCATGGAGCGGTTCGGACGGGTCGCTGACACGTTCGACATCGTAGGAGTAGACCGAGGCAATGTCCACCTCGCCGGCCTCGTACAATCGAATCGGGATACCACTATACAACTGAATCACAATATAGGGAATAACCGGCGCGCCAAGATAGAAGTCCTCATTCGCCTGATAAACCATCACTTTGAAACGTTCCCAGCGCACCAGTTTGTAAGGGCCGGTGCCGTTCGGCTGGCGGTACCACTCGCTGCCCGATTCGACGTTGGCGCGATCTACCACAAAGGCGGTGGGGTACGTTAACTTGAGCAGGAAGTAGGGCTTGGGCGCATCAATCGTGACCTGCAGGGTGTGCTCGTCAAGCACTTTCAGGCCGGCAATGTGGTCAGCCTGTCCGGCATGTTTCTCCTTGACGCCCACGATGTCGCCCAGATAGGTCAGCACGGTATCGGATTGTGTGGCTGGATCGGCAGCGCGTTCCCAGGAATAAACCACATCCTGCGCCGTGACCGGACGGCCATCGTGGAAACGGGCATTCTGGCGCAGGTGAAACGTATATACCGTTCCATCGGGGGAGACGTCCCATGATTCGGCCAGGTCGGGCACCAGATTTAACTGCGGATCGAAGGCTACCAGACCGCTAAAGACCAGTTTATCGCCGGAGGAGTGGGTGGTAGCCGGATCATAATCGCGCGGGTTGGTGCTTTCCGTACCCGGCAGCACCAACGCCTGTTCACGCGGAATGTCATACAGAGCCGGCATTTCCGCATGCAAGGTGGCGACCATGCTCATCAGGTCGCTGGCATAGTAATCATAGGACTTTGGCGAGCCGAAGGACATCAACAAGAACTGCCGCGCTCCATGCACCAGCGTCAGCAAATGTATCTTGAGTTCACGGCCATCCTCCGTGCTGGCCGTCACCAGCGTTTGCCAGGCCTCGCGACCATCCTCCAGGGTAATCTTTTCGTCGGTCAGGTACGTGATATCCTTCAAACCCGTGAAGGCTTCTTGCGCGATACGTTTTGCCGCCTCTTCCAGCGAGTCATCGTAGGCCGGGAAGGTATAGAGATAAACGTACAGGGTACGGTCCGGGCTGAGGAAGACAGCGAGGTTCTGTTCGTCCTCGCCGTCCTGGAGCGTCCAGCCGCGTGGGTAGCGCAGGCTGATGCCATTTTCGGGGCTGGAGAAGACGCCGGGAACCGCCGTCGGCCTGGCGGTCGGAGAAGCATCTCCACCAGTGGCTGTCGGCGTGGCCTGTCCACTGAGTTGACAGCCAAAGAGGAAGAATAACACCAGAATCAGCAGACCTGAGAAACGGGCGCGTTTCATGAGGCCCTCCTTCTGCGACGACGCAGCGCAAAAAATATCGGGAGGCCGATAGCCAGCAAGGCTACCAGACAGCAAGCCGCCAGAATACTGATCAGCGTTACCGTGCTTTTATCCAGCGGGAAGGGCGAAACGGAAGCCGTTGGCGAGGCCGTCGGCGCGTGGCTGGCCGTCGGCGCGGTGCCAGGCGTGGCCGTGGGACGGGCAAGGGTCGGCAAAGGAGTAGGACTTTTGGCGACCGCCACCGGCACGCCGGAAATGGGTGCAATCGTCGGCACCATGGTGGGGGTTGGGCGCGGCGTCGGTTGGGCGCCGCCGGCGCGCGACCGGGCGCCAATGGCCTGACGCCAGGCATCTTCCAGACCGTCCTGATCGAAACCATAGACTGCCTGCAGTGCCTCGTCGGTAGTCTGTCCCTGACTCAGACGGGTCAGGAAAGCGTCCATTTTCGTTTTCCCATACTGACGGATGAGAAAATTGACCACGCTGTATGATTGAGCGTACGAGAGATTGGCGCGCGTGCCCTCCTCGGAGAAGCCGCCGGTCAGAGCGCGCAGGGAAATTAACGTATCTTCGGCGATCGCCTGATCCAGCAAAGTCTGCTGATAGGCTTCCAGACCGCCCTCGCCATACATCGCCAATCCCTCGTTCAACCAGGTTGGCAAGGAGCCCAGGCACGAAAACGTGCGATGCCCGACCAGAACGTGGGTCAGTTCGTGGGCCTCGGTTCGCTTCCCCCAGTCCAGTTCTTCTGGAGCAATGCCGATGATGACAATGTTATGTTCCGGGTAGGCCTGTCCGCCTGCCCAACCGGGTTCGTACAGCACAGCGGCGCGCATATCGCTGCTGCTGGCATAGATATAAATCTCCACCGCCTTTTCGGGCTGAACTCCCACGTCCTGTTTCAGGCGGTTCAGGGCTTCCACTGCCGCCTGATGCAGTTCGCGGGCAAAGTCCTGACCGCCAAAATAATAGTGCAGGTTCACCCCGTCGCCGGAGATCGTTTGCCAGTCGTGCACGTCATCCAACCAGAGCACGGTTTGGGTAGGGGTCGTATATTCCTGGCCGTCCGCGTCGGTGACATGCCAGCGCCACCACAGGGTTGCGCCGGGCGGCAGCGAACCGGACTGGCGCATATCCCAGGTCCATTCCACACTGACCCGCGCGGCCGGGGTAAACTGCGGAAAGGCTTTGGCAACGACCTCGCCACAGGTTTGTTGTTCCGCGCCGTATTCCAGAATCACGGTCTCAATCCGCGCCGGGGCAGTGAGTGTGGCCCGAAAGGTCACGCTTTCCGGGAAGGTCAGTGTAGCTTTGTCGTCTGTGACGTCAATCCCTCCCTGTGCCTGCACCGGGGAGGCTTGAACCAGCAGGAACAGTGACAACATGAGGCAAAGAAAGATAAGGCGGATGTTCATGGAGCATCTCCGGGAAAGAAGCCTGTCTCAGGTAGCACCTTGCAGTTGTTCCAGCGCGGCTTTGAAATCGGCCACGTTGGGGGGATTGAGAGCGATGATGGTTTGTAAGGCGCGTATGGCGCCTGCCTTATCGCCGGCATCCAACAATAACTCGCCGAGTGCATCAAGCTGCTCAATAGCGTCCTGAACGCGACCTGTGCGACGGTATTCTTCTGCCAGATGGGAACGTAGCATCGGTTGGGAAGGGTTGTCTTCCACCAGCGATTCCAGCAAGTCTATCGCTTCGGCGCGGCGGCCCAGGCCTTCCAGATAATTCAGATAGTTATCCAGTTCGGCCTCGGCTTGCGCCATCTGATTGAGCCGCAGGTTCAATTCAATGATTTGCTTCCGGCTATCCAGATCGTCCGGCTGAAGGGTGCGTATCTGCTCATAGACGCGCAATGCCTGCCGCCAGTCCAGCCGTTGAACGTCAATATCTGCCATGCGCCGCAGAATTTGCAAGCTCCAGCTGCGATTGTTGTTGCTCTGCTGCGCCTGACGCAGGGCTGTGGCGTAGGTTTTGCGCGCCAGGTCCAGTTCAGCCAGGCGGTAATAGGTCTCCGCCAGTTCGAGATATTCTGCCAGGGCTTCATCAATCTGACCACGAGCCAGGAGCTGGTCAATCAGGCGCGTGCGGGCGGCCAGGTCCATCGGCGCCAGCTGGACGACGCGCCGCAAAAGGTTGACGGCCTGATTGGCTTCGCCGCGCACGCTATAGCTGTGCGCCACCACCTCGAATTTGTTCAGCGCGTCCTGCATTCGTCCCTGCCGGATAAGGATTTCGCCAATCAACGTATGGAGTGGCAGGTACGTTGGCGCGTATTCGATAGCGTCGAACGCCAGTTCCATGGCCGAGCGCAGATGGCCGGCCTGTACCAGCTGGTTGACCTGCGTGATTGCCTCCACGACCTGACTGCTCTGGGCCTGGGTCAACATTTCAGCCAGCGGCAAAGGCGGCGCGCCGGCTGGCGGTTGAGGCAGTTGTTGTCGCGCCTGCACCAGTTCCGCCCGCCAGTTCGGACGCATGAGTAAATCGTGAATCGCCTGGCACAACCTGCTCTGGGCTTCGGGATCATTCTGCTGCGACTGGGCTTCAATCAGGGGTTCGTACAACTGACGCAATTCAGCCGCCTGCTCCGGCGCAATGACCGATGAATCGGCAATCTTCAGCGCTTCCATATACTCCACGACAGCCTCAGGCAAGCGCTTCATTTTGTGCAAAATCTCCCCCATGATCAACCGCGCCGGCATGGCATAATCGGGATGGTGAACGGCGTGTTGCAGATAACGCAAGGCGCTCTCCAGCCGCTCACGCTGGAAGTATAACAGCCCAAGATCGAAATACAACGCCGAATCCTTGAAGCCGGCAGCCAGCGCATGCTCCATCTCCTCCACGGCCTGAGCGTCCTGGCCGCTGGTTTGCGCTTCAATGGCCTGGCTGAGGTGGAGCAGAATCTTAGTCTTCTCGCCAGTCTGCAAAGAGAGCGGGCCGGTACCTTTGACAATGGCCTGCATCCCGCGCCGGCCAGCCGCCGCCGCCTGTTCCTCGCCTTCTTCGGAAAACTCGAAGAGGATTTCGGCCAGGCGGGTAATCGCCTTACGACGCGCTTCGGCGATTGGATCCTGCTGCCGTTCGGTCGGGACGGCGGCGCTGCTGCGACGTACCTGTGCCATCAGCAGCGGGGCCGTACCTCCTTTGGGACGTTGTGGCTTCGGCAACGGACGGCCACTCTGCATCAACATCAACGCCTGCCGCACCTCGCTACTGTTCGGCATCAGACGTTGGGCATTGCCCAGCATGGCCCTGGCTTTTTCCAGATTGCCCCCATGTTGCAACAAACTGGCCGCCGCCAGATATGCCGTGGCCGCCTCGGCCGGCCGTCCCAGCTTCTCATACACCAGTGCCAGATTGGTATGCGCGCCAATGTGCTCCGGATCCAGGATGGTAATCCGTTTCCAGTTTTCAATGGCTTTGCCCGTATCGCCGGACTTCACGTAGAGGTCGCCGGCCTTCCAGTAAGCCTGCACGGCTTTTTGCAATTCGCCCAGGCGTTCCTGCAACTGTCCAACGCGTTCCCAGGGAACAGGGTCTTCGGGCGCGGCGCGCGTGGCCTGCTGGTAGGCTTTCAGGGCCTCGTCGTAGCGCTGCAATTGAACGAGCGCCAGCCCCAGGCTGGTCAGCGCCTGCGGACTATCGGGGAATTCCGCCAGCGCACGCTGATAGGCCTCGACGGCTTTTTCCCATTGTTGGTCCCAGGCCGCTGAATGTCCCTGGCTCATCGCTTTTTGAAAAATATCCTGACGTCCGCTCATAGTTCGTTTGCCCGTTTGATCAAGTAGACTCCTGGCCGGTGCGACGACCAGGCGGCTCATCTGGCGACGAGTGCCGCATGGTTTCCGCCGACAGGGAAGGTTCAGTCACAAGACAGGCTGCAGTTCATCCCAGTTCAGTCCCCAGCGCGCCTCAGTCGTCAGGGGTACCTGAAGAGGGTAGGCGTTCTCCATGATGTTGCGCACCAGATACACGGTGTCTTTTAATTCCTCACGCGGGCATTCCAGCACCAGTTCATCGTGCACCTGAAGCAACATTTGCCCGTGCAAACCGGCCTGTTGCATTGCCGGCGGAATGCGAATCATGGCTATCTTCATTATATCCGCTGCTGTGCCCTGAATGGGGGCATTGATCGCCTCGCGTTCTTCACGCTGGCGGACTGCCTGATTCAGAGGACTCTTGAGGCCGGGGAAATAACGACGGCGCCCCAGGAGCGTCTCCACATATCCCTGTTCACGCGCCTGCCGGCGCAGGTCATCCAGATACTTCTTGACAGCCGGGAACTGCTGGAAATAGGCTCTGACGAATTCTTCTGACTCGGCCAGGGTCAACTCGGTCGAACGCGTCAGGCCATAGACCGACATGCCGTAAATGAGGCCGAAGTTAATCGCCTTGGCATGACGGCGTTGTTCCTTCGTCACGGCCTCGAGGGGCACGCCATAGATCGCCGCGGCGGTGGCGGCATGGATATCCTGACCCGCGCGGAAGGCGTTGAGCATGGCCTCATCGCCAGCCATACAGGCGACCACACGCAGTTCGATCTGGGAGTAATCCAGCGAGAGCAAAACGTTGCCCGGCGCCGCGATGAAGCCACGCCGCACTCGCCGTCCCAATTCACTGCGGGTTGGGATATTTTGCAGGTTCGGGTTGGAAGAGGAGAGTCGCCCGGTCACGACGGCGGTCTGACTGAAAGAGGTGTGAACGCGGCCTGTCTGGGGATGAATTTGCGCCGGCAGGGCATCCACGTAGGTGCTCTTCAATTTGGCGAGTTCACGGTAATCCAGCACCAGGTCCACAACCGGATGTTGACCGCTCATGGCCTCCAGCACACCCGCCGCCGTAGAATAGTGGCCGGAGGCCGTTTTGCGGCTACGGTCGGGCGGGGTCAGGCGCAGGGTATTGAAGAGGACATCGGAAAGTTGTTGGGTAGAGTTCAGGTTGAACGTCCGCCCGACGATAGCATAAACCTGCTGTTCGATGGCGCTCATACGCTCGGCCAGTTCGCGCGAGAACGAGGCGAAGAACGCGCGGTCAAGAGCGACGCCGGCCATCTCCATCTCGGCCAGCACAGCCACCAGCGGCATTTCGATTTCGGTCAAAAGTGTACTCAGTTTCGGGAAACGTTGCAGTTCTCCCTCCAGCGTCGGCTGCAGGCGCAAGGTGATCGCGGCGTCCGCCGCCGCATAGGGAGCAACTTCCTCAATGGCGACCTCGGCCATTGAACGCTGATTGCGACCCGTGCCGATCAAATCCTGAATGTGGGTCATTTCCACTCCCAGACGCGCCGCCGCCAGATTCTTCAAGCCCAGGTTGTGCGAATCCGGGTTCAGCACCCATTCCGCAATCATGGTATCGAAGGCCAGCGGACGGACGCGCAACCCCTGGCGTGCCAGGACGATGTAATCGTACTTGAGATGATGGCCAACCTTGGGGATGTTCTGCGCCGTCAGAGGCCCGTTCAGCGCCTCAAGCACCATTGCACGCGGCAGTTGTTGTCCCTGGCGATGACCAAGCGGAATATAGAAGCCCTCCCCCTCCCGCACTGCCAGCGCCAGGCCGACCAGTTCCGCCAGCATCGGTTCAGTAGAAGTAGTTTCCGTATCCAGAGCAATGCGCCGCGCCTGCTGCAGAGCCGCGACCAGAGACGATAGTTTTTCTGGCGTGTCCACCACCACGGCCGAAACGTCTGGCCGAGATAGCACACTGACAATGGGCGTTACTCTGGCTTCACCAGAGGCCGCTTCGAAAAGGCTCAACTGTTGGGCTGTGGGGCTGGCGCCGGCCAGCTGACGGACTTTTCCGATCAACGAGCGGAATTCCAGGCGTTGGAAAATGGTTTCGACCTTTTCCAGATCAAAGGCCTGGGGACGCGCCTGTTCCAGGTCCACGCGCAATGGCAGATCGGTGCGTATCGCGGCCAGGGAACGGCTCAGGTAGGCCAGGTCTCGCCCGGCCTCCAGTTTGGCGCGCCGGTGAGGTTCGATTTCATCCAGATGGGCATAGATGTTGTCCAGAGAGCCGTATTTTTCCAGCAAGGCAATGGCTGTTTTTTCGCCAATGCCGCGCACGCCGGGAATGTTATCGGACGCATCGCCGGCCAGGGCTTTGTAATCTACCACCTGTTCGGGTCGGACGCCCAGCCGGGCGACAACGTCCTCTGCTGTCAGGTACGTGCGATCATCACCGGCTACATAGACGGCGGTGCGTTCATTCACCAGTTGCAGCAAATCGCGGTCACCGGTGATGATTTTGACGCCCAGGCCCTGTTCGTTGGCCCAGTGCGCTACCGAGCCCAGGACATCATCGGCCTCATATCCTTCAACTTCGAAACGCGGGATATTGAAGGCATCCACCAGTTCGCGAATACGCTCGATTTGCGGGCGCAGATCATCGGGCATTTTCGCACGCGTGGCTTTATAACCATCGAAGAGATCGGAGCGGAAGGTACGCCCGGTATCAAAGGCGACGGCCAGATAATCGGGTTTTTCCTGTTCGTAGATACGAAGCAATTCGCGCGCGAAGCCATAAACGCCCGCTGTCGGTTCGCCGCGCGCGGTCTGCCAGCGCGCGCCTAACCGTCCACCGGTCAGGGCAAAATACATCCGATAGGCCAGGGCATGGCCATCAATCAGGTACAAGGTAAGAGGCATGGTACGTTAATTCTACCCCATCCGCGCGTTAACGCGGGCGCCTGGTAAAACCTTGTCGTTGACGAATCTGGGTAATGAAATCCTTGACCAGTTGGGCCGGATGCGGCTGATTTCCCCCCATGATCAGGTAGCCCGGTGCCCAGAAATCCCCGGAAGGGTTTTCTTTTTTGTAGCGCGGAAATTCTTCGAAGATTTTTGCCGAAGTCTGCTGACGCACCAGTCGCATCACATAACTGGGCGGGGTAGGAGGGGGCACGTTGACAATCCACTGCAAATACTCGGGCCGGATCGCCAGATATTCCAGTCGCCAGCCGTAGGCCACGCAGAGTTGCGGCATCCAGGTGGACAGGCGTTCGGCCAGATCGCCGGTCAGATGGTGCTGTACGAAGCGCGGGATGAGCAGGCAGGCGTAAGTCAGGTTGTAGGCGGAAGGAGAAACCGGTTCGAGGACGATCTTGCGCGCCAGTTCGGTCGTCGGGCTGGGCAAGGTGGCTTCCAGATCCTCGATTTGCTGTTTTTCGCCGCCGCGTTTTTGGGCCGGCGCGGCTACCGTTTCTTCCAGTGCAGATTCGTCCGCCGCAGGCCGAGGCCCGCTATCTACCGCCAGCGGGACCACGGAGGCCGGCGCGCGCGGAGAAGCAACCGGTCGGGTAGGACTGAGATCATACTCCAGACCGCCGGTGTGCAATTCTGTCTCTATCTCCTGGGGCGGGTTCGGTGGCGGCACATCGGCCAGGATCTCCGAGATTGGCGTTAAATTGGGGGGCAGGCCCTCTTCCTCGTCCTCGCCAGACGGCGAGGAGGAAAGAGAGCGCACCAGACGGTTGGCCTGGGTACGGATGGTCGTAAACGAGGTTTCCGCGTCGAAAATCAACGCCAGGACCATCTCCGCCCCCAGGTCGGTGGCGTAGAGCATGTGCTCGGCGCGCGTGGACTCCAGACGAATGAAGCGCACCAGGTCACTGCCGCTCTGACGATCCCAGTAACGGGAAACAGCGGCGGAGAGTTCGCGCGCGGCCGTCTGCGGCAATTGACCGGCATACGCCCACAGTTCCCCCTGACGGGTAATCAATGCCGCCTGAGCCGAAGATTCCAGGGTCAGGCGGGTCAGGTGTTGCGCGGCGCGATTGACATCCGCCAGCCAGGGCATGTTCGCCGGCACTGGGGGCGCGGCCTGCGTCTGATTGTCTTCCACGTCCGATAACGCCGCGTTAACCGTTTCGAACAAATCGGGCAGATAGAAGGGTTTCGATAGATGCCCGGCCACGTTGGTCGCGCCAACGAGAGCATTCTCTCCGACCACAATGAGCCGGACCGCAGGGTGAATGCGCGCCAGAGAATCAGCCAGTGCCGCCGATTCCTCAAAATCTGCATCAAGGAACACCAGAGGGCAGGCATAGGCGCGCAGAAACGCTTCCGCCTCCACCTTGCTGCCGCGCACGCTGACGTTAAACCGCCCCGTTTCCTCCAGATTTTGACGGATGAGTTCGCCAAAAGCGGTATCGGAAGTCACAACCAGCAGCGGCATCATCTTATACACAGTGTATCACGGCTTTGATTAGGATGCAAGCACAAAGGGGCGCGGGTCCACACATCCCGACAGCCCGGAAAAGCCGTCTTAAATACCTGCTCTGGTCCTGTTTGGCGGAGCAAGCATTCACCCATGTTTCACGAATGCGCAAATAGTGCATCATTCGTAACTACCTGCCATGGCTAATGGAGAACCCTCTGCCTCTTGTCATTGCGAGCGTAGCGGAGCAATCTCCCGGCAAGCAAGGGGATTGCCTCGCCGCCTACGGCGGCTCGCAATGACAAGGATGGATAGTGGGTAGGTTGTTACCATCATTCGAGCAAAGGATAGGGCACACCGTCTCCGACGCGGTCAGCAGAATTATCCCTTGAGCGCACCCGCCAGGATGCCGCGCACAAAATAACGTCCCAGGAAAAGGAAAAGGAGCATTGGGATCGAAACCGCGATCAGGGCAGCGGCCATTTGCAGGTTATAAAGGACCAGCGTGGTCCCTTTCGCCTCAGCCATGACAACTTGAACCGTCTGCGTAGTGCGCGAGGAAAGAGTGAGTGCCAGAAAGAACTCGTTCCACACCTGGGTAAAGACAATGATTGCGACCGAGGTATAGGCCGGCAAAGAAACAGGGAACACAACGCGGAAGAAAATTTGCAATCTGCTTGCTCCGTCCACCTCCGCCGCCTCTTCCAGTTCACGGGGAACGGAGAGAAAGAACGTGCCCAGCAAGACCGAAGCCAGCGGCATGTTCAGAATCAGATAGCTCAGGATCAAGCCAGCATACGACTGGCTGAGGCCGGTCTTCGACATCAAAATCGAAATCGGGATAATGACCACCTGATAGGGCAGATAGAGCGCAATTCCCACCAGCACGAACAGGATGCGAGCAAAGGCAGTACGAGTGCGGCTGAGGTAGTATCCCCCCAATCCGCCAAACAACAGAGCCAGCAGCGTCACCGTTGTAGAAATGAAAGTGGAGTTGGCCAGGCGAGGCAGCATCTGACTGCGAAAGCGCTCGCTGCCTCGCAGTACCTCCAGATAATTACTCCATTGTGGCCGCAACGTCGGCAACAGATAGTTGGTTCTGTTGATCTCCTCGATAGACTTGAAGGAGGTCGTGAGCATCACGTAAATAGGCAAAAGGTAAGCCACACTCAACGCGAGGAGAATCAGGATAGCGAGAAGTTTAAGGGAAAGGCTGTTGGTTTTCATTCGAACCACTTGTTGAGAGCATAAAGCGTATAGGGGATGACCAGAATAAATGCCATCAAGAAGATAATGACCCCCAGGCCCGCCCCGGCAGAAACCAAATGCTGTTGAAAAGTGGTCACCCACATATTCATCGAGAGGACATCCGTGGCAATTCCTGGCCCACCATAGGTGACAATGAACACAATATCAAAGACCTTCAAGGAAGAAATCAGCAGCAGAGAGACCAAAACCAGCAAGCCAGAGCGGATATTGGGGATGACAATCTGGAACAAAATTCGCAGACGAGAGGCGCCGTCTACAGTAGCGGCTTCCACCATCTCCTGCAATTCCGTTGTGCGGAAGGAAGCCTGGATGATGATGACCGCGAAGCCCAGATACTGCCAGATAAAGATTAACACCAGCCAGTAAGTAGCCGTTCGTGGGTCAGTAGCATAGGGGAGACTGGCATTGAATCCCAAACTACGCAGGATGGTATTGAAGACGCCGCGCCCCGGTTCATACATCCAGGACCAGATTGTCCCAGTGACGATGAACGACATGGCCACCGGGTAGAGAATCAGGGTGCGAATGTAATTTTCAATTTTCGGAAAATGGGAGATTTCCAGGAAATAAGCCAGAAAGATGGCCAGGAAGACTGTTGGCAGCACGCCGACAATCAACCAGATAAGGTTGTTCTTGATGTCAACTGCAAAGCGTGGCTGCTGAACCAAAAACCGATACCACTTGAGACCGCTGAACGTGTAATCTGGAACAACGATTTTCCAATCCGCGAACGAGACATACACGGTCCACAGCAGAGCGGCATACAGCAAAACAACAAAAAAGAGGAGAGGAAACAAAAACACCAGTGTCTCCCAGAAATTCCCCCCACCTTTCTGTCGTTTAGGCAAAGAAGAGGCATCCATCGGACCAGGCACCTGCTTTCTTTATTATATTCAGGTAGGGATGCCAGAATGCATCCCTACCTGAATTTTACCCCGTCTTCGTTACTTCGACAGGTATTGCGGCAGCCAGATTTACGGCCACTGATACCAGGCCGAAGCGTTCTTTACGTCATAGGTGACCATCATGTTTGCCACAGCCTGAATGGTGGCGTTCACATCCGGGTTGACCAGGAAAGAGGACAGGATATCCCAGTAAGCCGATTGAGCCGTGGCCGGCAGGATGCTGCCATGTTGATCAAGAATCAGTTTGTCGGGATGCTGGCTGACGAACTGTTGCATTTCCTGGCGAATTGGATCAGGGAATTTCTTCGGATCGATATCGGTACGAGCGAAGAGTCCGCCCTGCGTCACATCCGTCGGGATTTGCAAATCTGCCGAGGCCACCACCTTTAGCCAATCCATGGTAGCGGAGGGATTGGGGGCTTTGACCGTAATACCATAGGTGTCGGGGTGGAAGAGCAGAATGCGCTCGGGTTTCTGAGGGAAGGTGACCGCCCCAAAGTCCACGCCGGGTTGCCAGTTAGAGCCTTTGGTGAACGCTCCAATCGCCCAGGTGCCCATCAGGGTCATGGCCGCCTTTCCTGAACCGACAAGCGCCACTGCCTGGTCCCACGTCAGGCTGGAGTGATCAGTGTTGATGTAAGGAATCAGTTGCGCAAAGCGCTCCAGCGCCGTCTTATAGTTGGCATCCTGCGTGACATCAATCTCCCCTTTATAGAGTTTGACATAATTCTCCGGCCCGGCGAGTTCCAGGTAGATGCTGTCAAAGACAAAGGCATCCTCCCATTTCTCCTTTGAGCCCAGGCCCAGGCAAACCATGTCAGGTTTGGCAGTTTTGATGGTTTCACAGGCCGCAATCAATTCATCGAAGGTGGTCGGAGCAGCCAGTTGGAGCTCGTCGAACAGTTTCTTGTTGTAATAGAGAATATTCTGGATGTGCATGTTCAACGGCACGACATAGGGATGGCCGTTCACCGAAACAGCCTTCAGCAATGGACCGGGGATGACCTTGTCGTATCCCGTTTCCTTGTAGAAATCATCCAAAGGCTTCAAAACGCCGCTATCCACGTAGTTCTTCAATTCCGCCCCGCCCAGAGTCTGGAAGGTGTCGGGATAGTCGCCAGCCGCGATACGCGACTGGAGAACGACGCGTTGATTAACACCGCCCCCGCCCGGATTGGGATTCTCGTCCACAATAATATCCGGATAGGCGGCTTTAAGGGCCGCGAACATGGCATCCGCTGCCTCGCGCTCACCGGGCGCAGTCCACCAGTGATAGATTTGCAGATGCCGCTCCGCCGGCTGCTTGGGCCCACACGCCGAAAGCGCCAGGGTGAGCACCACGAGACTGGCCAGAAGGCCATACCAGAATTTTCTAGACATAGCGATTCTCTCCTTTCCGTAAAATCACAAATATCGGCGAACGAGCAGGAAGTTTCTGTTTGTCAGCCTCGCCTTGTCCGAACACCACCTCCTTTCCCAACCGGGAAAACACCAGCCCCTGTGTCCCCTTTTCACCACAGGGGAACAGGTACAACACAACCTGCCTCGCTCCTGACTACAAAGAGCGTGACCATAATCAGTATATGCTTCCCCTCAGACCATTACAACGGCTCAACGGACATCGGACGGACATGTAACGGACATGAGGAACGTTGACCGCCCTGCAGCCAGCACAGTGTTACCAGAAAGACAGCCTGAGATAGCCCAAAATATTACCCAAACAGGTAATTTAACGACCAGGGGTTTCCTCATAAAATGATAAGACAACCTGTTGATGGAGTCTGATTATGCGCCAGAGCAAGGAGGCCAATCAGGGACTGTATTCCCCTGCCTGTGAGCACGATGCCTGCGGCATCGGCATGGTGGTCAACATCCGGGGGGAACGCTCACACCGCGTGGTGGAGCAAGCGTTGACGATTCTCGAGAACCTGACTCACCGCGGCGCGCGCGGCGCGGAGCCAAATACCGGCGATGGGGCCGGCATCTTGCTCCAGGTGCCGCACGCTTTTCTGCAGCGTAAAGCCAACGGGAAAGGCTTCAGTCTGCCCGAACCTGGCCAGTATGGCGTGGGGATGGTGTTCCTCCCGCCAGATGTCAATCATCGCCGGGCATGCGAGATTCACTTCGAGAACATCGTGGCTTCCGAAGGTCAGCGAGTCATCGGTTGGCGCTCGGTGAGGGTAAACAAAGGAACTGACCTCGGCGCGACCGCCCGCCGCGCCGAACCGAAAATCCGCCAGGTCTTCATCGCCCGCAACCCCAATCTTCGCGATGACATGGAGTTTGAACGCAAGTTGTATGTCATCCGCCGGCGCGCCGAAAAAGAGATTCGGTACAGTCACCGCCTGGAGGGAGGCGAGTATTTCTATATCGCCAGCCTGTCGTACAAGACCATTGTGTATAAGGGGATGTTCATCACCTACCAGTTGCGGGATTATTTTGACGATCTTTCCGCCCCAGATATGGAAAGCGCGATTGCGCTGGTGCATTCGCGCTTTAGCACCAACACCTTTCCCAGTTGGGAACGGGCGCAACCCCTGCGCTACCTCGTTCATAACGGCGAAATCAACACCCTGCGCGGTAACGTCAACTGGTTCCGCGCTCAGGAGAAACATCTACACTCCGACCTTTTCGGCGAGGACCTGCCGAAAATTCTGCCCATCATTCAACCCGATGGGAGTGATTCAGCCATGTTTGACAATGTTCTGGAATTCCTGGTGCTGGCCGGGCGTTCCCTGCCTCAGGCAATAACCATGATGATCCCAGAACCCTGGTCAAACAACGTCCACATGAGCGAAGAGAAACGCGCCTATTACGAGTTCCACGCGAATCTGATGGAACCCTGGGACGGGCCGGCCGCCATGGCCTTTAGCGATGGCATTCTGGCAGGAGCGGTGTTGGACCGCAACGGGCTGCGTCCGGCGCGCTACTATCTCACCAAAGACGACCTGTTGATTCTGGGCTCCGAAGCCGGCGTCCTGGATATTCCCCCCGAAATGATCGCCTACAAAGGACGGCTGGAAGCAGGGCGTATGTTGCTGGTGGACACTCTTCAGAAGCGTATCATCAGCGACGAGGAAATCAAGCATCAACTGGCAAGCCAGCATCCTTACCGCGACTGGCTGAACAAGTATCAGGTGCGGCTGGAGCACCTGCCCGAACCCAGGCCCGAGCACCTGCCCACCTCCGACCCGTCAACGTTGTTCCAGCGACAATGCGCTTTCGGGTACACCCTGGAAGACCTGCGCATGTTGATCGGCCCGATGGCAGAGGCCGGCGTCGAGGCGGTGGGTTCGATGGGGAACGACGCCCCACTGGCAGTTCTCTCACAAAGGCCCGAACTCCTCTACAACTACTTCAAACAACTCTTTGCGCAGGTGACCAATCCGCCCATTGACTCGGAGCGCGAGCGGCTGGTCTTCTCCACCGAGGTCATGGTTGGCGCAGAGCATAATATTTTGACCCCCTCGCCCCAGAGCTGCCACCAGATTCGTCTGGATTCCCCCATCCTGACCAACGAAGAACTGGCGAAAATTCGCCATACCAAACTGCCGGGCTTTTTGGGCATCACCCTGCCCATTCTCTTCCCGGCGCACTCCGGCGGCGCCGGACTGAAAGCCGCCATGGCCTCCCTGTATCGAGCAGCCGACGAAGCCATCGCCCGCGGGGTCAATCTGATTATTCTCTCCGATCGCGGCGTGGACCGAGAAAGCGTCCCCATTCCGGCTCTGCTGGCAGTCTCGGGGTTGCATCATCACCTGATTGAAATGGGCACCCGGACTCAGGTCGGACTGATTCTCGAAAGCGGCGAGCCGCGCGAGATTCACCATTTCGCCGCCCTGATCGGTTACGGGGCCACGGCCATCAATCCTTACCTGGCATTCGAGACCATCGAGGACATGGTGCAGCGCGGCTTACTGGGGATACGCGACGCGCAACAGGCGATAAAAAACTATGTCAAAGCCGCGCTAAAAGGCATCGTCAAGACCATGTCAAAGATGGGCATTTCGTCCATCCAGAGTTATTGCGGAGCGCAAATCTTTGAGGCCGTCGGCATCCATCCAGGCGTCATTGACGAATACTTCGCCGGAACAACCTCTCGCCTGGGAGGCATAGACCTGGAAGCCATTGCACGCGAGGCGCAGATGCGGCATGACGCGGGCTACAAAAAGCAGAGCGGAGGGGACGCCCTGGAATCAGGCGGTGAGTATCAATGGCGATACGAAGGCGAGCATCACCTCTACAACCCTCAGACCATCTACCTGCTGCAGCGCGCCTGCCGCGAGAACAATTACGCGCTCTACCAGGAATATTCCCGCCTGATATACGAGCAGTTTACTCAGGTCGCCACCTTGCGCGGCCTGCTGGACTTCCGCTTTGCCCCCGAACCTGTGCCTCTGGATGAAGTAGAACCGGTTGAATCCATTTGCAAACGTTTCAAAACCGGGGCGATGAGTTACGGCTCAATCAGCCAGGAGGCTCACGAGGCGCTGGCCATTGCCATGAATCGCCTGGGCGGCAAAAGCAACACCGGCGAGGGAGGCGAAGACCCGGCGCGTTTCATTCCCCTGCCGAACGGGGATTCGAAACGCAGCGCCATCAAGCAAGTGGCCTCGGCGCGCTTCGGCGTGACCAGTGACTATCTGGTCAATGCAGACGAACTGCAAATCAAGATTGCCCAGGGCGCCAAGCCGGGCGAGGGCGGGCAATTGCCGGGCCGCAAAGTATATCCCTGGATCGCGCGGGTGCGCCACTCCACTCCTGGCGTCGGGTTGATTTCTCCGCCGCCTCATCACGATATCTACTCGATTGAAGACCTGGCGCAATTGATCTATGACCTGAAGAACGCCAACCCGGCGGCGCGCATCAGCGTCAAACTGGTGGCCGAAGTCGGCGTCGGGACAGTGGCGGCGGGCGTGGCGAAAGGCCATGCGGACGTGGTGTTGATCAGCGGTTACGATGGTGGCACCGGAGCCTCACCGCTGAGCAGCATCAAACATGCTGGCCTGCCCTGGGAACTTGGTCTTGCGGAGACACACCAGACGCTGGTACTGAACAACCTGCGCGAGCGCATCGTGATCGAAACGGACGGGAAATTAATGACCGGACGGGACGTGGTGATCGCCGCTTTGTTGGGCGCGGAGGAGTTCGGCTTTGCTACGGCCCCGCTAATCGCCCTGGGATGCGTCATGATGCGCGCCTGTCATCAGGATACCTGTCCGGTAGGCGTCGCTACCCAAAATCCGGAACTTCGCAAGAAATTCAGCGGCAAGCCAGAATATGTGGTCAACCTGATGCGCTTTATTGCGCAGGAGGTGCGTGAATTGATGGCCCAACTGGGCTTTCGCACCATGGACGAAATGATCGGGCGCTGCGACAGGCTGACCGTCCGGCCATCCATCGAACACTGGAAAGCCAGGACTCTCGATCTCTCCTGCATCCTCTATCAGCCCGAAGTAGATGATGCGGGGAGCTTGCGCTGCCGCACCAGGCAACAGCATGGCGTGGAGCAATCCCTGGACTATACGACGCTGCTGCCGTTGTGCCAGCCGGCTTTGCAAGATCGTCAGCCGGTGGAAGCCACGTTGCCCATCCGTAACATCCATCGCGCCGCAGGCACATTGCTGGGATACGAAGTGACCCGACTCTACGGCGCCGCCGGCCTCCCTGAGGATACCATCCGCCTGCATTTTCAGGGTTCGGCAGGTCAAAGTTTCGGCGCTTTTCTTCCCCCGGGCATCACCCTGCTTCTGGAGGGAGAGGCCAATGATTACCTGGGGAAAGGCCTTTCAGGGGGAAAGATCATCGTCTATCCGCCTGCGACGGCGACCTTCGCTGCCGAAGAAAATATCATCATCGGCAATGTCGCGCTCTATGGCGCCACCGGCGGCGAAGCGTATATTCGCGGCCTGGCCGGGGAGCGCTTCTGTGTCCGTAACAGCGGCGCTATCGCCGTCGTGGAAGGCGTAGGCGATCACGGCTGTGAGTATATGACCGGTGGCCGGGTTGTCGTCCTGGGTCGCGTCGGTCGCAATTTTGCCGCCGGCATGTCGGGCGGAATCGCTTATGTGCTGGATTGGAACGGCGATTTTGCCTCGCGATGCAATCAGGAAATGGTGGACCTGGAACCCCTCGACAATCCGGCGGAAATTCAGCAGGTAAAGGACTTGATTCGCCGCCATCAAGCATTGACCGGCAGCGCACTGGCGCAACGTATCCTTGCCGACTGGGAGGCCATGGTAGCCAGATTCGTCAAGGTGTTCCCCAAAGATTACAAACGCATGCTTCTGGCAATTCAGGAAGCCGAAGCGCACGGCCTGCGCGGTGAGGAAGCCATCATGATGGCCTTCGAGCGCAACAAGAGCGATCCCGTCCGCGTGACCGGGAATTAACTCATGGAGTGAACGATGAGCAAGCCAGGCGGTTTTCTGGAATATTCTCGCGAACTGCCGCCGGAACGTCCCCCTCAGGAACGTATCCGGGACTGGCAGGAATTCCATCTTGACCACACGGAAGAGAGATTATCGCGTCAGGCGGCGCGCTGTATGGACTGCGGCACGCCGTTCTGCCATGCCGGTATTCTCCTGCGCGGCATGGCCGTTGGCTGTCCTATCCATAACCTGATTCCGGAATGGAACGATCTGGTGTACCGCGGTCTGTGGCGTGAGGCCCTCGAACGTTTGCTAAAGACGAACAACTTTCCCGAATTCACCGGGCGCGTTTGCCCGGCTCCCTGTGAAGGCTCCTGCACCCTGGGAATTAACGAACCGCCCGTGACCATCAAAGCCATCGAACTGGCCATTATTGAGCGCGGCTTCCGGGAGGGATGGATGACTCCGCGTCCACCCACGCAACGCACAGGGAAACGAGTGGCCATTATCGGTTCGGGGCCGGCAGGCCTGGCCTGTGCCGACCAGCTCAATCAGGCTGGGCACGCGGTGACCGTCTTTGAACGCGCTGACCGCGTGGGAGGCTTGCTCATGTACGGCATTCCCAACATGAAACTGGACAAGCGCATTGTCCAACGCCGTCTGGATTTGATGGCCGCGGAGGGCGTGAAATTTGTGATCAACGTGGAGGTAGGGAAAAATTATCCGGTGGAGAAGCTGCTGCGCGAGTTTCAGGCTGTTGTTCTCTGTGGCGGAGCAACCAGGCCGCGCGACCTGTCTGTGCCGGGGCGTGAACTGGCCGGCATTCACTTCGCCGTGGAATACCTGCACGGCAACACCAAGCACCTGCTCGATCAGCAGCACGGCGATGTTCAAATCGAAGGAGCCTTTGGTTACCCGTTTATCTCCGCCACCGGGAAAGACGTAGTCGTGATCGGTGGCGGAGATACCGGCACCGACTGCGTCGCCACGGCGTTGCGGCAGGGCTGTCGAAGCGTGACCCAGCTGGAGATTCTGCCTCGTCCGCCGGATACGCGCCAGCCCGATAATCCCTGGCCCGAATGGCCTAAAATCTACCGTCTGGATTACGGGCACGAAGAATACCTGGCGCTCCACGGAGCAGACCCGCGTCGCTACCTCACCACCGCCACCCGCTTCGAAGGCGATGAGCAGGGACACGTGCGCGCCGTCCACGTGGTCCAGGTTGAGTGGGTCAAGGATGAAAACGGGCGGCCAACGCCGCGCCCGATTCCCGGCACAGAACAGGTATATCCGGCCCAACTGGTGTTGCTGGCAATGGGCTTCCTGGGTCCGGAAAACTCTCTGCTCGACCAGTTAGGAGTCGCACGAGACGAACGCGGCAACGTGCGCACGGCTCCTGGACGCTACGCCACCTCCGTCCCCGGCATATTTGTCGCCGGCGACATGCATCGCGGCCAGAGTCTGGTAGTCTGGGCCATTCGCGAAGGACGCGAAGCAGCGCGAGAATGTGACCGTTACCTGATGGGTGAAACTAACCTGCCGTAATTTGTGACGCCGCCCGTACAGGCGAAAAAGGAGACGGCATCATCTTCATCTACCCGGTCGAAGATGTAATTCGCATTCGCACCAGCGAGCGAGGCCGTCAGGCATTGATGTATGAAGGCGATATTGACGCCCGAAGGGAAGCCAGCCAGACGCCAGCGATCTCTTGACGAGAACGCGGTACAATCGTAAGGTAGAATACTCCTTTTGGGTAATGGACTGACCGCTGGCATGTTTTATAATGCCAATGTCTCACCCGAGGCCACGATCCTGATCAATTGAAAAGGAGACCCAACATGACACCGACAATCAAAGACGTGCTGGAAATGGGTAAGAACGTCAAAATGGTAGACCTGCGCTTCATTGACCTGCCGGGGACCTGGCAGCATTTCACCATTCCGGCGCACCGCCTCCACGAAGAATTGTTCGAGAACGGCATCCCCTTCGATGGTTCTTCAATCCGCGGTTTCCAGGAGATTCACGAATCCGACATGCTCTTGATGCCGGATCCGGTGACCGCCTTCGTTGACCCGGTCGCCTCCATTCCCACGCTGGTCATTACCTGCGATGTGTATGATCCCGTCACCCTCCAGCCTTACAGCCGCGATCCGCGTTATGTGGCGCGCAAGGCGGAGGCCTATTTGAAGCAGACCGGCATTGCCGATACCGTCTTTATCGGCCCGGAAGCCGAGTTCTTCATTTTCGACAGCGTGCGTTACGCCAGCGACGTCAATAAAGCCTTCTATGAGATCGATAGCGTCGAAGGCTGGTGGAACAGCGGAGCCGAGAATAGCAAAGGCGGTCAGATTCAACCCAAGCGCGGCTATTTTCCTGTGCCGCCGGCCGACACCCTGCAAGAAATACGTTCAAGAATCGTCATGGCCCTGGAAGAAGCAGGCGTTCCGACGGAAATCCACCATCACGAAGTCGCGACTGCCGGTCAGAGCGAACTGGGCATGCGCTTCGACAGCCTGACGCGCATGGCCGATAAACTTCTGATTTATAAGTACATTGCCAAGAACGTCGCCCGCCAGCATGGCAAGACGGTCACGTTCATGCCCAAACCGCTCTTTGGCGATAACGGCTCCGGCATGCACTGTCATCAATCACTCTGGAAAGGCGATACCAATGTGTTCTACGATCCCGCTGGCTACGCTGGCCTTTCCGAGACCGCGAAGTACTACATCGGCGGCCTGCTCAAACATGCCCCGGCCTTGCTGGCGCTGACTTCTCCCACCACCAATTCTTTCCGGCGTCTGGTGCCGGGGTATGAGGCGCCGGTCAACCTGGCCTACTCGCAGCGCAACCGTTCGGCCATTTGCCGCATCCCCGTCACCAAGAATCCAAAAGCCAAACGAATTGAGTTTCGCGCGCCCGATCCTTCCTGCAACCCCTACCTGTGCTTTGCCGCCTTGCTGATGGCCGGCCTGGATGGCATCCAGAATCGCATTGATCCCGGCGAACCCATAGACAAGGACCTCTACGAACTCCCGCCTGAGGAAGCCAGAATGATCAAACAGGTGCCCGGTTCACTGGGCGAGGTGCTGGATGCGCTGGAAGCCGACCACGAATTCCTGCTCAAAGGCGATGTTTTCACCACTGACCTGCTGGAGGCCTACATCACCTACAAGCGCAAGAATGAACTGGACCCGGTGCGCATACGCCCCACCCCGTACGAGTTCGTTCTGTACTATGACATTTGATCAGCACAACCGCTTTCGCGCACTTCGACCTTGACCGGGAAAGGCTGAGGCCCTGCTTCAGCCTTTTTTTGCCACTGTGCGGCGCCGGACGCGTGTTAAAATTCCCGTAGCATGAAACAGCATGCCTCCCCGCTTTCCGACCCGGATTCCCGCCTGTTAGAGGCACTGGCCAGCCTCAATCAGGTCGGCGCGACCATCAATAGCCTTGCGCCTGACAATGTCGGCAACGGTGAAGAGACACTGCGCCTGATTGTCGAGAGCGCCATTCGCGTGATCCCTGGCGCCTCGGCAGTCATTTACACCTTCGATGCTGGGCGCAAAGCGTTCGAACCGGCCTCGCGCGTTTCCGCCGGCGAGATCAACCGTCATTCCCCCCGCCGCCTGCCCGACCCAGAGGACGCCCCCCGTCCCAACGGGATTGGCATGCGCGCCATCGAGCAACGCCGCCGCGTGCTCTCCTACGAAGAACCCGACCTGGACGTGCATCCTTACTATCGGGCCCTGGGAGTGCAGGTGACCGCCTGTTTCCCCCTGATCGTTGCTCAACAGGCCGTCGGCGCGCTATACGTATATCTGCACCAGCAACGTCACTTTAATCGCCTGGAACTGCTGATGCTCGAGAACTTCGTCAACCAGGCGGCCATGGCAATTTACCATAGTCATCGGTTGAGCGATATGCGCCGTGACTTGAGCCGCAAGGAAGAGAGCTTGCGCCGCCTGCATCGCGCGGCAATGTTGATTTCGTCGCGTCTGCGGCTCGAAGAAACCCTGCATTTCATCCTGCAATTCGCGCTGGAAGTCACCAACGCACGCTACGGCATCTTCCGCCTGCTGGATAAAGATGGCAAAACGCTGATCACGCGCGCAGTGGCCGGCGAACATCTCCACCAGCCTATGGTAGAGGCGATCACGCTTGATTCCAACAGCATCATGGCCTGGGTCGCACGTTCCCGCCAGGCGATCCTGATTCCCGATTTGCAGGCAGAACCCTGGTCAAAAGTGTACTACCCACTGGATGCCAGCCTGACCATGCGTTCTGAGCTGGCCGTGCCCTTAATCAACGCCAGTGGCCGTCTGGAGGGAGTCCTGAACCTGGAAAGCCCGGAAGTAGGCGCTTTCAGCGAAGACGACCGTTACCTGCTGCAAACCCTGGCCACCTACGCGGTGGCGGCAATCCAGGAAGTGCGCTTGCTGGATGCCCTGTTGGACATTGCCCGCCTGCTGCTGACCCAACCCTGCCAGGAAGTGCTGACCCACATCACCCATGCCGCCTGCGAACTGCTCAATGCCGCCGATGCCGCGATCTGGCTGGTTGAAGGCGAAGAACTGGTCATGCGCGTGGCCTCCGGCGGCCACCAACACGGAGACCGCATCCCTCTGCACGGCAGTCTTGCCGGTCAGGCAGTCCTGGAACGGGCGCCGGTCATCGCCCAGGATGTCAGCCACGATCCACGCTTCCATCGACCGGATCTGGCGCGGCGTCATCGTTGGGCACGCGCGTTGATTGTACCGGTCGCTGCTGGAGAGGGCGCCCGCCCCACAGGGGCTCTCAGCGTCTACAGCACCAGCGACGAACCAGGACGCTTTGCCGAATCCGAGTGGGATAAAAAAGTGTTGACCTGTCTGGCACATTATGCCGCCCTGGCCGTACAAAACGAACAACAGCAACAAGCCCTGCGGGCCGTCCAGGAGCAACGTTCCACCGCAGAAATGTTCGCGGCGGTAGGTGACATTGCTTCGAACCTGCTACACCACCTGAACAACAAGGTAGGCACTATCCCTGTGCGCGTGCAGAATATTCAGGATAAATACCACTCCTTGCTCGAAACCGATCCTTATCTGCTGCACAACCTGAGTGAAATCGAACGCTGCGCTTCAGAGGCCCTGCGGACGGTGCGCGAAAATCTTTCCCACCTGCGCCCCAGCCGCCCGGAAGCGGTAGAGGTGGCTGCGCGCGTCGCCGAAGCCATCCAGTCCAGCCATTTGCCGCCCGGCGTCTCGATCCAGACCGAAGGGCTGGAGCGCCTGCCAATGGTCATGGCCAGCGCGCCCAGTCTGACATTTGTTTTTGCCAATCTTTTCGAAAATGCTGTCGAAGCCATGCAGGGCAAGGGGCAAATTATCGTGCGCGGCAGCGTAAACGGACCATGGATAGAAGTGACGGTCAGCGATAGCGGCCCCGGCGTTCCTCCCGAATTGCACGAACGCATCTTCGAACTGAACTATTCCGGACGCGGCGGCGCGCGTCCCGCCAAACTGGGCTTCGGACTCTGGTGGGTCAAGACGCTGATCAACCGCCTGGGCGGCACAATCACCGTGGAAAGCGATGGCCAGCATGGGGCCACTTTCCGCCTGCGCCTCCCGCGAGGAGAGGAGTAGCCATGATGAACTCTTCCCTGGCGCGCGCCCTGGTCGTCGAGGATGATTCTTCCTGGCAGCAAATCCTGGCCGAGATCCTTTCAGATTGTAATCTGGAAGTAGAGGTAGCCGGCACCTTGTCCGAAGCGCTGGCCTGTCTCAAGAAGCAAGCGCATCGGCTGGCAGTCGTTGACCTTTCCCTGGATGAAAAGGATCACAATAATCTGGACGGCCTGCAAGTATTGGCCGCGGCGCGCCGCCTCGATCCAAACTGCCAGACCATCATGTTGACCGGCTTCGCCACCGTTGAACTGGCGGTTGCGGCGCTGACCGAGTACGGCGCGCTGACTTTTCTGCGCAAAGAAAATTTCCAGCGTGCCCAGTTCCGCGATATCGTTGCCCGTGCTCTCTCCACCGCTCCGACATTCCCTCTGCCCTCAACGATGCCGTCCTTCCCCCAAACAGCCACGCCCAGCCGGGAAAGCCGGAAAAAAGCGCTGGTTGTGGATGATGACGCCGGTTGGCGCGCTCTGTTGACAGAACTCCTCACCGAGGTCGGCTTTACCGTGCGCGCCTGCAGTGGCTATGGAGAAGCCCTCGGTGACCTGCGACGCGAGAAGTTCATCCTCGCCGTGGTAGACCTGTCCTTATCCGGCGCTTTCTGGCGCACTCCAACCCCGGCAAGCGACCTGGAGGGGTACCGCTTGCTGGAAATGACGCAGAGGCTGAACGTGCCAACGATTGTCGTCAGTGGCGCGGCTTCGCGCGCGACCATCCAGCGCGCCTACAGCGAGTACCACATCTTCGCCTGTCTGGAAAAACAGACGTTCGACCGCGCCGCCTTCCACCGTCTGACCCGGGAAGCCACCCAAACGCGCCAGCCCCATGGGGAACTGGCGGCCCTGACCGATCGCGAACGCGAAGTGCTCGAACTGCTCGCCCAGGGCATGACGAACCAAGAAATCGCCGAACGATTGTTGATCAGCACCAACACCGTCAAGCGGCATCTCAAAGCCATCTTCGAAAAACTCCATGTGCGCACCCGCTCCGCCGCTGCCGCCAAAGCCATGGAAGAACGACTTTAAGCGCTTGGGGCGGTAAATACGCCGTCAGAGCCGCCTGTCCACTCCGCCGCTTCACTACGTTCCCTGACACGCCGCATTCTCTGGTATAATTTGCCGCGCTCAAGACGGAGAGGTCGCGTAGTCTGGCCTAGCGCGCACGCCTGGAGAGCGTGTTTCCCGCAAGGGAACGCGGGTTCAAATCCCGCCCTCTCCGCCTGAAACGCCCCCCAGCGGGGCGTTTTTTCGTCTCCAGATTCGCCCTGCCCACAACCCCAGAGCCGCGCCGCCCACATCTACGCTCACGTCGAACACTTCCTCCCACCAACCCGGCCAGGTACGTTGAGGCAGGAGCTGCAGCCCTTCCTGAACAACGCCAACCAGCAACACGAAGCCGAAAATCCATGCCAGCGCCTTGCGCCGCCCGGCAAACAAGACTTGTTCTCCTAACGCGGCCAGGATAGCATAGAGGAAAGCATGCATCACCACGTGCACCCAGCGCGGCGCAAACAGGTAAGCAAACACCTGCCGCGCCGCGTCCCAATACTGCACCGCAAAAGCCAGGGGAAACAAAATGCCCCCAAGCCATAGCCAGAATAACCACCTGCGCCGGCGTTCGCGCATCATCTCGCCGTTCAGGCCACTCATCCGCCCTGTGCGACCTCACTCCTTTTCATAAGGTTGACCATCCGCTGCCGGCGGTACAGCGCGGCCAATCAGACCAGCCAGAACAATCATGGTCACCAGATAGGGCGCCATAGCCAGAAATTCTGAGGGAATGGGCACGCGCAGGATTTGCAATTTCACCTGCATCGAATCGGCAAAGCCAAAGATGAGTGAAGAGGCAAAGGCGCCAAAGGGCGTCCACTTGCCGAAAATCATCGCGGCCAGGCCGATGAACCCTTTACCGGCAGTCATAATCTCATCAAAGCGTCCCACCGAGCCCAGTGTGAAATACGCTCCACCCAGGCCGGCAATCGCGCCGCCGATAATCACGTTCACATAACGCATCAGGAACACATTGACCCCCAGCGTATCGGCGGCTTTCGGATGCTCCCCAACGGCCCGCGTACGTAGCCCCCAGGGAGTATAAAACAGGATTCCATGCAAAAGAACTACCAGCAGCAGCATCAAATAGACAATGAGGTTGTTCTCAAAGAAAATCGGCCCCAAAATGGGTATCCTGGAGAGAAGCGGAACAGGGAGAATGGGGAAAGTGCCTGAATTATTGAGCAGGTCGGTGTTTCTCTCTAGAAAACGGGCGGAAATGAAACTGGTAATGCCCGTACCGAAAATGTTGATGGCAACGCCACTTACAATCTGGTCCACCCGGAAGCGGATCACCAGCCAGGCATGAAGCGCCGCCACCAGCGCGCCTGAAAAGACCGCCACCAGCAAGCCCACGTACAGGTTATGAGTCAGTGTGGCCGCCACTACCGAGGTCAGCGCGGCGATAAGCATGATTCCTTCAATGGCAATATTGACCACGCCAGCCCGTTCGCTGATCACGCCGCACAGGGCCGCCAGCGCAATGGGCGTGGCGCGCACTACCGAACTGCTCAACATGCCTACCAGATTGAATGAAGTGCCACGCGCCGCCCAGACCAGGAACGCCGTCACAAAGCAAAACGCCGCCACGCCCAGCAGGATACCCGTATGCCGCACGCCTCGCGCCAGCTGCCAGCCGCCCAAAAAGACCACCGTCAGAATCAGCGCGTAAATCGTCGTTCGCACCGGCAAAACTAAATCGGGAACCGGCAAGGCCTGCGAGCGCAAGGCATTCAGGCCCAGCGTTGACTGCTGGTTCGCCTCCAGACCCGTCGCAAAGAGCACATACATCAACAGGCCGGTCAGCAGGAGTACAATGCCGCCAGTCAACCGACGGCGCTGTCGGGATTTTTTCGCCAGAGATTGGGTCAACTCCGCCATGGCACCCTCACTTTCCCCAGCCGCGCGTCAAAACGATTTCTTCCGTGCGAGCCGCCTTGATGTGATACAGGGCGCGGATAATCGCCGGCGCGGCCACAAAGACGATGACCAACCCCTGAATGACCGAAATAATGTCAATCGGGATTCCGGCCAGCGACTGCATCCGCGTTGCCCCGCTACGCAGGAAACCAAACAACAAGGCCGCCAGCACTACCCCCAGCGGGTGGCTTTTCCCCAGCAAAGCCAGCGCGATGGAGTCAAAGCCATAGCCAGCCGAAAAACCCTGTCCCACCCAATGATCCACACCCAAAACCTGACTGGCGCCGGCCAGCCCCGCCAGAGCCCCACTCAACACCATCGCCAGGACAAAATTGCGCTTGATGTTCATGCCCGCATAGCGAGCGGCATCAGGATTGGCGCCAACGGCGCGAATCTCAAAGCCGAGAGTCGTCTTGAAAAGCAACCAGTACACCAGCGCAGCAACTACCAGCGCCAGGAAAAAGCCAACGTTAAAGCGCAACGGATCCGGAAAGAAACGCGGGAGTTCGGCGCTTTTTTCTATCACCGGCGTCACCGGCCGATAGCCGGTCGCCTTCATCGGCCCGTTGAGTAACCAATCGCTCAGCCGAAAGGCAATCCAGTTCATCATAATCGTATTGACCACTTCATGAGCGCCCGTGGCGGCCTTCAGATAGCCCGGCACCGCCGCCCAGAGCGCGCCCCCCACTGCCCCCGCCAGTAACGCCAGTGGTAAATGCAGATACCAGGGCACGCCGAGCAGACTGTACCCTACCCAGGCCGATGCCAGAGCACCGATAAAGAATTGACCTTCGGCGCCAATGTTGAACAAACCGCAGCGAAACCCCAGGGCGACGGCGAGACCGGCGAAGATATACGGCGTCGCCGTTGTCAGGCTCTCGGTAAAAGGATAGATTGCCTTATACAACGCCTGTTTATCTCCGCTTGCCTGATACAGCCGAAAGCCCTCCAGAAGTTCGCGCGGGCTGCCAATGGAACCATAGAACAACGCTCCATAGGCACTGGCAATCGCCTGCCAGGTAGCCTGCAAAGCCTGCCACGGCGCGCGAAAGAAATTGCGATAAGCCGCCATCACTGTCGCATCTGTGACGACAATGATCACGGCCCCAGCCACCAGACCGGTAAAAACTGCCAGCACCGGTATCAGCAACTCTTGCCAGAACGAGGACCGTGGCTGCCGCTCCGGGGAGGTCCTGCGGTCCGCAAGTTTCCTGGAAAGAAAATTCCTTCGGGTCAAGGACGCCTCCTGTTTCAGAAGACTCGTTCCACCACCTCTTCGCCGCCGCGTGGCGTGGTCTTCAACGCCTCCGCCGGCCGGACGCCGGCCATCAGCAGGCCCAGATATTCTTTATTTACCCCGCGCGCCGGCACAATTTCCACAATTTGTCCTCGATACATCACCGCGATCCGATCCGAAAGCGCGATAATCTCGTCCAGCTCAGGCGAGACCAGCAATACTGCCACACCCTCATCGCGTTTGGCAATGATACGACTGTGAATGTACTCGATTGAGCCGACATCCAGGCCCCGCGTCGGGTGCGCCGCAATCAGCACCTGGATCGGGCGCGAGAATTCGCGGGCAATGATGACCTTTTGCTGGTTCCCGCCCGACAGCGCAGAGGCTGGCGTGAAAATACCCGGCGTGCGTACATCAAATTGCTGCACCAGCGCCGTGGCCGTGGCCGCGATCGTCTTTTCCTGTAAGGCCAGACCACGTGCAAAGGGCGGACGATAATAGGTACACAGCACCAGGTTATCGCGCACCGGGAACGAGAGCACCAGCCCATGCCGCTGACGATCTTCCGGCACATGGGCAACGCCCTGTTCCAACACCCGGCGCGGGGAGACATGCTGCAAAGGCTTTCCCAGCAAACGTACTTCGCCGTCGGCAATCGGCAACAAGCCGGTCAAAGCATAGACCAGTTCGGTTTGACCATTGCCTTGCACGCCAGCAATTCCCAAGACCTCCCCCGCCCGCACCTCAAATGAGACGCCGCGCACTGCCAGGTGCTGGCGTTCATCGTACACATACAGGTTCTCCACCTGCAAAGCCACTTCTTTCGGTTGGGCCGGCTGCTTCGGCACCACCAGATTGACCTCGCGCCCGACCATCATCGCGGCCAGTTTCTCCTGCGTTACTTCCGCCGGCCTGACGGTGCCCACCACATGCCCGCCCCGCAAAACCGTGATGCGATCGGCAATGGCCAACACTTCTTTCAACTTATGCGTAATGAAAATGATCGACTTTCCCTGCGCTGTCAGGGCGCGCAGGATTTTGAACAAACTGTCCACCTCCTGCGGCGTCAGCACCGCTGTCGGCTCATCCAAAATCAAAATCTCTGCCTGACGGTATAAAACCTTAATAATTTCAACCCGCTGTTGTATGCCAACCGGCAAATCTTTGATATACGCTCCGGCATCTACTTCAAGACCGAACTGCTCCGAAATCTGACGAATGCGTTGAGCGACCGCCGCCCGATCCAGCACCAGTCTGCCTTTCGTCGTTTCAACCCCCAGCATGACATTTTCCGCTACCGTCATGACCGGTATCAACATAAAATGCTGATGCACCATCCCTATTCCCTGGGCAATGGCATCGCGCGGGCTGGAGATGGTGACCTCCTCGCCACGAACAAAAATCTTCCCCTCATCGGGATGGTAGAGTCCATAAAGGATGTTCATCAGGGTGGTTTTGCCGGCGCCATTTTCGCCAAGTAAGGCGTGAATCTCCCCTTTCTCCAAAGTCAGGTCCACATGATCATTCGCCAGCACGCCAGGAAATGCCTTCGTGATCCCGCGCAATTCCAGCACAGCGGACATGGGGCTTCCCTCCGCATCTTAAGGTAAGGGTAACAACCTACCCACTATCTATCCTTGTCATTGCGAGCCGCCGTAGGCGGCGAAGCAATCCC
>DAOTVX010000098.1:0-42953 GCA_034436275.1 Anaerolineales bacterium | reverse complement strand
AATCCATGCAAATACAATCTACACCTGACGCAATCGCCTTCTCGATTTTATGACGGTCATCGCCGGGCATATACAGCAACGCACGTCGCGCACGCATCACACCACCTCCTGACACCTTGCGCGTTCCGCCTTCCGCTTGGACGCTTTATTCTTTACGTTCTACGCCTGTAACTACTCAGCCCTGTCATGGCGAGCCATTTTTTGGCGAAGCAATCTCCCCTTTATCAGGCGAAATGGAGTGCCTGGGGATTGCTTCGTCGCCAAGAACGCTCCTCGCCATGACATCCACAACGGTTTTGAGACAGGGCTAAACAGTTACAGTACGTGAAACCATCCCGAGGTGCATGCCATGTTCAGCCCCGTTTTTACGGAGGAACCGATGGACGCTTTAGAAGCCATTCGCAAACGACGCAGCATCCGCAAATATCATCCCGATCCTGTTCCCCGTCAGGACCTGGAGGCCATCGTTGACGCTGGCCGTCTGGCTGCGACCGGCAGTAACCGCCAGCCCTGGGATTTCATCGTAGTCACCAACCGGGCAGTGATCGAACAATTTCGCCCGGCCGGCGGGTGGATCGCCGAAGCGCCGGCAGTGATTGCCGTTGTGCTCGATCCGTCCACGCGCTGGTGGGTGGAGGACGGTTCGGCGGCCATTCAGAATATGCTCATCGCCGCGACTGCCCTGGGTTACGGTTCCTGCTGGGTGGAGGGAGATGCTCTGCCACGCGAGGAACATTTCAAAGAACTGCTCGGCGTTCCCAGGCAGAAGCGTCTGCTGGCGCTCGTACCCATTGGCCGCCCGGCAGAAAACCCGACGCGTGAGAAAAAACCGCTGGATCAGGTCTTGCACTGGGAACGATACTGAGGCGCGCTCGCATCCAGGCCAGCACAGATTTCATCAGGGAACAGGGCGAAGGCGGACCGAAAAATCCCGTTCGCCGTTCCAGCGCACCAGCGCCAGAGGGAAAGGATAGTAGTGCCCGGTGGGGTAATCCAGATCGGGGTTCTCCGGGACCGTCAGCAGCGGCCAGGAAGCGTTGAAACCATGCGCTGTAAACGGCGCATCGGTCTGGACGATCACCTCTGGGCCACCAGACACCCCCCATTGCCAGTAATCAGAGGTCAACCGGCCACGATACTGCGCGCCGCCGAAAAAGAAGGACGCCGGCTCTACCGCCAGCGGCAGCAGCACCGTCACCGGCGCTGAGGTGCGCAACTGCATCTCCACCGCCCCTTCTGTAATACGAAAGGTCTTGCGGCGCGTCCCATCCGGGGAAATGAATCCCAGTTCGGAAGCAGCCACAGAGGTCACGTGGTAAGAAGCGCAGGGGGCATCAACGTCCACAAAGCCGCCAGGGACAACGCCAGGATCGGCTGCCGGGCCGCGCTCGAACTGCCAGAGCGAAGGATCGCTCATGGCCTGCGCGAACTGCGCGCCGGGTCCCACCAGTTGATGGATCGTTTGCCCATCGCGCCAGAAAAGAAAGGTCAGGCGGGCGCCATCTGCTTCCAGTACCGCGAAGAAAGCCGCGTTGGTCAGGAGACATTCGGCCTCGCCGTCGTAATCAATATCCGTGTTGCAGGCCGATATTACGGAAGGCGATTCTGCCCAACGCGCGGCCGCCAGCAAATCCCCCACCAGACCGAGATACTGGGCGCGTAGGGCCGCGAGGCGCCCGTCAGAAGTGGGCGCGGTCAGGTTCAGATAAAGCTCCCAGGCGCTTTCGGTCACTGCATTGGAGGGCGCGGCGCGCAGTTCTCTCCGCAGGGTCGCCTGCAAGGTCAGCGAGTCGAACGGCAGGCGTTGAGCCGAGGTCGTATACAAAGGATAAGCACGCTGCGTCGCATCAGCCGGCCAGGAGACTGTCCCCATTGATTGACGCGGAAATGTCAGTACGTCCTCACCACTCAAGGCCCAAATCCAGGGATGAGCCGCGATCCAGGCGAAGGCGGCTGCCGTGGATTCTGCGCTGCCCCACTCGGATTCCATCAGAGAACCGCCCAGCACAACCACATCGGTCTCGTCCGGCGAAAGTGCAGTCTCCAACAGAGCGCGGCGTACCTCCAGCGTCAGGCCATCGGGCGTGATTTGCGTCTCTGGCGCACGGCGCGGTAGCGGGATTCCCTGCAGGAACAGGTGCGTATCCTCGGTCATTGGCAGGAAGCGGTTGACCGAAAGAGGCAGTGAACGGTCTGCCGGCGCGTACAGAAACGGGCTGGACGGCAAACCCAGGGCCAGCGAGGCGCGGCGTCCAAACGCCAGCGCAACATCAACCGGTTCGCTATAAGCCACTTCCGGCAGCATGAGCAAACGCCGATTCAACAAACGCTGCAGTTGTTTCGTGCCGGTGAGAAAATTGAAGGCCGCCAGACTGGAAGGCGTGCGCAAGTCCAGCAAAGCAACCGGAATCCCGTATCGTTCTGCATTGTCCAGAACGTAACGCAAGCCGTGCCGGCCACCCCCCGGCCCTGTGTGAGCGCCATCCCAACGCCGTAGAGCCTGCGCTGGAGTAACCGCCGGGAAAGAGTCCCAAAAGGCCAGCAAAAGAGGAGCACGGGGCGGTGGGAGAGCATTCAAGCGCACTCCCGTAACCCTGTCGGCGGGTTCCCGGCCTGGCGGCAGAAACGTTGCCACGTCCACCCGAATATCGCGCCCAAGATGGACAGCGTTGAGACGAATCGTTACTGTGTCCAGCCACGGATCGCGCACCACGCGCGGCGTGATTGGAAACGGCCCGGAAGCCCGTACCGGACGCGTGGCCGGTATCGTGATCACCAGCGGTGTGGCCTGGCGCAGTTGTTGCCCATCCCAAAGCATCACCTGGAGCAGATACTCATCCTTTTCCGCCTGGTCCAGATCCAGCAAATCCACCCTGATCTCGATGTCCAGCGCGTTCCGCCGCAGGTACACGGCGAGGATATCTACTGGCGGCGAGGGCGCGTCCGGGGCATCCAGGGCGCGCACATCGCCATATTCCCAGGGACGGGAAGTCCAGGCCGGCGCAACGCAAGCAGTCAATGAAAGGAGAAGCAAAAGCAGCAGGCTGATCAAGAAGCAGAAGCGTAACACAGGTCTATTGTAAAACAGAACAGGCAGAAACGCGCTACGTGGTTAAGATAACCGGTCGAGTCAAATGAACATGTCGCGGAAAAGGGGGCTGTTTCAGGGTCGTTTCTGAGGGAACGTTTTGTTTGATAAACGCGGCGGGCTTGTCGCTCGTGCCGGGCAGTGATATAATCACGCCCGTACTGTGTACGGTGCCCATAGTTCAATTGGCGGAACGTCTGACTGTGGATCAGAAGGATGTGGGTTCGAGACCCACTGGGCACCCAGATTGACCAGCCGGCGATATTCAGGAGGATGGGGATTCCCTGGGCCGGCATCTTTCTCCCCTTGGGGTAATGTGTACCTGCAGTTGATGCCGGGAACGGCGGGGCCGGCTTTTCAGCCTGTCCCGGCGGCGCAGATAGCCAGGCACATGGGAAGTAGAGAACGGGGGAGGTTTACGTTCAGGCCATGTGCAGGTAGAATCAGGCCATGTCCAGCCACCCCCCTGACTGGGCGAAGGAGCACCTTATCTTTAGCCTGGAGTAATGGAGCATGCGCATTCTGATTACAGGAGCCGCCGGTTTCCTCGGCTCCCATCTCTGCGACCGCCTGCTGGCAGAGGGGCACGAGGTGATCGGCATGGATAATTTCATCACCGGCAGCGCCGAGAATCTGGCGCATCTGGCCGGAGAGCCGCGCTTTACCTTCTATCGCCACGACGTTTCGCAATATATCTTTGTCCCCGGCAAAGTAGACGCCGTTCTGCACTTTGCCTCGCCGGCCAGCCCCAACCCGGCCTCGCCTTACGGCTATCCCAACCTGCCCATTCAAACCATGAAAGCCGGCGCGCTGGGCACGCACAATACGCTGGGTGTGGCCAAAGCGCATCAGGCACGTTACCTGCTGGCCTCCACCAGCGAAATCTACGGCGACCCGCTGGAGCATCCCCAGACGGAAACCTACTGGGGTCATGTTGATCCCACGGGCCCGCGTTCGGTATATGACGAGGCCAAACGCTTTGCGGAAGCCCTGACCATGGCCTATCACCGCGCCCACGGCGTGAACACGCGCATCGTGCGTATCTTCAACACCTATGGGCCGCGCATGAGGCTGGATGACGGACGCGCTTTGCCCAATTTCTTGCAACAGGCCTTGCGCGGCGAGCCAATCACTATCTATGGCGATGGGCAGCAGACGCGCTCGTTTTGCTATGTGGACGATTTGATCGAAGGCATTGTACGCTTGTTGATGGCTGATGTCCACGAACCGGTCAACATTGGCAATCCGGTCGAGACCACCATTCTGGAGTTCGCCGAGACCATTAACCGCTTGACCGGCAACCGCGCCGGCGTGGTTTTCCTGCCGGATAAACGTCTAGGCTCCGACCCTCAGCGTCGCCAGCCCGATATTACCCGCGCGCGCACCCTGTTGGGCTGGGAACCGAAAGTTTCTCTGGAGGAAGGAATCGCCCGCACCATCCCATACTTCAAACAAAAAATGGGCCTGGTATGATCCTGCTGACAAGCACGCGCGAGCGCGTCCGCTTCGCCAAGTTTATGGTTGTCGGTGCAATCGGCGCGGTGGTGGATTTCGGCGTGATGAATCTGCTCACGCGCCTTCTCGCTGCGCCGCTGGTTGTGGCCGGGACGATTTCGTTCGTTTGCGCCGTCATCAGCAACTTCCTGTGGAATCGCTACTGGACATACCCCGATTCCCGCTCCCGAGCGATCTGGCAGCAGCTGGGGATGTTTTTCGTGGTCAATGTGGCCGGCGTTTTGCTGCGCATTCCCATTTTGTACTGGCTCGAACCACCGCTCCTGCGGTTGTGCCAGCGTGTCTCATTGCCGCTTTCGCCTTCCTACGCCGCCAAGAATTTTACTCTGGCCATTGCAGTCGGCCTGGTCATGTTATGGAACTTTTTCGCCAATCGCTATTGGACGTATAATGATGTAAGCAGTTGAAGATGCCCGAACGGTGGCCGGCATGGTGTAAAATATCTTTAGACGAGGAAACAGGCGGCCAGCTCTGGTCTATGTACGTCTGCCAAATCTGGAATGGGTGTGGTTGATATGGACGCGCAGAAGACAATTATCCCTATCTATACCACCAAAGGAGATGCCGAGGCGTTTCTGGCTTATCCTTATCTCTTCAATCGTCTGGGCGAGTGGATTGGCTTCGTCACGCCGCAGCGCGAGGTTTATTCCGTGCTCGGATACTATGTAGGCTACCTGAGCGAGGATCGGCGCATTCTGCGCAAGCGCGCCACCAGCACACTTAAGCCACGCAAAACGCCTCCTCCGCCCCCACCCAAATTGCGTCCGCCCGCCACAGTACCGCTGGCGCCAATGATGAAAGAGGTCACCTACAGCGTGCTGGACGTTTTGCTGGAGGAACCAGAGCGCCTGCATCCGCCGGATGCCGGTGAACTGCGCCAGGATATGGATTGACCCTCACCGCCGCCTCAGGTCCCGGCCCCCCTCCCCGGCCGCCAGGCCCGCAGGACAGGCCGGGCCATGTGCTGACAACAGTTACTTACTACCCCTGTCATGGCGAGGCGGCGACAGGGCCACGCCGAGGCTCGCCCGAGTTGCCGCCGAAGCAATCCCCCGCGAGTCTCATGAATGTTCTTATTGCTTTTGTGAAACCTGAGATTGCTTCGCTGCCTTTGCAGCTCGCAATGACATGGATGGACAGGTAGTTACGACAACAGGCAAAATCGAAGGGTTGCCCCGATGAATCCCGACGAGACGAACAGTACGCTCACTGCGGCCGCGCCGCCGCTCGAAACCGAAACAGAACCAAAGGAGCGTATCGCCCACCCGTTCCGCTCGCTGCGCGATCTGGTGGACTATGTGGCCGGGCGCGGTGTGCCTTTGCCGCCGCCAGAGGAAGGCCGGCTGGCAGAAGTCGTACCATTCCCCTTCCTGGCAATTGTCGGACAGAAAGAAATGAAACTGGCCCTGCTGCTGGGCCTCATCAACTCCAATACCGGCGGGATTCTATTGATTGGGCCACGCGGCACGGCCAAAACGACGGCCGTCCGGTCGCTGGTCGAATTGCTCCCGAAAGTAGAACGTTCTCTGTGCTACTACGGTTGTATGCCGGAGGACATCGAGACAGGCGGCATGGACGCGGTCTGCCCGACATGCGCGCAAAAGTACGCGCGCGGCGAACCGCTGACGGCGCCCGATCGGGTGCGCCTCATCGAGCTACCGTTGAACTCCCGTCTCGAAGATGTCGTTGGCTGGGCAGAAGAAGGCACCTCGCCCATTCCCAACCGGCCGCGCATCCGGCGCGGCATTCTGGCTCAGGCCGACCGCAATCTCCTTTATATTGACGAGGTCAATCTACTGAACGACGATATTGTGGATGCCATTCTGGACGCGGCGGCGCAAGGAATGTTTACAGTACGGCGTGGACCGGTCTCTGCGACTTATCGCTCGCGTTTCGTTTTGATCGGATCGATGAACCCCGAAGAAGGGAAACTCCGTCCGCAGATTCTTGACCGCTTCGGACTGCGCGTCATCGTGCGCGGGCTGGATACGCCTGCCGAACGTCTGGAAGCCTATCGTCGTGTGCGCGCCTACCTGACCAATCCGCGCGCCATGAATGCTCTCTATGCTGCCGAGACTCAGGCCGCGCTGGAGGAAATTCAGGCCGCGCGTGCTCGCCTGCCGCGCGTGGTCCTGCCGGAACGGCTGGCCAATCAGGCCATTCGGCTGGTGCAGAAAATGGGGATAGACAGTCTGCGCGCCGAAATCACCTGGTTTGAGGCGGCTCGCGCCTACGCCGCCGCCGACGGCCGCGAGCGCGTTACGGCCTCCGATCTACGGGTCGTCGCGCCGATGGCGTTGCGTCTGCGACGCTCCGCGTTTATGACCGAATACTTCCACCAGCAGGAAGGGGAAGAAGAAGAAATGCGCCGCCTGTTGAGCGAGTTGGGCCGGCGATCCCGGAGGGAAGATGCTGACGCCACGTGAGCGTGTACAGGCCTGTCTGACCGATGATCCGGCCCTCGACCGTCCGCCGGTGGCTCTCTGGCGCCATTTTCCGGTGGACGATCAGGAACCAGATTCCCTTGCGGCGGCGATTCTGGATTTCCAACACCGCTATGAGTTTGATTTTGTCAAGGTCACGCCGGCTTCTTCCTACTGCGTGAAGGACTGGGGCGTGGAAGACGTATGGGAAGGAGATGCAGAGGGAACGCGCCGCTACACCCGACGCGTCGTCCAGCAACCTGCAGACTGGGAACGATTGCCTGTGCTGGATCCGCAAGGCGCGCCCTCACTGGCCGGACAGCTCTCCTGTCTGCGCCTCCTGCGCTCTCTGCTTGGGCCACACATCCCCATTCTGGCAACGATCTTCAGTCCGCTGGCGCAGGCCAAGAATCTGGCCGGCGGAGAACGTTTGCTGGCCCATCTGCGGCGCTTCCCTGACGCCGTGCAGCGTGGCCTGGAAACCATTACCGAGACTACCTGTCGCTTTGTACAGGCCGCCATCGAGGCCGGAATTGACGGTATTTTTTACGCCGTACAACATGCTCGCGCCAGCCTGCTGACAGTGGAAGAATACCGCTTGTTCGGTCTGCCCTTCGACCGACGCCTCTTGCAAGCCGCGCGGCCGCTCTGGTGTAATTTGCTTCACCTGCACGGCACGGATATCTATTTTCCCACACGAGCCGACCTTGCTGATGCCTGGTCGTTCCCCATTCTCAACTGGCACGATCGCGAGACCTGGCCTTCGCTGATTGAAGCGCGCCAACAGTTGCCAAAGCAGGTGCTCTGCGGCGGCCTCCGGCAGCAGACTCTGGTCTTTGGCGATGCGACTGCCGTGCGCCGCGAGGCCGAAGAGGCCATACGCCAGACCGGGGGGCGGCGTTTTATTCTGGCCACAGGCTGCGTGACGCCCATCATCGCCCCGCACGGCAATTTGCGCGCCGCGCGCCTCGCCGTGGAGCAACCTCATCGGGAGTAAAACGCGATGGGATTGCGTGTGGCAGGTGGCCTGGCGCGCGGCCGAAAACTGAAATCGGTGCCCGGCGAGAGCACACGCCCGGTGACCGACATGGTCAAGCAGGCCTTATTCAATATCCTGGCGGCCGATGTGCCTGACTCTGCCTGGTGGGATTTATTCGCCGGTACCGGCGCCATTGGCATTGAGGCTCTCAGTCGCGGCGCGGCCTTTGTACGCTTCTCCGACCTGAACCGCCTTTCCATTGAGACTATTCGCTGGAATCTGAATCATTGTGGGCTGAGCGAGCGCGCCGAAGTGCGGCGCGGTGATGCCTTTGCCTTGCTGGCCGCCTCGCCAGACAGGCAGTTCGACTATGTTTACATCGCGCCCCCACAATATCAGGGGCTGTGGCAGCGCGCCCTCCTGGCGCTGGATGCCAGCCCAACCTGGCTGGTGGAGGATGGCTGGGCAATTGTCCAGATTCACCCGCGCGAATACCTGTCGCTTGCTCTACGCCACTTCGTCGAACTTGAGCAACGGAAGTACGGCAGCACGCTGCTGGTGTTTTACGAACGTGCCATCCACAGTAGCTGAAGGAGGTTACAATGAAACGATTCTCGTCCTTTCTCCCGTCCATTGCCCTTATCCTCGCGGCTTGTTCCGCTTTGCGCACCGCCTCGCCGGTAGCCAAGACAGCCTCTGCCCCTCCCCCTTCCGTAACACTGCTCCCAACCTCAACTGCTACCCCAACCCTGACCGTCACACCAACGTTCACACCAACACCAACTCCGCCCCTCCCTGTTCTTTTCCAAACGGCTTACCCCTCACCAGCCGCCAGAATTTCAGCGGAGAATCTGGCACAACTGACCATGGTCGCCTCGTGGGGACAAGGCATAAGAAAACAAGTGGTCTGGTCGCCAGATGGTCGCTATCTGGCTGTGTTGGCGGAGGAAGGAATATATGTTCACGATACATCTACCTGGACAGCCGCGATCTTTTTGCCGATAAACAGTATAAATTGCCTGGCTTTTTCACCAGACAGTTCAGTCCTGGCCGCTGGCTCACCTGAGGGGGATGTTTTCCTTTGGCAGTTACCAGAGCGAAGCCCATGGCAGAAAATAGAAAATCTTCCCGACGAAGTCAGCAGCATAGACTTCTCACCGGATGGGAAGGTTTTCGCCATTGGCATTGCTAACGGCCAGATTCAAGTATGGAGCCTGCCAGATATGACATTGCAAAAGACAAAGCAGGCTGTTGAAGCCTTGACCATGAATGTGCGTTTCTTGCCCGATGGTCAAAGACTGCTTTTTGCCGGGTACGATTACCAGCAAGTCTGGCTATGGAATCTCTCGGACGATAGCACGCAGCCAATTGCACCGGCCAACCTCCACGGGATCACCGATATGGCCATTTCCCCAGACGGGACTCTTCTGGCTATTGGGGGAAGCTTCTCTGGCAATGTACAGGTATGGGACATTCGCGAAAACCGGCGGCTCTTCAAACTGCCCGATACCAAATTGGCTAAGCAGGTGACAATCTCTCCTGATAACACGTTGTTGGCCGTGGGTCAGGGGGATGCTATCGAAATCTGGGATATTGTTCAACAACGACGGTTACACACCCTGACAGAACATAAATCTACGATCACCGATGTTGCTTTCGCACCCGATGGCCAACGACTCGCTTCGGCTTCACAAGACACCACGGTACGCATTTGGGACGTAGCAAGCGGCACATTGTTAAAGACGTTTCCCGATCAGGAGTGGGCATCTCTGGTGCGATGTATCGAGTTTCGGTGCTTTCCGACCTCATACGCCTTGTCTCCCAATGGGGAATTCGTGGCAAGGGAAGTGGATAAGCGGGTGCAGGTTTGGCGCGTACGGGATGGTTCGTTTATACGGACTTTCGAGGACGACAAGTTCAGTATCACTGCGCTGGCTTTTTCTCAAGATGGCCGCCGCTTGGCCGCTGCCGGAGGATGGGCAATCCGAATCTGGGACGTGACCAGCGGGGAACCCATTGCGGTTTTGCGCGGGGTTCATCGAGATTATATCTCCGACATAACCTTTAGCCCCGATGGAGAAAAACTGGTTTCCGTATCTGCGGATGGTCTGGCTTGCCTGTGGCAGGTATCCGATGGCCGGCTTTTATTCAAGATGGAGAAGCCCAAAGCCGGCTCATTGCTTAGCGTCGCGTTCTCGCCCGATGGCCAGTTCGTTGCCGGGGGAACACACGATGGTAGTGTCTATCTCTGGCAAGCATCGAATGGCGTGCTCTTATACGTCATTCGGGAAAATAAAGGCTGGGCCAAACAGCTATTCTTCTCCCCGGATGGCAAAACGCTGGCCGTTTCTTTTTCGAGTGCGTTTCAATTATGGCAAGTCGGGCCGGGTGGCGTTAAGCTGTTGTACACGCTTCCCGAAGTAGAGGGGGTTGCCTTCTCACCCGATGGCCAAATGATTGCCTCTTGGACACGGGTCAGGGAAGGTCAGTTCAACAAACCGAAGATAGAGTTTCGGCGCGCCTCCGATGGTAGTCTTTTACACGAAGTTCTATCCCCCTTCTATCCACTCGGCTTTACTGCGGATGGTACGCTGTTTGTATCGTGGCGTAGCTCATACGTTCACTGGGTCACCACGCCTACGCTACAGCTATGGGCTGTGCAGCCATAGCCGATACAGCATCCGTCAAACGCTGTGGTTCACTCCGGCCGGGGCTGATGACGACGCGTCAATTCCGCCTCTACCTCTGCCAGCGAAAGGTTGCGCGCAGCCAGCAGCACCAGCAGATGATAGAGCAAATCCGCCGTCTCCTCAATGAGACGGGAATTGCTCTGCCTGCTGGCCGCCAGAATGACCTCCATGGCTTCTTCGCCAACCTTCTTGAGGATTTCATCCTCCCCTTTGGCAAATAACTCACAGGTGTACGAACCGCTTTTGGGATTTACTTTGCGGTCCAGAATGATGGCATATAACTCGTTCAGGTTCACGGCGGATCAGGCTCCTTTGCAAGTCAATCTTCAGCGTACTGCGGAGGCCAGCCACGTAAGGCGCGGTAGAAACAACTGCGATGACCGGTATGACAGGCTGGCCCGGCTGGCCGAACGCGAACCAGCAAGACATCCGCGTCACAGTCCACGCGCACCTCGACCACCCGCTGACGATTGCCGGAGGTCTCACCTTTGTGCCAGAGAGTGCGGCGCGAACGCGACCAGAACCAGGTCTCGCCGCTGGTCAGCGTGCGCTGCACGGCCTCGGCATTCATCCAGGCCATCATCAAGACCTCGCCGCTATCCGCATCCTGAACAATGGCCGGTATCAGGCCATCCGCATTGAATTTCAAATCGTCCATAGACAACCTTTGCCGCAAAGGGTGAGCAGGAAGGGTTACAGAGTGTAACATGAAACTCTGGTAAAATCAAACCGTGTGGCGACGGACGATGACAGTGGCGACGCGTATCGTTTTGATTTTTCTGGGCACCGGCGCAGTCGTTTTAATGCTTGGCCGGCTCTGGACCGGCCTTTACGCCGCGCCGCGCCTCTATTCCGTTCAGGATATACCGCCTGAGCCGGTGGCGATTGTCTTCGGCGCCGGCCTGTGGCGCGATGGCACGCCGACCCCTATCCTGCAAGACCGTGTGGCGACAGCGGCAGAGTTGTATTTTGCCGGTAAGGTGAAGAAATTGCTGCTCAGCGGTGATAACCGCTTCGTGGACTACAACGAACCGGCGGCGATGAGGCGCGTCGCGCTGGAATTCGGCGTACCCGACCGGGATATTGTGCTGGATTATGCCGGGCGACGCACCTACGACACCTGTTACCGCGCCCACGCCATCTTTCGGGTAGAAAGCGCCATTCTGGTGACGCAGGGGTTCCACCTGCCACGCGCCATCTATATCTGCAACCATCTGGGGCTGGAGGCAACAGGGGTACGCGCCGACCGACGGCCTTATCCGCGTTCCTCTATGTTATACTGGAATGTGCGTGAATTATTCGCCACGCTGACGGCATTGCTCGATGTTCACTGGCTGCATCCGCTGCCGGTTCTGGGCGAAGTAGAGCCAATCGTTGTCGATTCCCAAGAGGTGCCTCATGACCCGTGAAGAAGCCCTGGCAATGGTCCACGAGTTTGTCAAAGGGGAAAACCTTATCAAACACATGCTGGCTGTCGAGGCAGCCATGCGCTTCTATGCCGAAAAATACGGGGAAGATATCGAGAAATGGGGGCTGGCCGGCCTGCTGCATGATTTCGATTGGGAGATTCATCCCACGCTGGAAGAACATCCGCTGGCGGGCGAACCCATTCTCCGTCAACGCGGCGTACCAGAGGATGTCATTCGCGCTATTCTGGCCCACGCTGACCATACCGGCGTGCCCCGTCAAACCCTGATGGAAAAGGCTCTGTATGCCTGTGACGAGATCACCGGTCTGATTGTGGCTGTGGCGCTGGTGCGCCCCTCACGCTCGTTGCTCGATCTGGAAGTTTCCTCGGTGAAGAAAAAGTGGAAAGACCGCGCCTTCGCGGCCGGCGCCAATCGCACCGAAATTGAGAAGGCCGCCGCCGAGTTCGGCGTTGACCTGTGGGAGCACGTTGGCAATGTCATTCTGGCGATGCGGCGGATCGCGCCGGAGTTGGGGCTGGTCGGCAACGTTGGCTGAGAGGAGGCCAGACCTTGCTGCAAGGCAAAGGCTTCTGGATAACCGAAATTTCCACCTGCGAAAATGGCGTACCGCAGGCGATTCGGGATGCGGCACAGCAGGCTGGTCTGAGTCACGTCATCATCAACGTCGCCGACGGCCCGCGCGCCATTGCACCGGAGACAGGCCTGGCCGCGACGGTTGATCTTTTGCGGAATTGCGGCATGATCGTTTGGGGCTGGCAAAGGATCTACGGCGACGACCCGGATGGCGAAGCGCAGGCCGCGCGGCGTCAGGTCCATACGCTTGGACTGAGCGGCTACGTGCTGCGCGCCGGCGCCGCCTACGAACGTCTCGATAAACAGCGCGCCGCCGAACGTTTTCTGCATGAGGTGCGCCTGGGACTGGACGTTCCCCTGGCGCTCAGCGCCTATCGTTTCCCCAACTATCACCCGCGCTTTCCCTGGGCAGTATTTCTGAAACATTGTGATTTTCACCTGCCGCCGGTCTTCTGGGAGGCGGCACACAACGCGGCCTGGCAATTGAATGAGTCAAAGCGTCAATGCGATGCTCTGCCCTGGGCGCGGCCATATCTGGCAGTCGGCGCGGCCTACCGTGCTCCATCGGGTTGGGCGCCGCGCGAGCAGGACATCGTAGCGTTTCTGGAGGCGGCCAGTGTCCTGAAAGTTGCCGCGGTCAGTTTCTTCGAATGGGGCGCGTGTCGCCGTGATTTGCCGCTGGTGTGGAAAACGATTGCGGATTACGAATGGCCGGCCTCACCTCTGGCGCAAGCCGTTGGATAGCGTTGCCATTGACAAACCCTCGCGCCTCGTATAAACTACAGGCATGAGCATTGCAGGGATGACCTCAACGATGATGATGTACCATCGTGCCGGGGCAGCCGCCATCGGGAGGCGCTGATCCTGACGCGCAGGATTGGGAGGCTGTCCGAAACGGCGGGCGGCCTTTTTGTTTTTCTTACCTTGTCTGGAGAAGGAGAAACGTATGTCGGAGAACATCCTGGTCGCCATTGCCTGGCCCTACGCGAATTCTGAAATTCATGTGGGCAATATCACCGGCTCGCACCTGCCCGGCGATATCGTCGCCCGTTATCACCGACTGAAGGGCAACCGCGTCTTGATGGTCTCAGGCACCGATTCGCACGGCACGCCGGTCACGCTCAAGGCCGATGCCCTGGGCCGGCCAGTGGAGACCGTATATAAAGAGTACCATGCCGGTTTTCTGGAACTGTTCCAGAAACTGGGGATTGCCTACGATTTGTTCACAACGACCCATACGGAAAATCATTTCCGGGTGGCGCAGGCCATTTTCCTGGCACTCTATCGCAACGGCTACATGTTCACCCAGAAGTCACTGCAATGGTATTCTCCGGTAGCGAAACGCTTTTTGCCTGATCGGTATGTGGAGGGCACTTGCTACATTTGTGGTTATGAAAACGCGCGCTCCGATCAGTGTGATCGTTGTGGCAATGTCCTGGAGCCGGAACGGTTGATTAACCCTCGCGCGCGCACCGGCGATGGCGCCCTGGAATTGCGTGAAACGGAGCACTTCTATCTCGACCTGTCGAAACTGGAGCCGGAAGTCAAGCGTTTCCTGCGCGAGCGCGCGGCGCATATGCGCGAAACCGTCCTGGGCGAATCGCTGGGGAAAATCGAGAGCGAAGGTCTCAAGCCGCGCCCGATCACGCGCGATCTCGACTGGGGTATCCCCGTGCCATTGGAGGGATGGGATGGGAAATGCCTCTATGTCTGGTTCGAGGCAGTCATCGGTTACCTGTCTGCGGCCATTGAATGGGCTTTTCTTGCCAGGCAGCCCCAGGCCTGGAAGCAATGGTGGGTCAACCCGGAAGCACGCGCCTTTTATTTTATCGGCAAGGACAATATCTTTTTCCATACTTCGCTCTGGCCCGCGCAATTGATGGGCGCCGGAACGGAATTCTTGAAAATCTTTGCCGGCGAGGAAGGCTATCTGACCCTGCCCTATGACGTGCCGGCCAATCAATTCATGAATCTGGAAGGCCAGAAGATCTCCGGTTCGCGCAACTGGGCCGTTTGGGGACGTGACGCCCTGACCCGCTACGACGCGGACGCCCTGCGGTACTACCTTACCGTGAACATGCCCGAACTGCGCGATACCGATTGGGATTGGGCCGAGTTCGTAGCCCGTAACAACAACGAACTGGTTGCTACCTGGGGCAATCTGGCACATCGCGTGCTCTCGTTCTGTTATAAACACTGGGATGGTCACGTGCCGCAGGTGGAAGTGAGTCAACTGCGCGCCGTGGACCACGATTTGCTGGCCGCCATCTCCGCCGGCTTTGAAACGGTTGGCCGTGAACTGGAGGCTGTCCACTTACGCTCGGCGCTGCAAGAAGCCATGCGCCTGGCTGGCGAGGTCAACAAATATCTGGAAGTCACCTCGCCCTGGTTCGAAATCAAAACCAATCGCCAGTCCGCTGCGCTCAGCATCTACACCGCGCTGCGGGCGATTGACTCGCTCAAGATTCTCTTTGCGCCTTTCCTGCCCTTTTCTGCGGAGCGCCTTCATCAGTTCCTCGGCTACGAGAGTACGTTATTCGGTGAACTTTATGTAGAAACAGTCAACGATGCACTGGGCGAGCACACCGTGTTGCGTTACCGCCCGCAGCGCGAGGAAGCCCAGCGAGACCGCTGGCAGCCCAGCGAATTGCTCCCCGGTGCGCCGCTCCGCCCGCCAACGCCGCTATTCAAGAAACTGGACGAAAAGGTGGTGGACGAAGAACGCGCCCGGCTTGGCAAACCAGCCTGACGTTCCCCACCGCCTTTGCGCTGGATGGACACCATAGAACGCGCTGGCTTGTCAAAACCGACAGGGGCGATTATAATCCGCCTGTCCGTTCGGGGCGTGGCTCAGCCCGGTTAGAGCGCTGCGTTCGGGACGCAGAGGTCGGCGGTTCAATTCCGCCCGCCCCGACTTTTTTTCCGCCGGCAACGGGCCGGCTTTTTTATTTCAGGCCGTTGTTTCCCGCGTCAGAGCGCGCATTATAATTAGCGCAAATCTTTCTGGACAGGTGCCTGCCATGCCCTCTCTGGTTGCCCTTGTTCCCATGCGTCACCACAGTCAACGTGTGCCGGGGAAAAACTACCGGCCGCTGGCCGGCAAACCGCTTTACCAGCACATCATCGAAACCCTGCTGGCCGTGCCAGAAATCAGCCACATCGTGGTAGATACCGATTCCGCGCCGATCATGGACGGCCTGCGTCATGACTTTCCACAAGTAGTCGTGCTCCCGCGCCCCGAACACCTGCGCGCGGATACGGTGCCGATGAACGAGATTCTGGCCTACGATACCGGGCAAGTCGCGGCAGATTTTTACCTGCAAACCCACAGCACCAACCCCTTGCTGCGTGCCGCGACCATTTCCCGCGCCATTCAGACGTTCCTGGCGAATTACCCGGCCTACGACTCTCTCTTCTCGGTCACCCGCCTGCAAGTGCGATTGTGGGACGCGCTCACACGCCCTATCAACCACAATCCCGCCATTCTTTTGCAAACGCAGGACCTGCCACCGGTTTACATGGAAAATTCCTGCCTTTACCTCTTCACCCGAGAAAGCCTGCTGGCGCGACGCAACCGTCTGGGCGAACGTCCCTTAATGTTCGAGATTGAGGCCGCGGAAGCCTGGGATATTGACGAGGAACTGGACTTCGCCGTTTGTGATTTTCTGCTGCGCGCCAGAGGCGCTTGAGTGCTTATAACCACCCTGTGAGTCCACTGCAAAAACTCACCCCGGAGCACGCAGAACATGCAGAGAGTACAAGAGTAACTACTCAGCCATGTCATTGCGAGCCGTTTTTGGCGAAGCAATCTCCCTTTTATCAGGCGAAATGGACCGCCTGGGGATTGCTTCGTCGCAAAGAAACGCTCCTCGCCATGACAACGATACGAAAATATAACATTGTCGAGTTACACATAAGAAGAGGAATCCACCTTGAGACAACATCTGCTACGTTTCCTTCGGGCGCCCTGCTATCCGTTTCTCTTCAGCCTGTACCCGATCCTGGCCTTGCTGGCTATGAATGCTGGCGAAGTACGCGCCAGCACCGCCTTGCGTTCGCTGCTGCTTTCGCTGCTGCTGGCCGCCTTGCTTTTCCTCCTGCTGCGGCACTTCCTGCATCAAAAACATCGCGCGGCGGTGACGCTCCTGGCGCTGGAAGTGGTGTTTTTTGCCTATGGCCATCTGTATTCGTTCTTCCGTCAGAAACATGTGGCGAACATCAACCTCGTTTTGCCGTTGCTGACCACCGCTGGCGTGATTCTGATTTTCCTGCTGGCAACCGCCCGTCGGCTGAATTTCTCGCGTGTCGCCCCGGCGCTGAACAGCCTGACGCTTGGGCTGGTGGTTTTTGTGAGCCTGCAGCTCACTTTTTACACCGCCTCGCCAGTCAGGGCCGAGAACGCAGCGGAAAACCGCCTTCCACAGCAGACAGTGCATATCCCGCCCGATCAGCCGCTGCCAGACATATACTACATTATTCTGGATTCGTACGCGCGCGCCGATCGCCTTCAGACCCTGTACGGGTACGATAACAGCCGCTTCATCCAGCAATTGCAGGCAATGGGTTTCTATGTCGCCTCTTGCAGTCAAAGCAATTATGGGCGCACCGACCTCTCGCTGACCTCCGCGTTAAACATGGACTACATCCAGCGTCTGCACCCCGAACTCACGCCAGAGACGATCAGTCGCACTTCGGTTTTCGCAGACCTCAAGCACAGCGCCGTGCGGCAAATCCTCGAAGAAAACGGCTATCGCACGGTTGCGTTTGCCACCGGCTTCGCCTGGAGCGAATGGACCGATGCCGACGAATACATTGCTCCCTCCCCGCTCAGCCCCAACCTGAACGAGTTCGAAATCATGTTGCTACGCACCACGCTCACGCGCCAGTTGCTGGAAAGTGGCATGCTTCAGATCGATCCGTTAGGGGCGCCGCGTTTTCGTGAGCGCACGCAGCTGGCTTTCGCGACTCTGCCGGAACTACCGCACACTCCCGGGCCGAAATTCGTTTTCGCGCATCTCATCATTCCCCACCCTCCTTTCGTTTTCGGGCCAAATGGCGAAGAGATAGACGCCGCGCAATTCGTGAACGCTGATGGGAAATACACCTTTGATACCTACTCAAAAGGGTACACGACTGCCCTGACCTTCCTCAACGCCCAGATGGAGTCGATTCTGGCGCGCATCATTGCCGAATCCAATCCGCCGCCGGTGATCATTGTCCAGGGCGATCACGGCCCCTGGCTGCAATCCAAAGAGCGCGCCTTCGACATTCTCAACGCTTATTACCTGCCCGGTCACGCCGATGACCTTTACCCGACCATCTCGCCAGTCAATTCGTTTCGCATCGTCTTCAACGCCTACTTCGGCACAAATTACCCTTTGCTGCCAGATTACAGTTACGCCTCACCGGTGCCGAACATTTACCGCTTCTCTTTCATTCCCAACCCTTGCCAGACAGGGAAATAACCATGCCAACCATTTTGCTCTCTGCGCCTTATATGCTTCCCTACGTGGACCGCTTTCTCCCGGTATTTGAAAAATACGGCCTGACCCTGCTGACACCCGAAGTTCATGAGCGGCTGGAGGAGGCGGAGTTACTGCGCTACGCGGGCCAGTTCGATGGCGCCATTTGCGGCGACGACCGGTACACCGCGCGGGTGTTGGAGGCTTGTGCGCCACGCCTGAAGGTAATTTCAAAGTGGGGCACCGGCATTGATTCGATTGACTCGCAGGCCGCGGCTCGCCTCGGCATTAAAGTCTACCGCACGCCGAACGCCTTCACCCTGCCCGTTGCCGACAGCGTTCTGGGCTATATCCTGGCTTTCGCGCGCCGCCAACCCTGGATGGATAAAGCCATGAAAGCCGGGGTATGGGAAAAACTGCCGGGGCGCGCGCTCAGCGAATGCACGCTGGGCATTATCGGCGTGGGGAACATTGGTAAAGCCGTTGCCCGTCGCGCCCGCGCCTTTGGCATGACGGTTTACGGGAATGATATTGTCGAAATTGACCACGTTTTCATTACCGAGAGCGGCATTCGCATGACCACCCTGGAAACACTGCTGCAAAACGCCGACTTTGTTTCGGTCAACTGCGACCTGAATCCAACTTCCTATCATCTCATCAACGCCCAAACGCTTCGCCTGATGCCCTCTCACGCCGTCCTGATCAACACCGCGCGTGGCCCAATTGTGGACGAAAAAGCCCTGATCGAAGCCCTGCAGCAGGGTATCATCGCCGGCGCGGCGCTGGACGTATTTGAGGTTGAGCCGTTACCGCCCGATAGTCCGCTGCGCCAGATGGACAACGTTATGCTGGCGCCGCACAACTCGAACTCCAGTCCAACCGCCTGGGAAAGGGTACACTGGAATACTATTCGGAATTTACTGGAAGGCCTGGGAATTCCCCATGACATTCTCCCACCGACGAAAATTTGATTCCTGGGTTCGCCTGCCGTGGTACGTGATCTTGCTGGCGGTCTATCCAGTGCTGGCCCTGGCAGCAGTTAACGTCAGCCAGATTCGGCTCGGCGTTGTCGTCCGCCCGCTGATGCTCTCTCTTCTCGCGTCCCTGGTTTTGTGGGGATCGCTGTATCTCTATTTCAAAGACTGGTCGCGCGCCGCTTTCCTTGCTTCCTTGCTTATTCTGCTGTTTTATGCTTATGGCCATGTTTACCAGGTTTTGCGGAACATCAGCCCGCACCTGGGACGCGGGCGTTACCTGGTCCCGCTTTGGGGCTGTCTGAGCGTGCTCTCTTTCCTCTGGGCAAAGCATAAATCCTTGCCGTTGCCGCGCCTCGTGCCGACTTTCAACCTGATTGCTGTCTCCTTGACCTTGCTGTCACTGGGACAAATTGGCCAGTTTTACTGGCAGCAATCGCAAGGTCGGCGCCAGTTGCTTGCAGAATCCAGCCCTGCCGGAACAGGCCCGACGGAAAAACCAGATATTTATTACCTGATCCTCGATTCCTATGGTCGCACCGATACGCTCCAGGCCTTCTATGAGGTGGATAATACGGCCTTTCTCCAGGCTCTAACGGATATGGGATTCGTCATCGCGCCCTGCAGCCAGAGCAATTATGCTCAAACGCCCTTTTCCATCGCCTCGGCACTTAACCTGAACTACCTCACGACCCTGGGGATTGAGAACAACAGCCAGAGGAATGCGGCCCTGCTCGTGACTCTATCGCGCCACAGTCTTGTCCGGCAGGTGCTGGAAGCCAATGGCTATCGGGTAATCAGTTTTGCCTCCGGCTTCGTCTGGTCAGAATGGCCAGATGCCGACAAATACCTTGAGCCTCCTCTCCAGGGGCACATCAGTGAATTCGAAGCCCTGCTGATCCGCTCCTCCTTTGGCCTGGCCTTGCTGGATGTAGGCGTGATCCATACCAACGCGGAAAGCGCTAACTCCTTTCGCCAGCGGACACTGTACGTCCTGGAGACCTTGCCTGAGGTCGCGACCTGGGAAGGCCCCAAATTCGTTTTCGTCCATTTGATTGTGCCCCATCCCCCCTTCGTGTTTGGCCCCAATGGCGAGGAGAGAGACTACGGTTTTCAAACGCTGGAGAGCCAGTACTCCTCAGCCCAATATCGGCAGGGTTATCGCGAGCAGGTCGAATTCATTAATCAGCGTATCCTGCCCGTGTTAAAACAAATTATTGCCAGTTCCCCCCAGTCGCCGGTGATTATCCTGCAGGGCGATCATGGCCCTGGCTTCTCCTCATGGAGCGACCGAATGAAAATCCTGAACGCCTATTACCTCCCTGCGGGTCGTCAACTCGTCTATCCCTCCATTTCGCCGGTCAACTCTTTCCGGCTGGTCTTGAACACTTACTTCGGCAGTACGTATCCGATACTGGACGATCACAGTTATTTTTCTTCTTATAACACCCCTTACGATTTTCAGGAAATTGAAAACGATTGTTCACCGATGCCAGCCACTCCCTGAGGAAAGCAGAAAGCGCCATGCGTAAACGCCTCAAGCCGGTTGCCAGTCTTCTCCTGTTGCTTCTGATGCTGGGAACGTTTCACTCCAGCCCACGACTGGTTGAAAGTGAATCCCTGCGCCACATTGTCATTCTTTACACCAACGACATCCATGGCCATCTGGAAGCCTCGGAGAGTAACAGTGGGAGCGAGGGCATATCTGCGCGCTGGCAACAAGAAGGCTATGACGGAGGCAAGCATTTCCTGGTGCTGGATGGCGGCGATATGTGGACTGGACCGGTCCTCTCCACATATTTTCAGGGGCAGTCCACCATAGACATCATGAATGCGCTGGGTTATGATGCCGTTGCCATCGGCAACCACGATTTTGATTTTGGGCTGGAAGCAGTGCAGCAACGCGCGCGCGAGGCACGTTTCCCTTTTCTGGCGGCCAATCTGCGTGACCGGCACGGTAACCCGCTGGATTTTTTGCCGGCCTTCACCGTGCGAAACGTCAACGACGTTCGCATTGGCATACTTGGCCTGACGACCGGCGAATTGCTGACAGACACGAATCCGATTGCCGTGGAGAATCTACGTCTCATCCCTTACGAACAGGCTTTGCGCGATTCGGCCTCACAGGCGCGCGCCGCGGGCGCTGACTTGCTCATTCTGATCAGTCATCTCTGTAAATCGGAAGCCTACCACCTGGCGCCACTGGCAGCCGAACAGGGCATTGTCATGATCGGCGGCGGCCATTGCCACGAGATCGTCAACGCCCTGGAAAACGGCGTTCTACTCGTACAAAGTGGCGCTTTCTGGGATGGCTACACGCGCGTCGACATCTACTTCGATATCCTGACAAAGCAAGTGGTGGACATCCAGGCAGTTTATCGGCGCAACTTTCCCGGGCGGGATAATGTCCCAATGCAGGCATTGCTGCATACCTGGCAAGCGGCTATGCCCCCGGAACTGACAAAGACTATCGGCTATCTGCGTCAACCTGCCGGGCGCGAATCGCACGTCATGGTCAGTCTCTTGACTCAGGCCTGGCGAAGCGCCTACCCCCAGGCGGACATTGTGCTGGTCAGCCCCCGCTACATTGCCCAGCCTCTACCGGCAGGCTATCTTACCCCCGCTATCTGGTTCGACGTTCTCCCCACCACCAACACTCTTTTCGCAACACTGCTGACCGGTGAACAAATCATCGCCGTGCTCGAACAATATCTTCCCCTCTATGGCGGCCTGGTTCAAAAAGAAGGCCGGTATTTTTTGAACACCGGCGCGCTGCTGGATATGGAAGCGCGCTATCGCGTCTTGCTCCCGCACGCCCTGTATGTTCGTTACGATCTTCAGGCCCTTGCTCCCGCGACTGATACCGGCATTGACTGGCGTCAGGCAGTCATTGACTGGCTTGCCGATCACCCAACCTCACCCGAGCATCCGCTGGAAGAAATTCTGCCGTAGTCCCGGCTCGCGCGACATGCTTCAAGCGCGGCCAGAACATGAGGGATCATTTCTACCACATCGCCCGCCAGGACGGAGGCCGGGCTCCCCTGCCACTCCGCCGCGCGCAAGCCGGCCTGAGCATGAATCCAGGCCGCCAGACGCGCCGCATCGTAAGCCTCCACCCCCTGCGCCCGCAGACCGGCAATCAGCCCGGCCAGTACGTCGCCTGTGCCGGCACGCGCCAGCGCCGGCGTGGCCACCGGAATCGTAGTCGTCCGTCCGTCCGGCGCAGCAATAACCGTAAACGCCCCCTTCAACACCACAACCTGCCCCCATTCCGCCGCAAAGCGGCGGGCTGTTTCCAGACGCTCGCCCTGAATCGCCGTCACCGTCAGGCCGGTCAAAACAGCCATCTCGCCCGGATGCGGCGTCAGGATCGTTCCGGCAGGCAGGCGGCGAGGCCAGTCAGCCACCTTCGTCAACAATTTCAAGCCATCTGCATCCACCACCAGAGGGGGCAGGACAGGCGACTTTTCCTCCTGCTTTTCCTGCCGGGGGACAAAGCCAATTTGACCACGCGCGGCTTTGCCTTCTGTCCCCGCCAGCAGCGCGGCGACGAATTCGGCGGTCGTCTCCTCCACGCCCAGGCCAGGACCGAGCAGCAGCGCGCTGGCGCGTCCAAGATGCTGGATTAAAACTTCCGCCGCATCCGCCGAAATCACCCCCAGTTCATGCGGCAGAAGAAGCCAGGTAGCCTCCGGGAATTGACCGGCCAGGGCCGCATGCAACGGCGTTGGGATGGCCAGAGTGACCAGCCCGGCACCGGCACGATAGGCCGCCCTGCCGGCCAGCAACACCGCCCCCGTATAATTGACCGACCCCGCCGCCACAACCACGGTGCCGAACGTGCCTTTGTGAGCATCAAGCGGACGCAGCGGTAACAGAGCCTGCGCCAGATTTTCGTCCATAACCTCATCGTGAATACCCTGCCAGGCCGGCAAATCATCGAGCACACCTATATCCACCGTGCGCAATTCACCGGTCAGCGCATAAGCCGGCATCTTCAACAGACCGTGTTTGACTGCGGCCATCGTCACTGTGACATCAGCCGCCAGGCACTCCGAAGCGGCTTCCCCACTGTCACAATCCACCCCCGACGGGCAATCCACCGCCACCACCAGCGGCGGCCATGCCAGAGCCTCAATCGCCAGACGGGTGGCAGTCAGGACGGCGCCGATTTCCTTCTTCAAAGGCGGCTTGAAGCCTGTTCCCAACAGACCGTCCAGGAGTACATCGGTCGAGGCCAGCAGTTCTCGCAAGCGCGCAAAGCCCGAATCGCTGTGCGCCAGCGTAATCGTACCGCCAGCCTGTTCCAGACGATGCACCAGTTCATCGCCTTCCGCGCGGCGCTGCACCAGATAGGCATGCGCCTTCCAACCCCATTGCGCCAGATGGGACAAAGCCACCAGCGTATCCCCCCCGTTGTTCCCTGCTCCCACCAGACCGACAACCTGTTTTTTCTCCTCTTCTTCAGGAACCAGGCAACGCACCTCTTCGGCCAGGTTACGCCCGGCGTTCGCCATCATTTCCGCGTATGTCAGTCCATGCGCATCGGCCTGCTGTTCCACAGCACGCATGGTCGCGACCGAGACCAGCTTCATAGGGTAGCCTCCTCACCGTGATGTATTGATTGTACCAGAAAGTGTTCCGCCGTCCGTGCTTGCCCTGCGAAAGCAAAGAAGGCGGCCTGTACCCCGCCGCCTTCCCGTGATGCGCTGGGAGGGATTTGAACCCTCACGCCTTGCGGCACATGGCCCTCAACCATGCCTGTCTGCCAATTCCAGCACCAGCGCAAGCAAGGCGTATTATAATCACGATGATTGACTTGTCAAGCAGATTCTCACCCTGTTCTCACGGAGTAAAACGATGACCCGAATTGTTGTTGATGCAATGGGGAGCGACCACTTCCCCGAGCCAGATGTCAGCGGGGCAGTGATGGCCGCCCGCGAGTATGGCGCGGAAATCATCCTGGTGGGCGATGAAGCCCGAATTGCACCGGTTCTGGCGGCGCAAAAGCCGGGTAATTTACCGCTGCGCGTCGTCCATGCGGCAGACATGTTGACGATGGAAGATAAAGGTCTGTCGCTAGTGCTGAAAGCCCGTCGCCCCGATTCGCAAACTTCTATGGCCGTTGGCATTGACCTGATCAAGAACGGCGAAGCCGAGGCCTTCGTCACCGCCGGCAATACCGGCGCCGCCGCCGTGACAGCCTACTTCCGTCTGGGCACGATCCCCGGCGTTGACCGACCCGGCGTGGCCCCGCTCTTTCCCACAGCAAGCGGCTTTTGCGTGGTGATCGACGTCGGCGCCAATCCGGATTGCAAACCAGAAAACCTGCTGCAATTCGGCGTGATGGGCGCCGTCTATGCCGAAAAAATCCTCGGCATCGCGCATCCCAGAGTAGGTTTGATCTCCAACGGCGAAGAAGCCGGCAAAGGCTCCGCCCTCATCAAGGCCACCTACCCTCTGCTGGAACAGAGCGGGCTGAACTTCATTGGCAACATCGAAGGCAAAGAACTCCTCTCCGGTCAGGTAGATGTGGCCGTCACCGACGGCTTTACCGGCAACGTCCTGCTCAAAACCTCGGAAGCGGTAGCCAAATTGTTGATGGATAAAATCAAGGAAGCCATCCTGAATGGCGGTCTCCTGGCAAAGATAGGCGGATTGCTGATCAGGCCGGCCCTGGGGAATATCCGGAAACTGCTGGATCCCTCCGATCACGGCGCCGCGCCCCTGCTGGGGGTGAACGGCCTGGTATTCATCGGCCATGGACGTTCGGATGCGCACGCCATCAAGAACGCCATACGGGTGGCGAAAGAGGCCGCCGAGGCCCGCGTGCTGGATTCCATTCGAGATGCCATTCAGCAGTCGTTAGCCAGGAACACCTCCTCTCAGGAGTCACAATGAAAATCTTCATCAACCACCATCTGGTCAAACGGAATGCCCGCGTGGGTCAAATCACCACTCTGGCAGCCATGCTCATATTGGGAGTGGCCGCCTATCTGGCCTTTCGCCACGAGGAGTTGTTTGTCTACACACTACTGCTGATGATTGTGGCTTTCTTCCTGACCCAAATCGGGTTGTATTTTGGCAACCGTTGGGGCCGCAGCCCGCGACCGGATCAGGTTCTGGATAAGAGTCTCAAGGGCCTGGGACGCGAATATGCGCTTTACCATTACCTTACTCCAGCCTCCCATCTGCTGGTAGGCCCGGCCGGGGTGTGGGTACTGCTCCCCTACCACTCCGCCGGCACCGTCACCTGGGAACGAGGGCGTTACCGTCAGCGCGGCGGTGGTTTCATGACCGCCTACCTGCGCTTCTTTGGCCCCGATAGCCTCGGGCGTCCTGATCTGGAAGCCCGCAGCGAGATTGACCTGACCAGGCGTTTCTTCCGCCGCAGGCTGGACAATCTGGAGGTACCCGTCCAGGCCGTGCTGGTCTTTTACCATCCCGCGGCGCGCGTCGAGATTCAAGAGGATGCCCCGTTCCCCGCGCTGACGGCCAGGGAGTTAAAGGACTTCCTGCGCCGGCAGGCCAAAACTAACCCGCTCTCCCCGACGTTGCTGGAATCCGTGCGCTCGATTCTGCCTGACAGGGAAGCAGAGGCATGACCTCCATTGTCGCTCTGGATGTGGAAACCACCGGCCTTGATCCACAGGCAGACGCCATCATCGAAATCGGCGCGCGACGGTTCAACGGGCCTCGCGTCGAGGACGAATGGAGCACGCTGGTCAACCCCGGTCGCCACATCCCGGAGTTTATCACCGCCTTGACCGGCATCAACGATGATATGGCGCGCCAGGCGCCACGCCTGAACGAAGTGTTGAACGACCTGGCCGACTTCATTGGCGATGCGCCCATTCTTGGTCACAACATCCGCTTCGATCTGTCTTTCTTTCACAAATACGGCCTGTTTGAGCTCAACGAACGCATTGACACTTACGAAATGGCCTCGGTATTGATGCCGATGGCCGGGCGCTACAATCTGGGCGCGCTGACTCAGGCACTGGGACTGCCGCTGCCGGCCACCCATCGCGCCCTGGAGGATGCCCGCGCAACGCATGGCGTCTTCCTGCGTCTGTACGAAGAAGCCATGCGTTTGCCGCTGGAACTGATCGCCGAAATCGTGCGCCATAGCGAACCCATTGAATGGAACGGTGCCTGGCCCTTTCAACAAATTTTGCAGGCGCGACGCCGCGAGCACAGCAAGGCCAGAGGAGAACTGCGCAGCGCCGAGTTCTTCCAGACGCCGCTGGAAAGGCCCAAAGGGCCGCCGCTGCGCATCCCCGACGACCCCGTTCCCCTGGACGTGGACGAAGTCGCGGCACTGCTCGAATACGGAGGGCCATTCGCCGCCTATTTCGCCAACTACGAACATCGTCCTGAACAAATCGCCATGTTGCGCGCCGTTGCCGACGCTCTCTCCCAACGCCAGCACCTGCTGGTAGAGGCAGGGACAGGGGTGGGAAAATCCTTTGCCTACCTTGTGCCTGCCTCCTTGTTCGCCGTGCAAAACAACACGCGCGTGGTGATTTCGACCAACACCATCAACCTGCAAGATCAACTGATCCAGAAAGACATCCCCGACTTATGCGCCGCGCTGGGCCTCGACCTGCGCGCCGCCGTGCTGAAAGGTCGCGCCAACTACCTCTGCCCGCGTCGACTGGACATGCTGCGCAAGCACGGTCCACGCAATGCCGAGGAAATGCGCGTCTTGGGCAAGATTCTGGTCTGGCTATACCAGGGCGCCAGCGGCGATCGTACCGACATCAACCTCAACGGCCCTGCGGAGCGCGAGGTCTGGACGCGCCTTTCTGCCGAAGATGAGAGCTGCACTCCCGAAGTCTGCCTGGAACGTCAGGGAGGGGCCTGTCCCTTCTTCCTGGCGCGCCAGAACGCGCAACAGGCGCATCTCCTGATCGTCAACCATGCCCTGCTCTTGACCGACGCCGCCAGCGGGCATCGCGTGTTGCCGGAATACGATTACCTGATTGTAGACGAGGCACATCACCTCGAAACAGCAACCACGGAAGCCATGAGTCAACACCTGACACAAGGGGACATGGAACGCCTGCTGCGCGAAATCGGTGGCTCCGGCGGCAATGTCCTCGGCGATCTGCTGCGCGCAGTGCAAAACCAGATTCGCCCCTCGGATTACGCCGTGCTGCAGCAGAAAATTGAACGCGCGGCCAGCCTGGCCTGGCGCTTGCAGGAACAGATGCGCGTGTATTTTCAAACCCTGACTGAGTTCATTGCCGCCCAGCGCGAGGAGCAACCCAACAGCCTATATGCCTATCAGGAACGCATTCTGCCCTCCACGCGCACGCTGCCCGGCTGGGACGAGGTCGAAATTGCCTGGGAGTCTGGCGCAGAAACGTTTTCCCTGCTCATTACTCTGCTGGGTGAAATCCAGCACGATGCCGGCGACTTATATGCCGCCGGCCTGGAAGAACTGGAGGATGTCATCGGTTATCTGGGCAATATCTATCGGCGATTGGCCGAGGCCGGCAACATGCTCCATGCGTTGATGAGCGCGCCGCAAAGAGAGTACGTTTACTGGGTTGAAATTGGCGCCAGCAACGGGCGCGTGGCCTTGAACGCCGCACCGGTGCGCGTTGGCCCACTGGTGGAAAAATATCTGTGGCATGAGAAATCGAGCGTTATTCTGACTTCGGCAACCCTGACCACCCACGGTACGTTTGACTATTTGCGCACCAGCCTCTACGCCGACGAAGCCGATGAACTGGCGCTTGGCTCGCCGTTCGACTACGAAAACGCCGCCCTGCTCTACATCGCTAACGACATCGCCGAGCCGCACAACCCGGAGTACCAGCCGCAGGTCGAGCGGACGCTCATTCAACTCTGCCGCGCCAGTGGCGGACGTACCCTGGCGCTGTTCACCTCCTACGCCCAGCTCAAACGCACCTCGCGCGCCATTACGGCGCCGCTCGCGCAGGCAGGGATCATCGTGTATGAGCAGGGCGAGGGCGCCTCGCCGAACACCCTGCTGGAAACCTTCAAAAGCGCCGAACATGCGGTACTGCTGGGTACTCGCTCCTTCTGGGAAGGCGTGGACGTGCCCGGCGAAGCCCTCTCGGTGCTGGTCATCGTAAAACTGCCCTTTGCCGTTCCCTCCGATCCGCTCGTGGCGGCACGTTCGGAAACCTTCGAAGACCCCTTCCACGAATACCATCTGCCAGAAGCCATCCTGCGTTTTCGCCAGGGCTTTGGGCGTTTGATTCGCACGCAGTCCGACCGTGGCGTGGTGGTCATTCTTGACCGCCGCGTGCTCACCAAAGCCTACGGTCGTCTGTTCCTCGAATCGCTGCCGCCCTGCACCACGCGCATCGGTCCACTGGCCGAACTGCCGCGAGCAACGGCCAAATGGCTGAACCTGGAATAATCAGATAGAGCACCTTACGATCGTTGGAGAATCTCGTTCTCCCACTCTGTTTATGGTAACCGGTAACAGACAATGGAACCATTCCCCTGGCAAAAACTGACCGAGATGCAGGGGCGGCTGCGCGCCGACCTGCTCAAGAGTTATCTGGAAGCGCACGGCATCGAGGCGACCCTGTTTCAGGAAGGCGTCGGTCACTGGGCCTATCCGGTGACCATAGACGGCCTGGGGCGCGTTGAGGTCTTCGTCCCCAGCCAGAAAATCCATCAGGCGCAAGAACTGCTCCGCCGTTTCCTGGAGGGCGAGCCGTAATACCAGGCACTTTCGTTAAACAACCAACGCCCCGCTGGCCCGCCGTCAACGGGCCGCCGGGGCGAGAGGTGAATTGAGGGCAAGACGACCGGCCTTACTTCTTGAGCACAATCGCGCGGTAGATGAAATAGGCCGCCAGCAGGATCACCGCCGTAATCAGGTAAATGAGCCAGCTGCTGGCAATAGCCTGACCTATCGCGCCAATGCCGGCGCCGCCGGCCAGTGGCTGGACCATCATGTACATGATGGTCGTGACCAGAGCAAAGACCGCCGCGAAAATCACGATCAGCCACAGGCCAAACTTGCGCACTTTCTTGAGTTTCTCGTCCATTTGGTCCTCCTTCGAAAGATTGAAAATTGGTAATCGAGCATCCACCATGCTCAACACCGTCATTGTAGCAAAGATAGCAGGCGCGCGCAACCGACTTCACCTGACTTTTTCGATAACTACGCCAATTTGATAGCGATACTTCCTGCCGCTGAGGCGCGCGCCCTCGAAAGGAAACAAGGCCTGAATTTGCGCCAGCCGCAGGAAGTGACTGCGCATCAGCGCCAGTTTCTCGCCAAGCGCCAGTACCCGCACCGCCAGCCGCTCAATATCCGGCTCCAGGATGACAATCCTCCCGCCCGGACGAAGCACACGCCAGAGTTCAACGGCTGTCTGACGCTGATCAGCGAGATGATGAAAGGCGTCAACAACCAGGATGCGATCAAAGGTATCCTGCGCAAAAGGCAAATGCTCCGTCGCGGCGCAGGTCGTCCTCAACCCCTTGGCGGCAGCCTGAGAGAGCATTTTGAACGAAAAATCCATGACCACTACCTGCAAACCGTCCCTGACCAGCGTGCTGGCCACCCGGCCAGTGCCGCCGCCGGCATCCAGAATCTTTCCCCGCTGCGGCAGATTCGCCAGTTCCTGCAAAAAGCCATCTTCCCGATACGGGAGCAGGCGATCATAGAACGGCGCCAGGAATCCGAAATGGTCAATCATGGCCCAACCGTAATGTAATCTTGAATCTTGGCAAACGTCGCCGGCCCAATGCCGGGCACATTCTGAATATCCTGAATGGTACGGAAAGGCCCGTATTGAAGGCGATATTCGACAATTTTCTGGGCCGTCGTCGGCCCAATGCCCGGCAGGGTTTCCAGTTCGGCAGCCGTGGCGGTGTTGATGTTGATGCGTCCGCCAGTGGTGCGACCGCTGGTGGCAGTATGGGGCACGTTAACCTGCGCCCCATCCGAAAGTGGCGCAGCCAGATTGATTTGCTCCGGAGCGGCATCGGGCATCAATCCCCCCGCCGCCTCAATGGCATCCTGAACGCGGCTATCTGGCGGCAGTGCGTACACACCCGGCGACATGACTGCCCCGCTGACATATACCTTTATCGGCGCCGGCGTGGGCGTCGGCAAGAGTGTGATCGGCTGGCCGCGCGGCGGCGAGGTCGTCAACCAGAACAAACCGGCGGCGAGAAGCCCCACGAAAACACCCGTGATGACCTGGAAAATGGTTTTCACCGTTACTCCTGTTCCACGCGCTATCCAGGAACCGGACGGGAAAGTCGTCCTGTCCACGGCGCGATTATGCTACAATGTATGCTGTGGCCGTTCGCCTGCTCACGCTTCTTGCCCTGAGCCTGATCTTCCTCTGGCTGATAGGGATGAAGATTGTCTCCCGTCTGGCCGATTTGGTCCATTTTGCTGCGCCGTGCCCGGTCTCGTTCAGCTGGGCGTTGAACCATCCTTTCCGTCGCTGGTACCTGCGTCACGTGCCTGCGCACATTGACTTCCGCCAGGGCGAACGCGTACTGGAAATTGGGCCAGGCATTGGCGTGTTCACCGAGAAAGCCGCTCGTCAGGTTGGGCCGCGGGGGGTGGTCATTGCCGTAGATGTCCAGATCGAGATGGCCTTTCGTCTGGCGCAGCGGATGAAAGAGGCAGGCGTGACGAACGTCAGGATTTGCGTCAGCAACGCCGAGGCGCTGCCGTTAGCCAGCAACACCATTGACCGCGCCTTCGCCGTCAGTGTGATGGCTGAGATTCCGCACAAACCGCGCGCTTTCGACGAATTATACCGCGTGCTCCAATCCAATGGTATCCTGTCCATTACCGAAGAGTTCATTGACCCCGATTACCCCTTTCCCTGGGAAACCGCTCGCCGCGCCAGAGCCGCCGGCTTTGCTCCCATCCAACAGCATGGCGGGCTCTGGACCTACACCTCGAACTTCATGAAACCGACCCAGGGATACCCGGACGCGTCGCATGGATAATCGGAAACGGCATTCCATGCCCAGGAAGACTCTCTGTCTTTTTCCCCTTGTGGTCCTCTTGTTCTTCACCCAGGCGCGGGCCGAAAACAGCGGTCGGGCCGAGATTTATTCCCTGAATACCGATTCCTTTCCCACGCTTCAGGTCGGCCTGGATGTCTATGATGAGACCGGGAATATCCTGGCTGGTTTGAAAGCCGGGCAAATTTCCATACTGGAGGATAATCAACCACGCCCCCTGCTCTCGCTGGCCGAACTTCAGCCCGGAGTGCGCTTTGTTCTGGCGCTCAACCTGGGCCCTGAGTTTGCGCGACGCGATGAACAGGGCGTCTCGCGCTATGACAAAATCGTTTTCGCACTAGAAGAGTGGGCAAAGCAACAGGACAACGCGGTTCAGGACGATTTGCGGGTCATCACGAACGCGGAGAACGCGACGGCGAACCTGTCCAGCCGTCAGGATTTTCGCGATTTTCTCGCCTCACTTCAGCCGCCTCTGCAACAACTGACGCCCACCCTGGACACCCTGGCTCAGGCGCTGGCCGTCGCGGGCGAACCTTTGCCCGAAGAAGGCATGAAACGAGTGGTGTTGTTCGTCAGCGCCCTGCCTGCCTCGCGTCAGGAAATGACCGCTCTGCAAGCGCTGACCGCGCAGGCCGCCGCGCTTCACATCCGGGTGCACGTCTGGATTGTCGGCTCGGCGGCATACTTCACGACCAGCGGCGCCACTGCACTGAAAGACCTGGCCATTCAGAGCGGTGGTCAATTTGCCACGTTTTCCGGTCAGGAAACCCTGCCCGACGTGGAAGCATATCTGGCCCCGCTGCGACGCACGTACCGCCTCACCTATGCTTCTGCCATCACCACGCCGGGCAACCACACACTGACCGTATCCGTCTCGCATCAGAATCAGACCTACACCACCGCGCCGCTGGCCTTCAACCTGAACGTCCAGCCTCCCCGTGCCTTTCTGGTCTCACCGCCGGTTCAAATCGTGCGGCAGTGTCCCTCTGGCAAGGCATGTCAGTCCGCCCTGATGATGCCTGCCTCGCAAATCCTGAAAATCATCGTTGAGTTCCCCGATGGTCACCCGCGCGCGCTGATGCGCACGATTCTGTACGTAGATGGGCAGATTACCGACCAGAACACAGCCGCCCCCTGGGATACTTTTTCCTGGGACTTGAGCCGCTACACGAAAACAGAACAACATCTCCTTCAAGTGGAGGCCGTCGACTCGCTCGGTCTGTCGAGCGTCAGCGCAGCCGTGCCAGTCACGGTGATCGTGGTACAGCCGGCCGGCGGCTGGGTCAGACAGCATCTCGGCTGGATTATCGGGATCATTCTCTTCAGCGTGGGCCTGGCGTTGATTGCCGTGCTAAGCGGCGTCCGTCTGCGTCATCTGGCCTTGCCGCGAAGGCGATCGCGCGCTTTCCCCACTCAGACGACCCAACTGCGCTCTTCCAGCCGGGCAGGACGGCCGGCGTCACGTTCCGCGGTGCGCCATGCCCCGGCGTTCCTGATACGCGTGAACGAGGCCGGCCAACCCCTCACAGCCACGCCAATCCCGTTGATGGGAGAAGTTACCTTCGGCTCCGATCCGGTCAAAGCCGAGATCGTTCTGGACGACGCCTCCATTGCTCCCCTGCACGCGCGTATCATCCAGCGGGAAGGCGAGCATTTTTACATTCAGGATGAACATTCTATCGCCGGCACCTGGGTCAATTTTGAGAGAATCGAACAACCCCGTTTGCTCCAGCAGGGCGATTTAATTCATTTTGGCCGCTACATTTATCGGTTCACTCTACGCCGTCAAACGATCAGGAAAACACCCCACCTTTTCCGGTAACACCTATGATCCCACGCGCACGCGCTCATCTCCACGTCGCCGTTCAGACGCACGCTGGCCTGAGCGGCAAGCAAAATGAAGACCGTTTTGCAGTGACGGCCTATCAGCGGGGACCGCAGGATGCCACGCCCGTGCTTTGCGCGGTTGTGGCTGACGGTATCGGTGGTCACCGCGCGGGCGAGATCGCCGCCGAGATTGCCGTCAACACGATTACTCATCTCGTCGCGATCAGTGATGGCCTGCGCCCACTCGAAACCCTGCAATACGCGGTTCAGGCCGCCAGTCAAGAAATCAGCCGGCAGGCCAACGACAGAGAGCGCCTGGGCATGGGCACGACCTGCGCCTGCGCGCTGGTGCTTGGCAACCGTCTATACACGGCCTCCGTTGGCGACTCGCGCATTTATCTCCTGCGTGGCGACACACTGTACCGTCTGACAACAGATCACACCTGGGTTCAAGAGGCCATTGAGAAAGGCATCCTGGATGCCGGTTCGGCGCGCCGCCATCCCAATTATCATGTCATCCGCCGCTATCTGGGATCGGCAGATCCGCCTCAGGTGGATGTGCGCTTACGGTTGAAGAAAGATGAGAGCGATACACAGGCGCGTTTGAATCAGGGAATGCCGCTGACATCTGCAGACATCGTGTTGCTCTGCACCGACGGTCTGACGGACGAGGTAGAAGACGGGGAGATTGCGCGCCTGTTGCGGCCTGACGGCGGTCAAAGGGACCTGGCCGCGCACCTCGAGGCGGCGGCCAGGCGTCTGGTCGAACTGGCCTGTCAGCGCGGCGGGCATGACAATATTACGGTCATCCTCATCGCCATGCCAGACAGGCAGGGAGAAAAGAAAAGGCGAGAGAACTGGTTCTCTCGCCTCCTGCATTGATGCGTCTTCTTCAGCGTATGGCCGGCACCAGGCCTAAGGGAGCGGTAACGCGCCGTCGGCGCGGCAGGAATACCTCACGCGGCGGCATCATGCCCCAGCGCGAGGCCCCCAGGTACAGAATTTCCAGAATCAAATCCTCATAGGAGATGCCCTCCGCCTTTGCCATCAGGCAGAGGTCGGAGTAATCCGGCGTGAGGCCTGGCAAGGGGTTAATTTCCAGCAGGCGTGGTTGCCCTTCGGCATCCAGGCGGATATCGGTGCGCGAAATGTCCAGCGCGCCCAGCACGACATGGGCGCGATAAGCCAGATGCTGTAACTTGCGCTTCAGTTCCGGGTCAATCGGCGCGGGGCAGAGATAGCGCGGCGCCCCCTCGGCGCCGATTGCCTGCGATTTTGCGATCTGGCTGTAAATGCCTGGGGTAATCGAGACCGTGCTGTCCAGTTCCAGCACCGGGAAGCGATGGAAGCCATCGGCTTCATACCATTCTGGATGACGAGAATAGAACGGCGCATCAGGACGTCCCAAAACGCCAACGGTAAACTCGCGTCCTGGCAGGAACGTTTCCACCAGCGCCGGCTGCCGATACAGGCGAATGATATAGGCCACGCGTTCCCGCAATTCAGCTTCGTTATGGACTACGGCATTGGCATCCACGCCCATACCGGTTCCTTCGCGCGCCGGTTTGACAAAGAGCGGGAAATGCAATTCCGGTCGTAGCGGCTCATCGCCAAAGGTGAATTCCTGGAAAGGCGCCACCGGCAAACGACGATCGCGCCAGATGCGTTTGGTCAGCGTCTTATCCAGAGCGATAGCATTGGTCAGCACGCGTGAGCCGGTGTAAGGGATGCGGAGCATCTCAAGCAAAGCCGGCGTCTGGGCCTCGCGTGCATCTCCTCCCAACCCTTCGGCGATATTAAAACAAATATCCGGGCGGACTTCCTTGAGCGCATAAGGCAGGTCCCGGTCAGCCGGAATAAAAACCGTCTGATGGCCATCGCTCTCGATGGCGGCCCGAATACTGTTTACGGTTTCGATGTAGTCGAAATCAGCACCCGCGTCAGGGGGAACATCAGGCGGTAGGGGTTTGCCACGCTCCTTAATGTTCGCCAAAACCGCCACCCGCCATGGTCCCGCCGAACGCGGGCGCGGGTCGGGAGGCTTATCGGCTTCTTGCTCCTGAAACATCGTTTCTACCATAGTGCACCTCCAGACAGAGATTTGATACAACCGCAGGTAACTATTCAGCCCTGTCTCAAAACCGTTGTGGATGTCATGGCGAGGAGCGTTCTTTGCGACGAAGCAATCCCCAGGCGGTCCATGTAGCCTGATAAAGGGGAGATTGCTTCGCCCAAAAACGGCTCGCCATGGCATGGCTGAGTAGTTACAAACGTAGTATAGTACAATATACCAGAATGACAAGAGGTATTTTGCGCTTCCCGAACAACATTCACCATGATTTAACGTTGGCGGTAAATCCAGGCACCCGATGGGTGCCACCTTCAGGAGGCGGCCATGTCCACTTTGATTCGCGTTGAGGATATTGCCCGTTACACGGGCCAGGAAGTGACCGTGCGCGGCTGGGTCTATAACCGCACCGACAAAGGCAAATTAGTTTTCTTGCTGATACGTGACGGCAGCGGTTTTGTGCAGTGCGTGGCTTTTAAGGGCGACTTACCAGAAGCGGTATTTGATCAAATCGCGCATCTGCCGCAAGAGTCTTCGGTCATCGTGAGCGGACTGGTACGCGCGGATGGGCGCGCTCCGGGCATTCCGGGCGGTTACGAGATTGGGGTGCGCGCGCTGCAGGTAGTGCAGGCAGCAAGCGAAGATTACCCCATGGCGCTCAAGGAACACGGTCCGGACTTTGCGCTCGATCATCGCCATCTCTGGATTCGCATGCCCAGTCAATGGGCGATTCTGCGCGTGCGCGCTACGGTCATTGCCGCCGTGCGCGAGTGGCTGGACGAACACGGTTTCATCAATCTGGATACGCCGATCCTGACGCCAGCGGCTTGCGAAGGCACAACCACGCTCTTCGAAACCGATTATTTTGACGAAGGGAAAGCGTACTTAAGCCAGTCGGGGCAATTGTATAACGAGGCCAACATCATGGCCTTTGGCAAAGTGTACTGCTTCGGCCCCACCTTCCGCGCCGAAAAATCCAAGACCCGTCGCCACCTGACCGAGTTCTGGATGGTGGAGCCGGAAATTGCTTTCTGCGACCTGGATGAGTTGATGGAAATCGAAGAGCAATTCGTCACGCACATCGTCAAGCGGGTGCTGCGCGAACGACAGCCGGAGTTAAAGTCCCTGGGGCGCGACCTGGCGCGTCTGGAAAAGATAGAACCGCCCTTCCCGCGCCTTTCTTACGATGAGGCGGCCAGCATACTGCAAACGTTGTATGACCAGGAAACCGATCCTCAGAAGAAAGAAGCGCTGCGTTTCGAGTGGGGAATTGATTTCGGTTCGCCCCATGAAACAGAACTGACCGCGCGTTACGAGAAACCGATTTTCGTGTACGGTTATCCCACCCAAGTCAAGGCGTTTTACATGGAGCCCTGGCCCGGTCGGCCGGAGATATGCAAGTCGGTGGATTTGCTCGCGCCGGAAGGGTATGGTGAAATTATTGGCGGTTCAGAACGCATCTCCAGTTACGAGTTGCTCTTACAACGGATTCGCGAGCAAAGGCTGCCTGAGGAGGCCTTCCGCTGGTACCTTGATCTACGCCGCTATGGGTCGGTGCCGCATGCCGGTTTTGGCATGGGCATTGAGCGGACGGTCGCCTGGCTGTGCGGCATTGAGCATATTCGCGAGGCCATTCCTTTCCCGCGCACCATTAAACGCGTTTACCCATGACTTGCCGTAACCGTTCTCTCAGGAGCCAATTGTGAGCGAGGAGCCGCTTCCTGTTTCGCCCCGCTGGGGTGGTATGACGAAACTCATCGTAGCCCTGACGGGGGTTGCGATCGCAGGCGCCCTGATCGTCCGCTTCCACACCATTCTCGCGCCGTTGCTGATGGCTTTTATCCTCGCCTACCTGTTCCATCCAATCGCGGCGTTCCTGCAACGTCATACGCCGTTAGGCTGGCGGGGAGCAGTCAACCTGATTTACCTGATATTCCTGATGGTGGTCATCGCCTTGCTGATTCTGGGCGGCGTGGGCCTGATCCAACAGGTGCAGGGGCTCATCGTAACCATCCAAAACAGTCTCCAGGCGCTGCCCTCTTTTCTGGAAAGCCTTTCCGGCGAAGTTTACCGGCTGGGGCCTTTCGAACTCGACTTCTCAGCGCTGAACTGGAATACCATCGCTCAGACTTTGCTGGACTGGGCCCAACCTTTGCTGGGCCGGGTTGGGAATCTGGTCGGCGCGCTGGCCAGCGGAGCAGCATCCACCCTCGGCTGGCTGGCTTTTATTTACATCGTCTCTTACTTTTTTCTCCTGGAAAGCGGCGGATTGCAGCTCTCGTTCCTCCCTCTGGATATTCCCGGCTATCGCCAGGACTTTCAACAGTTGGGCAAGGAACTGCGTCACATCTGGAACGCCTTTCTGCGCGGCCAGATTCTCATTTTTGGCCTGACGGTCATCGTTTACATCTTGTTGCTCAGCCTCTTTGGCGTGCGGTATGCCGTCTGGCTGGCGTTACTGGCAGGACTGGCGACGTTCGTACCATACATTGGCCCGACGGTAGCCTGGAGCACACTTGGGCTGGTGACGCTTTTCCAGACGTCTCACCCCTGGGGGCTTTCGCCCCTGCTCCACGCGACTCTGGTGGTAGCCACAGCGATACTGCTCGATCAAATCTTCAACAATCTGATCACCCCTCGCATTATGGCGCAGGCATTGCGTGTTCACCCGGCGGCCATCCTCATCACGGCGATTCTGGCTGCGCGCATGTTGGGGGTCGTTGGCCTTCTGCTGGCTGCGCCTCTTCTTTCCAGCCTGAAACTGATTGGCACGTATGCGCTGCGCAAGATGCTCGATCAGAATCCCTGGCCCATTCGTCCGCCCGAAACAGCCACAGCGCCGCGGCGTTGGAGGCGTTTTTTCCGCTGGTGGAGAAAGCAAACCAAACATCTGTGGCATCGCCTGCGCGGCAGCGCTGGCAAGGTAGGAGAAAAAGATCAACCCTCGCCTGCCCCTTGAGAGGGAAGCGGATATCCCCCGCCAGGGCACCCCAACAGACAGAAAGTCTGCTACGAACGCCCGTATCGGGACAGGCTCGGCTCGAAAACCTGTCCTACCCATAGCCAGAGTTTGCTTTCGTGAGCCTCCATGCCCACGCCGGAAAAAAGCGCTTCGAGTACGTCCGCGGGCCATGGCTCGCCAGATGTTCCTGTTTTGTCAAGTTTTGTTGAACAATATCTCGACACAATCGCGACATTCCTGTACAATCAAGATAATTACTCTCATATTTATAAGAAAAAAAGAGGAAGTATGAGCCTTTATATCGTCACCGACAACACCTGCGACTTGCCCCCTCTCCATCATGGCAAAGTATGGCATCACCCTCGTCCCCATGTACCTCAACCAGGGAGAGCACTCGCCTCGCCACCGAGATTGTGGTGGGCATTACTCTGGTCATAAAAGCACACCTGTCATTGCGAGAGCAGCGCCTTCCTGCCCGAAGCAATTTCCTCGTCAATATGGGGATTGCTTCGCTCGCTAACGCTCGCTCCCAATGACCACACACAAAAGGAGTAATCTTATGAAAATCGCAAAACTCATTTCCCTGCTTGGCGTCCTCGCCATGGCCGCCGTGTTGTTCAATGGCTTCACCGCCGGCAATTTTTCCGGCGAAGGCAGTCAACTGCTGTCCATGCCCTGGGGCATCGTCTCACTCGTGGACCTGTACGTGGGCTTCACGCTCTTCTCGATGTGGATCATCTACCGCGAGAAGTCCCTGCCCGTCGCCATCCTGTGGACAATCGCCATGATGACGCTCGGCTTCTTCGCGGGCGCGCTTTACGCCTTCCTCGCCCTGCAATCCAGCAAAGGCGACTGGCGCAAATTCTGGCTGGGAAAACATGCGTAACGCGCTGATCACCCTTTAAGGAGAGACTATGAAAGACGTCAAGATTTACCCCGTCAACGACCAGCTCTATATGCTGCGCGTCGAAGACCGCAAGATTAAGTACTTCGAAGGGATTTGGGAAATTCCCGAGGGTATGGTCTATAACGCCTACTTGCTCAAAACGCCAGAAGGCGCAATGTTATTCGACACCGTAAAAGAAGACTACGCCGATTCATTCCTGGAGGCCCTGTTCAGCCTGGTCGCTCCGCAGGAAATCAAACATATCGTCATCCACCACATGGAACCCGATCACAGCGGCGCATTGCCGGCTGTTTTACAAAAGGTAGACCCACAAGTCAACGTCTGGGGCATTGCGTTTACCAAACGCTTGCTCGTCAACTTGTATGGACTGACGCCCAATTTTCAAACCGTCAGAGAGGACAACGCACTCGAATTTGGCGGGCATTCCCTTTCATTTATCCCCGCTCCATGGCTGCATTGGCCGGAAACGATGGTGACGCATATCACCGACTGGAATTACCTGATTAGCGGAGACATCTTCGGCGGTTACGGAATTCCTGAAGACTTCATGGATGACAATGAACAGCAGGTTGAAGATTTCCTGCCGCTGGCGCGCAAGTATTTCACCACCGTCATCGGGCATTACAAAGACTATGTAGCCAGGAACTTTGCCCAACTGGAGGCGCGGGGACTGAAACCTGAAATGATCCTACCGGCTCACGGGCTTGGATGGCGTAAACATCCTGAGCGCATTTATGACGCGTACCAGAAATGGGGCGAAGGGTCTGTCAAGCCGGGAAAGATTGTGGTCAGTTACACCTCCATGTATGGGTTTGTAGAACGCGCGATAAAAGTCGTGATCGAGGATTTAAAGGCCAGAGGGTTGGAAGTAGAAGTGTTCCGTTACACAGATGACCATCGCACCTCTCTCGCGGATTTCATTGGGACCCTGCCTGATGCGCAGGCGGTCATCCTGGCAACCGCCACGTATGAGGGGGGAATTTATCCTCCCATGCGGCAGATGATCGAGGAAATGATCCATAAAGCCAATTTCAACAAACCGCTTCTCATCTTTGCGTCTTATGGATGGGCTGGCGCCGCAGGGCGTGAAATGAGAGCGCTCTTTGAAAAAAGCGCTTACCGGTTGGTGGATACGATTGAATACAACAGCCTGCTGCAGGAAAAAGACCGGGAACGCATCTGTCAAGGGATCGAAAAACTCCTCGCCTGACCCAAACGGAAAATCATCCCGCAGTGGTGTGTCAGGTTTGTTTTTGTCAGTTCAGGCCGTGGCACTCATAGCCAAGATACCGCCATATATGGCGTATATGAGATTCTGTACCTCGCAATTAGCCATATATTAGGGTTTACCGCGTAAAGGCCAACAACAAAATAAAAGTTTACAAACCACTAGCCTTGTGTCCTCTTATGTCTCCGCTATATCAACATCTGCGTGTCAACAAAGAACAGTTCTTGTTTCATGTTCTGCCGGCGGGGCGCGCGAGTCTGCGCCGTCTGCAAGTACTTCGTGACAGCCAGCGGGGTCAGCGCTGCTTCATATTGGGGAATGGGCCAAGCCTCCGCCGGACCGATTTGAGTTTACTGCGGAACGAAATCACGTTTGGCCTCAATCGGATTTATCTGCTTTTCCCTGAGATGGGTTTTCAGACCACTTATCTGGTAGCCGTCAATCGGCTGGTTCTGGAACAATGCGCAGCCGAGATTTTTGCCTTACCTGTCCTGAAATTCATACCGTGGAGTGCGAGGAAGTATTTACGCCCGCCATTGGAAAATACAGTCTTTTTGAACACGACGTGCTCTCACACTGATTTTGCACGCGATGCCCGGCGTCCTATCTGGGCTGGGGCAACGGTTACTTTTGTTGCCCTGCAACTTGCCTATCATATGGGATTTGAGAAAGTAATTCTGGTGGGCGTGGACCATTCTTTCGCCACGCAGGGAAAACCACACGAAACGATTGTTTCGCAGGGTGATGATCCCAATCATTTTTCCCCGCATTACTTTGGCAAAGGCTTCAAGTGGCAACTCCCTGATTTAGAGACATCAGAGATAGCCTATCGTATGGCGCGCCAGGCCTTTGAAAAGGACGGGCGACAGGTGCTCGACGCCACAATTGGTGGCAAATTAACCATCTTCGAAAAGGTAGATTACCACTCCCTGTTCTAGTGATAATGTCTTTGCCGCGAATATCCATTATTACCCCTTGTTTGAATCGCGCTCGCTTTATTCGCGAGGCTGTTGAATCGGTCCTGAATCAGGGTTATCCGGATTTCGAGCATATCATTGTTGATGGTGGCTCAACGGACGGCACATTGACAGTTCTTGAAAAATACCCTCATCTGCGAGTGATTAGTGAGCCAGATAAGGGGATGTATGATGCGATCAACAAGGGCTTGCATTTCGCGCGCGGGGCGGTGATTGGATTGCTCAATTCTGATGATCTTTATGCGGCGGGGAGCTTGAGGGCAGTTGCAGAAAGGTTTTCCCACGATGCTTCTGCCCAGGCTGTGGTTGGCGGAGCGGAAGTCTTTTTGGATGAGGATGGCGAGCGGCGCGTGATACGTTCGAATCCTGCTATCTGGCCGGATGAGTTCTGGTGGCGAGTGGTAGCAGGATCGCCTGTGTCAAACGCCTGGTTTTTTCGTCGGCGGGTGTTCCAGGAAATCGGTTATTTTAATGATTCATACCGTTATGTAGCAGACCGCGAATTCCTGATACGAGTTGGATTGGCAGGCGTGCGGCCGTTACCTCTCTCCCAGGTTCTGTATCGTTATCGTTGTCATAACGACTCGGCTACGATTACTGCCCTTGACTCGCGTTTGCGAGAACGTGGTTTGTTTCGTATGCGGGTCCTTTCTGAGGGGGTACGTATGCTCGAGAGTTTTCTGAGAGGTGAGAAGATTCCAGCCGAGGCACAACGCTATTTCCGCTTTGCTCATAGCGAGCAGTGTTACAAACTGGCGGCGACGGCGCTTTACCATCGCTGCTGGAAGGAAGCCATGGGGGCGATAAAAGAAGGTTGGCGTTATGACGCTGGCTGGCCCTTCGTTTTCATTCGTTTATTCCTTTCTCGTTTGCGGGAAGAATGGTCCTTCACAGTGCGCAGTTCCTCAGCCTCCACATAAGGCGTTATGGTAACACTGTTAACCTGCTTTGGAAAAGCGCGCCGCTTGCCGCGCGGTTTCCAGACGCAGGAGCAGGGTCACGGCTTTGTCAGGCAGAGAGAGTAAGCAAGTCGCGCCGATGCGTGTGCACCGGCGTTGCTTGCTGCGCCACCCGGGTGACACGAGTGTGGAAACGTTTCTGCTCACTGCCTGATACCCGGTAAGGCATTCCCTGTGCTTGCCCACCATACAGGCACAAGCGTCAACTTGTCTTTCGGGATTCTCGAGCGCTGGCCTTAAGCCATGACCGTTGTAATATCATCGGCTTTTTGGAAGGCGAGTTTTGAGAAACTCTACTTTAGAGAGGGCGAACATGGCTGTTTCTGTCATCTATTTGTTGGGAACTTCTTTTTGCGGATCAACATTTTTAAGCGCCGTTTTATCGGCGCATCCGAACGTGGAGAATGCCGGTCAACTGAACACGCTGTTTCTTCATCAGAAGGTGCCGGACAGGCGTATCTGCTCCTGTGGGATTGCCCTGGTGGATTGCCCTTTCTGGAATGCTGTGTGGAAAAGGTGGTATATTGTGGAGGGAAATGGCATAGAAGACGAATACCGACGTCTTATACTCCAGTACGAAAGATTACGCGCTATACCACGTTTGTTGAGTAAAACCATTTCCTCGCAAGACACAGAGTTCGCAGCTTACAAGAAGCGGACGCTGTCGTTGTACAGATCTATTAGCGAGGTAAGTGGCCGCGATTTTGTTGTCGATGCCTCCAAATACCCTGGCCGTGGCCTGGCGGTTGCTCGTATGGAAGAGATTGACGTCTACTTCGTTCATCTTGTACGGGATGGAATGGCCTATGTCTCTTCAGTATTAAAACACTTTGGACATCGCTACAAGAATGAAATATTTCGCCTCACTCTGAAGGCTTGTCTTGAGTGGGCTCTCGTCAATAT
>DAOTVX010000097.1:0-28021 GCA_034436275.1 Anaerolineales bacterium | reverse complement strand
TACATTCGTGTTACGGAAGCCGCCCTGGGCGATGGGGTCAAGCGAGTCTATGAGAGTGAGTTGCCATCCCTGCGGAAGTTGAGGAGGGTCAACAGCGATGGAGAGTAAAATAACCCGGCAAAACCGGGAGCATATGAGATCTGCTCATTATTTTGAGAAGAGCGTTGGGCAAAAGCGCATTTTATCTTCTCGCCATCGAGTCAGATTTCATTTCGGCGCGCATCATGGCCAGACAGCCGTGTACCAGCGCAGATACAGTTCCATGTGAGCGTGCCAGTATTCCTCGTTGTGCTCCCCCTGAAACAGATGCCATTCGTGTGGCACGCCGTACGCGTTCAACAGTGCTTCCAGCTGCTGCGCAGACGGGCGCAGCGGGTCCGATTCGCCAATATCCAGCCAGAAGCGAGGAAAAGATGCAGAGGACAATGCCCCCAGCCAGTCGTCATAGCGCGGCCAGTCAACCCAGAACGGCGCTGGCGAATGCGCTCCAATTGCCGAGAACAAGTCCGGGCGTGTCAGGCCAAGGTGAATAGCCCAGCCAGCGCCGCGTGATACTCCTCCTACCGCACGACAACTTGCCTGGGTACAGGTGCAATAATGGTTATCAAGGTAGGGAACCAGGGCTTCACTGATCGCCTCGGCAAAGCGGTACTGACCTGGCTCTTGACTCGACGAATCATAGGGAAGAACGATCAGAAAGGGAGCAACTTCGCCATCAGCAATGAGGTGGTCAGCAATGGTTAGCGCGCCGAGGCGTTCCCATTGGGTCTCATCGTAAAGAAGACCATGAAAAAGGTAGAGGACCGGGTAGCGTTGGCTCTGGTCGCAGGCGTAGCCCGGCGGCAGGTGGACAACGAAGCGCAGCGGTGCAGGCAGGTAGTCGGTTGCAAGAGAATGCGTTTCCGTCACGCCGCTTTCTTCCTCGCAAGGTGGGGCCGGGGTAAACGTCGGAGAAGCGACCGGCGTAGCAGAAGCGATAACCGTTGCCGTCGCTGTGGGGACAAAAACCGGCGTGAGGTCTGATAATGACAGCCGCCTCCCGCAGGCAGTCAGCGACAAGAAAACACTAACCAGGTACCAGCCCCGCGTCGTGCTTCTTCCACGTCGCGTGTGTTCTTGACGGTTTGGCATCTTCCGCATTATACTCGTATCCGCCCGGGGTGTAGCGCAGATGGCCAGCGCGCCACGTTTGGGACGTGGAGGTCGGCGGTTCGAAGCCGCCCACCCCGACAGAAAATTTGTTTTTCCTCACAGGGGGAGCGCTTGAATCGGTTGCTCGGTGGAAATCCCGATCTGGTGCCGGTCAAATAGAGCATGGCCGGGGCCTGATACGGCAAAATGACGCCCATCCATCCCCTACGCCCGCGGCAAGGCCATCCTGACAGGGGCTTATCTCAGGCTCTGTTCTCGGACAGCCTGAAGAGGCTGTCTTACGTCAGGCGCGCGGCGATAAGCCGCGCCGCCGGCTGACAATTCCGCACGCTCTTCCCTGCCTCAATCTCACGGTGTCGCATACGCCTCATGGTATAATTTTCCCGTTCGTGGCCTTGTTTCTGGAGCCTTCTATGGATTTTCAGTCATATCAGACTCTCTCTCGCCGCACTGCCGCCTATCCGGTCATCGGCCACGCGGTTATCTACCCCACCTTAGGTCTGGCCAACGAGGCTGGCGAGGTGGCCGGCAAAATCAAAAAAATCTTCCGCGACAAACAGGGTATCATCCGAGAAGCCGATCGCCAGGCAATCAAGAGTGAACTTGGCGACGTTTTATGGTACCTGGCCCAGGTATGCACGGAACTTAATCTTACGCTCGATGAAGTCGCGGAGGCGAATCTGGCCAAACTTGCCTCGCGTCTGGAACGTGGACAGATTGGCGGCGATGGCGATGAGCGCTAGATTCCCTGGTCGAGAAAGCCTCTTGCCTTTGCCCTGCCATGCTGGCTTTGTGCTCTTTGGGTGAATGGCAGGGCAAGATATTCGCCCAAAACCGAAACAGGAGTGAACCATGAGCAAAAAGAAAATTCGTGTCGCAATCATTGGCGTCGGCAATTGCGCCTCTTCACTGGTGCAGGGAGTACACTTCTACAAAGACGCCCCCGACGACGCCTCCATTCCCGGCCTGATGCACGTTAATCTGGGAGGCTATCATATTCGCGACATTGAATTTACCCTCGGCATTGACATTAATGCTACCAAAGTTGGCAAAGACCTGGCAGAGGCTATTTTTGCCGCGCCGAACAATACCTATAAGTTTTGTGATGTGCCCCTCCTGAACGCGCCGGTGGTACGCGGCATGACGCACGATGGCCTGGGAAAATATCTCTCGCAGGTGATTCAAAAAGCACCGGGGCCAACGGCAGATATTGTGGGCCTGCTCAAAGAAACCAAGACCGATGTGGTGGTTTCTTATCTGCCGGTCGGTTCGGAAATGGCTACGAAATGGTATGTGGAACAGGTGCTGGAGGCCGGTTGTGCTTTTATCAATGCCATCCCGGTGTTCATTGCTTCGTCGGAATATTGGGCACGCCGCTTCCGCGAGCGTGGCCTGCCCATCATTGGCGATGACATCAAGAGTCAGGTAGGAGCAACCATCCTCCATCGAGTGCTTACCAGCCTCTTCGTGGATCGCGGGGTACGTATTGACCGCACCTACCAGTTGAATTTCGGCGGTAACACCGATTTCCTGAACATGCTTGAACGCGAACGCCTGGAATCGAAGAAAATTTCCAAGACGAACGCGGTCACCTCGATGATGCCTTACGAATTGCCGCCAGAGGATGTTCATGTTGGCCCCTCCGATTACGTCCCCTGGTTGACAGACCGCAAATGGTGCTATATCCGTATGGAAGGCACAACCTTCGGCGAAGTGCCCTTGAACGTAGAAGTCAAACTGGAAGTGTGGGATTCGCCCAATTCGGCTGGCGTGGTGATTGACGCGATCCGTTGCGCAAAACTGGCTCTGGATCGTGGGCTGGCGGGACCGTTGATTGGCCCGTCTGCCTATTTCATGAAAACGCCGCCGAAGCAATTCCGCGACGACGTGGCGCGCGCCATGACGGAAGCCTTTATTCGCGGCGAGAATCCGCAATAGACCCGGCAGACAGGGCCCGTATGCGTTCGGCCACCTCACGCGTCCTGGCCTTTCTGGCCTGGTCGTTAGTCTTTGCCGCCCTTTATGCACAGTCCCCTCTCTATACTTCGAACCAGAATCAATACTTTTTGCATGGCCTGGCACGCGCCGGCTACGGCTATCTGAATCAAGACTGGTTGGCGAACACCTTTGACCCGACGCCGGTCTTCAGCGGCCTGGTCTGGCTGGCGTATCGTCTGTTCCACGCCGGCTGGCCTTTCTACCTGTGTTACGCGCTGCTCATGGGAGTCTATCTCGCCAGCGCTTATCGGCTGGTGGATAACCTGTTCTCCTTGAGCCGTTCGCCCACCCGTACTCTGGCGTTCCTGGGGTTATTCTTTACATTCCATTCCGCCGCCTTGCGTTTCTTGCTCTCACGCCTGTCAGGCAGTCAGGCCACTTTTCTCTTCGAGGGAGGAGTGGCCGGTCAGCGTCTGTTGGGGCAGGTCTTTCAGCCCAGCACGTTTGGCGTTTTTCTTGTCCTATCCCTTTACCTTTTCTTAACGGGGCGCGAATTTCTTGCCATTCTTCCCCTGGCTATCGCCATTTTCTTTCACCCCACCTACCTGCTGAGCGGCGCCATGCTGACCAGCGCCTACCTGGTCTCGCTCTATCAAAAGCAGCGGGACCTGCGTCAGGCGCTGCGCTTTGGTCTGGGGACACTGCTCGCCGTCCTGCCGGTAGTCGCTTATGTTTTCTGGGCTTTCGGGTCAGTGAACAGCCGCGTAGCCCATCAGGCGCAGGAAATTCTGGTGCACGTACGCATTCCAACGCACGCTCTGCCCTCCGCCTGGCTGGACTGGAGCACGGTCGTTCAGATTGGCCTGGTTGTGCTGGCTCTGATTCTGGTGCGCCGCACGCGATTGTTCCTGATTTTCTCCATCCTGGCAGTGGAGGCCTTGCTGTTGACCGCCTTGCAGGCCCTGACCGGCAGCACGATGCTGGCCTTGCTCTTCCCCTGGCGCATTTCCGTCATCCTCATCCCGCTCAGTGTCTGTCTGATCAGCGGCTGGCTGGTAAGCCGACCATTACGTACCACCCGATCCCGGCTCTGGCTGGCGCGAGGCATTCGTCTGGGGGCGTGGACGCTGATTCTTACCCTGATCGTTGCCGGCGCGGCGCGTTTCTCTCTGGAACGCCAGCGTCAACAGGCAGACCCGGCGCGCCCGTTGCTGGCGTATGTCGCGGCGCACAAAGCGCGCGGCGACCTGTACCTGACGCCAATGACCATGGAAGAATTCCGCCTCGCCACGGGCGCCCCCATCCTGGCCGATTTCAAAGCAATCCCTTACCGCGCCGACGAGGTGCTGGAATGGTACCGGCGCGTGCGCCTGCTGGACTGGTTCTACCACACCCGCGACCAGTGCACTTTCATCCCCGATTTGCAGGCTGAGGGCGTGACGCATGTCGTGTTGCCGGCAAAATTATTCGAACGAGCCTGTCCTTCGTTTAGAGTACTTTACCAGGACCAGGCTTTTGCCCTCTATCAGGTGATGCCATGAAATGCTCCCAACGGCTAAGTCTATTGCTCCTGTGCGCGTTGACCGCCTGTGTAGCAAATCGCTCTGCTCCAGGCCCTGCGTCGTCGCCTCTTGCGCCGGCCCGGCCCAGCGCGACCGTCGCCAGCCCTGTGCCCGTCGCCACCTCTACCGCGACTTCGCTGCCGACCTCCAGCCCGACCCCGCCAGAATTGCCCCCTGTATTCCAGACCAATCGTCTCAATCCGCTGGATACGCCTCACACCTACCTTACGGATCCCTGCGCCTACCTGCGCGACAAATGGCAAAGCGGGCACAGCGCTCCCGGTACAGTGGTGATGGTCATCATGTTTCATTCCATTGGCGCTGCCACCGTTGGGAATCAGATTTCCGAAACGGACTTTCATGCCCTGATGCAGGCGCTGCAGAATCATGGCTTCACCGCCATTACCACGACTCAACTGGCCGATTTCCTGGAACACAATGCCTTCATTCCACCGCGCGCAGTGCTCTTGCTGGTGGACGACCGTCGTTATCGTCAATACTTTGACACCTATTTCCGCCCCTATTACGAACGCTACGGCTGGCCTGTCGTCAATGCCTGGATCAGCACTCCCCAGAGCACGGAGGCTCTCTGGCAGCAACAGGTGGACTTGGAACGCGAGGGCTGGGTGGATCATCAGGCGCATGGGGTCATCCACAATTTCCCCATCACCGAAGCCAGCACCGATGATTTCATCCTGAGCGAGTTGCAGGGTTCCGTAGACGCTTTCTTAAAGTACTTCGGGAAGCGTCCACTGGCCTATATCTGGCCCGGAGGCGGCTTCTCGCGACGCGCGGCCGAACTTGCCCGCCAGACTGGTTACCGCCTGGGCTTTACCATCAACCCCCGCGGCCCGCTGATGTTTAACTGGGTGCCTCTGGCCGATGCCGTGGATCCTCAACGGCCCTCATACCTGCCCGAAGGCGGCGTCAACGACCCGCTCATGGTCTTGCCACGTTACTGGGCCACTGATGCCATTTCCCACCTGGACAACGTGCAGCAAATCGGCCAGGAGGCCGCCGCCTATGCCGCGCAGAACAAAGCCATTGAACTGGCCTATTACGCCTCGGCCTGCGAACCGCTCTACGGGCCTTTACCGTAGCCCTAGCCCTGACCAGGCCTGTCAACGGCGGCAGGGACTTCCGTGACGGCGAACCGCTGAGCATGGTTGGCTCAAGGGCACGCACGCATCCGCCCCCGGCTGACAACGCTGGCGCGCACCCGACTCAAGGTTGACATTGTCAAAAATTCTCGCTTTGGTGTATACTCATCCTATCCCGACTCTGGAGGATAAACATGAAACGTGCTGTCAGCATCAGTTTGGGGTCGTCCAGGCGCAACAAGGCAGTCACCGTCCGCTTATTAGGCGAAGAAGTCAGTATCGAACGCATCGGCACGGATGGCGACATGGAGGCCGCGGCGCGCCTGTATCAGGAACTGGATGGCAGGGTGGATGCGTTCGGCGTCGGCGGCGCTGACCTGGGGTTGATGGTAGATAAGAAGTGGTATCCCCTCTACTCTGTCCGCCCCATGGTACGCTTTGTCAAAAAGACCCCTCTTGTGGACGGAACCGGCTTGAAAATCACTCTGGAGCGCAAGGCCGCCGCTTTCCTGGATGCCCACATTAAAGACTATATTGATGCTCGTGGCCGCAAAGCCTTTATTATGACCGGCGCCGATCGCTGGGGACTGACGGCCAGTTTTACCGAGGCCGGTTACGAGTGTATTTTCGGGGACATGATGTTCTCCCTGGGCATTCCTATTCCTCTGCGCAGCCCCCAACAGTTAAAAGTCCTGGCCGCAATTCTCATGCCCATCGCCGGTCGCCTGCCTTTCGAGTGGGTTTACCCAACAGGCGAAAAACAGGAAGAACGCAAGCCCAAGCACGTCAAGATTTTCCATTGGGCGACGGTAGTGGCTGGTGACTGTCACTACATTAAACGCTACATGCCAGACGATATGCAGGGTAAGGTCGTCGTCACCAACACCACTACGCCGGAAGATGTGGAACTTTTCCGCCGCTGTGGTGTGAAATATCTGGTCACCACTACGCCGGTGCTGGAAGGACGTTCCTTCGGCACGAATATGATGGAGGCGGCTCTCATCGCTGTCTCGGGCAAGGGGCGCGTGTTGACGCAGGAGGAGTACGACGCCCTGCTTCAGCAACTGGGCTTCGAACCAACCCTGCTGGAACTGGGATAGCGCGAAGTGCAAAGCGTGAAACGCAAAACGTCAACGTAAAAACAGATGGAGGGCATAATGGATGCGATCGTTACGGCTGGTGGCATTCCCTTACCGGAAGACCCGCTTTATGTGGAAACGCGCGGTCGCCCGAAAGCATTGCTGGATATGGCCGGCAAGCCGATGGCACAATGGGTTCTGGACGCTCTCTCGGAGTCTCAACTGGTCGAAAGAGTTGTGGTGGTAGGCTTAACCGAAAAAAGTGGCCTGACGTGCCGTAAACCGCTGACGTTTATTCCCAATCAGGGCAAGATGCTCGACAACCTGCGTGCTGGCGCCGCCGAAGTGTTGCGTCAGAATAAAAAGGCCGGGCACGTGCTCATCGTCTCCTCGGATGTCCCAGCCATCACCGGCGAGATGATAGACTGGCTGATTCGGACTGCCATGGAAACCGACGATGATGTGTACTATAACGTCATTCCGCGCGAGGTGATCGAGGCGCGCTTTCCCAATGCCAGACGGACGTGGACGCGCCTGGCCGATATGGAAGTCTGCGGCGGTGATGTTAACATAGCACGCCTCAGCCTGATGACCCGTCAGGACACCGACCTGTGGGAAAAGATTACCAACGCGCGCAAGAGTCCATTGCGGCAGGCGGCATTAATCGGTGTGGATACGCTCCTGCTGTTGCTCTTCCGTAAACTGACTCTGGCGCAGGCCGTAGAAAAGGTGACCAAACGACTGCATATTCGCGGGCGCGCCATCGTCTGCCCCTACGCTGAAATCGGCATGGATGTCGATAAACCGGTTCATGTGGACATCCTGCGCGCCGACCTGAAGAAACGGGTGCGCGCTGCCAAACGCGCCGCCGCCAGAAAACCGCCCGTCGCTTCGTCATCGTGAACCTCGAGCGCTTCCTGGAACTGGACGCGCGCCTTTCGGCGCGTATACGCATCGCCGAACGCCCCGGCCTGCTCCGTAATCTGGCCGTTGTGCTGGCCCATTCCGGCGATTCGTGGTTCTGGTGGGCCGGGCTGGCTCTGCTCTGGTGGCAAGGCAATTCCTTCTGGCGCTCATGGGCCTTGACAGTGCTGGTCAGTATCGTAGCGCTGGCGTTGATCGTCCTGCCCATCAAGTTCCTCATCCGGCGTCCCCGGCCAGCAGGCGAGTGGGGAACGCTATACCGCCAAACCGACCCTCACTCGTTCCCCTCCGGCCACGCCGCACGCGTGATGCTGATCGCCGTGCTAGCGACCATCCTGGGCCCGGCGTGGCTGGCCACCCTGCTCTGGATTTGGGCGCCGTGCGTGGCTCTGGCGCGCGTGGCGATGGGCGTCCACTATCTCTCCGATGTCCTGGCCGGAGTCGGCCTGGGGATTCTGGCCGGTTTGACCGTCTGGGCTATCCGAGGATAAATAACCGGCCACAATCCCCGCCTTCGGCGGCTCACAATGACGCGGGTGGGCAGGTAGTTTGACAATGTCAACTTTTCGTATCGTTGTCATGGCGAAGCGGCGATAGGGCCACGCCGAGGCTCGCCCGAGGCGCCGCCAAAGCAATCCCCTCGCGAGGATAAGGTAAGCAGTCTTCCAGTTACCAGGGGATTGCTTCGGGCAAAGAGCGTCCTCGCAATGACAACTATGCCGAAATCATAACTACTCAGCCATGTCATTGCGAGCCGTTTTTCGGCGAAGCAATCTCCCCTTTATCAGGCTAAATTGACTCGCCTGAGTAACTACCTACCATGGCTAATGGAGAACCCTCTGTCTCTTGTCATTGCGAGCGTAGCGAAGCAATCTCCCGGCAAGCAAGGGGATTGCTTCGCCGCCTGCGGCGGCTCGCAATGACAAGGATGGATAGTGGGTAGGTTGTTACTCGCCTGGAGATTGCTTCGTCGCAAAGAACGCTCCTCGCAATGACATACACAACGGCTTTGATGCAGGGCTGAATCGTTACCCGAAATATAACATCGTCGAGGTAGTTACCTTTCTACCCGCTTTTTTGCGTTCTCCACTTACCTGCTCCATCCCCCACCCTACTCCCGGAGGCCTTATGTCTGACCTTGTTGCGGCCATCGATCAGGGTACCACCAGCACCCGTTGCATACTCTTTGACCATGCCGGCAAAGTGATTGCCGTGAGTCAGAAGGAGCACCGGCAAATCTACCCCAGGCCCGGCTGGGTTGAGCATGATGCGCTGGAAATCTGGCACAATACGCAGGAAGTCATCCGTCAGGCCGTGAGCCTGATCAACGGTCCGGCGACGATCGTCGCCATCGGCATTACCAACCAGCGCGAGACGACCGTAGTCTGGGAACGCGCCACCGGGCGCCCCATCTACAACGCCATCGTCTGGCAAGATACGCGTACCGATGCTATTTGTCAGCATCTGGCCCAGGCTGGGGGGCAAGACCGCCTGCGTCCCAAGACCGGCTTGCCGCTGGCGACCTATTTCTCTGGCCCGAAAATCAAGTGGCTTCTGGACAATATTCCTCAGGCACGCCAGCGCGCCGAGCGCGGTGAATTGCTGTTCGGCACGATGGACACCTGGCTCATCTGGAATCTGACCGGCGTGCACGTAACCGATGTCACCAACGCCAGCCGCACCCTGCTCATGAACCTGCACACTCTCGATTGGGACGATGAAATCCTGGCTTTGCTTGACATTCCTCGCGCCATGCTGCCGGAGATTCGCTCCTCTTCAGAGACCTACGGGCAGGCCAAAGGCAACCTGGACGGCGTGCCGGTGGCCGGCGATCTGGGCGATCAGCAGGCCGCGCTCTTTGGTCAGGCCTGCTATGTGCCGGGGGAGGCCAAAAATACCTATGGCACAGGTTGTTTCATGCTCCTCAACACGGGCGAAACGCCCATCCCCTCGACCTCCGGCTTGCTGACCACCCTGGGCTACAAAATCGGTGCGCGTCCAGCAGTCTATGCTCTCGAAGGTTCGATCGCGATCACCGGTGCGCTGGTGCAGTGGCTGCGCGATAATCTGGGCCTGATCACGAAATCCTCCGATGTGGAAGACCTGGCGCGCACGGTCGAGGACAACGGCGGCGTTTACTTCGTCCCGGCCTTCAGCGGCCTGTTCGCGCCTTACTGGCGCTCCGATGCGCGCGGGGTCATCGTGGGCCTGACGCGCTACGTCAACAAAGGGCACCTGGCTCGCGCGGCGCTGGAAGCCACGGCCTACCAGACGCGCGAGGTGCTGGAAGCGATGGAAGCCGATTCCGGCGTGAAACTGACTGCCCTCAAAGTGGACGGTGGTATGGTGGTCAACGAACTGCTCATGCAGTTCCAGGCCGATATCCTGAACGTGCCCGTCATCCGTCCGACCGTAGTCGAGACCACGGCTCTGGGCGCGGCCTACGCCGCTGGCCTGGCCGTTGGCTTCTGGAACAGTCTCGAAGAACTGCGCGCCAACTGGGGCAAAGATAAAGAATGGCAACCGGCCATGGACGCGGCGACCCGTGAGCGCCTCTACGCCGGGTGGAAGAAAGCCGTCACCCGCACTTTCGATTGGGTGTGACTTCCGCCGCAGTGTCCCATCCTGCCAGCGATTTGTGGAGGAAAACGTTTCCTATGAAAACCCGCCAGCAAATCCTTGACCATCTCCGCCAATCTCCGAACGTGTCGGTCCTCATTACCGGAGCAGGCATCAACGGCATAGGCGTCTTTCGCGACCTGGCGCTGCAAGGCGTGGACGTGCTCCTGATTGATCGCGCGGATTTCTGCTCTGGTGCCTCAGCCGCCTCCTCGCGCATGGCCCATGGCGGGATTCGCTACCTGGAAAATGGCGAGTTCGCTCTGGTGCGCGAGGCAGTCCGCGAGCGCAACCGCCTGATTCAGAATGCTCCCACGCTGGTCAAGCCATTGCCAACGGTGATTCCCATCTTCAAAACGTTCTCCGGCCTGTTCAACGCGCCGCTGAAGTTTCTGGGCTGGCTGGAAAAACCGGCGGAACGCGGCGCCCTGATCATCAAAATCGGTTTGATGCTGTACGATGCTTATACCGGCCGGCAACGCGTGGTGCCGCGTCACCGTTTTGAGAATCGCTCCCAGGCCCTGCGACGCTTCCCACGCTTGAACCCACAGGTACGTTACATCGCCACCTATTACGATGGCCTGTTCCTTTCCCCGGAACGCCTGGCCCTGCAACTCGTCCTGGACGGCGAGGCTGAAGGACCACACGCGCGCGCCCTCAACTACGTCAGCCTGATCGGCGTTGCAGAAAATACTGTCCTCCTACGGGATGAGTTGACCGGTTCGACCATCAGCCTGCATCCCCAATTGATCGTCAATGCCGCCGGCCCCTGGATTGACCGCGTCAACCATCACCTGGGCCTGTCAACGCGCTACATCGGCGGGACAAAAGGCTCGCACATTGTCCTCAACAACCCCGAACTGCGCGCCGCCATCGGCGATTACGAATTCTTCTTCGAGAACAAAGACGGGCGCATTGTGCTCATCTTTCCTCTCTTCGATAAGGTCATGATCGGCACCTCCGACATCCCGATTGACGACCCGGATACGGCACGCTGTACAGAGGAAGAAGTGGACTATTTTCTGGAGATGGTCGGGCGCGTTTTCCCCGATATTCCGGTCAGGCGTGAGCAAATCGTTTTCCGCTTTTCTGGCGTGCGGCCACTGGCCTACACGCGAGCGCGCAACGCTGGCCAGATCACCCGCTCCCACCACCTGCGCCTGGACTATTGCGGGTCAATGCCGGTTCTTTCACTGGTTGGCGGTAAGTGGACCTCTTTTCGTGCCTTCGCCGAACAGACTACAGACCGCATTCTGGTTCTGCTTGGGCAATCGCGCCGCGCCCATACCAGAGATTTGCCCATTGGCGCCGGCGCCAACGCTGCGGCGCTCAAGACTACCGCCGATTTCAGTGCGGCTGAAATCAGCGCGATAGCACGAACGGAGAAAATCGTTCATCTCGACGATTTGATTCTGCGCCGCACGTTGCTGGCCTATCTGGGGCTTCTCAACCGTCCCTTGCTGGAGCAACTGGCAGACTGGCTGGGCGAGGCGCTGGGCTGGTCCGCAGAGCAGAAACAAGCCGAGATCAGCCGCACGATCAATATTCTCGTCCATCATCACGGCGTGTCCTGGTGACCTTGTTCCCCCGGCACGCTGGCGGACTCGCGCAGCGATGACGTCGTCGCCGCTACTCAGGAGGCTCGTGATACCGCAGGAGCCTCCTGAGTGTTTCCTCCCACATCGTTCGCACGGTCAGGAAAGCGGCACTGTCTCTATCGCCGGGGCCACGCCATAGGCGCGCGCCTTCTCGAACTTGAACTGTTGTGTGTACAGGCGATAATACTGGCCGCGCCGCCGCAACAAATCCGCATGGCTACCCTGCTCCACAATGCGCCCATTTTCAATGACCAGAATGCGGTCGGCGCGCTTGATGGTCGAGAGGCGGTGGGCAATGACGAACGAGGTGCGGCCGCGCATCAGGGCTTCCATGCCGCGCTGAATCAGGGCCTCCGTCAGGGTATCCACGCTGGAAGTCGCCTCGTCCATAATGAAAATCTCGGGGCGAGCCAACACGGCACGGGCGAGACTGATGAGTTGTTTCTGCCCCACAGAAAGCAAATTGCCGCCTTCCCCAACTTCCTGATCGTACCCTTTCTCAAAGGTCATGATGAAGTCGTGAGCACCGGCAATTCTGGCGGCCTCCTCGACCTCCGCGTCGGAAGCGTCCAGCCGCCCATAACGGATATTCTCGCGAATCGTACCGGAGAACAGGTGCGGCGTCTGAAGCACAACACCCAGGCGCGAATGGAGGCTCTCCAACGTGTACTCCGTATAGTCTCGCCCGTTGAGGCGAATAACGCCACGCTTCGGCTCATAGAAACGGCAGAGCAGGTTAACAAGAGTGGTCTTTCCACCGCCGGTCGGGCCAACCAGAGCAATCGTTTCCCCGGGCTGGACTTTCAAAGTGAAATCCTGCAGGATGGGTTGATCCTCTTCGTACCAGAACGAGACATGGTCGAATTCAATCTCGCCCAGCAAGGTCTGCGCCGGAATGGCCCCAGGACGGTCGCGCACTTCGGCAGGAGTATCGAGCAAGGTGAAAATGCGTTCGGCAGAAGCGACGGCGTGTTGCATCTCGGCATAGACCCGCGCCAGGTCCTGTACCGGCCAGATCATGAAGGTCAGGTAGGAGACGAAGGCATGGATATCGCCAACACTGAAGTTCCCTACCTGGCTCTGCAAGCCGCCGTACCAGACAATCGCGCCGAGGGCGAAGGCCGAGACGATTTGCACGGCAGGCAGGAATAACGCCGAAAGCCAGGCCGCGCGGTAAGAGGCATGGTACATTTCATCGGTCAGATGGGCAAACTCGATCAGGTTCTCCTCCTCGCGTCCCAGCGCCTTGACCACGCGCACGCCTTGAATGGTTTGATTGTACTCGCCGGTGATCTTGGAGTTCAGACGCCGCGCCCGGCGGAATTCGGCCAGAATCCGTTTGCGGAAGTTCACGGCAATGATCAGCAGGATAGGAATGGTAGCAAAGACTGTCAGTGCCAGCCGCCAGTTAATGGAAAGCATAAAAACCAGCGAGGCCGCGATGCTGACCAATGCCCAGGTCACATCCAGCAAGCCCCACGTCATCAAATCGGCGACACGCCCTGAGTCGGAGGTCACGCGCGCCATCAAACGCCCGACCGGGTTCTGGCTGTAGTAAGAAAGGGAAAGTTCCTGCAAGTGATTGAACACGGCCTTGCGCAGTTCATACTGAATGCGTTCACCCAGAATGCCAACCGTGTAGATGAAACCAAAGACCATGGCGGCCTGAACAATCTGCAAGCCGCCATAGTAAGCGGCATAGCGCAAGAGAATCGGGAAATCCTTTTGACTGATTCCCTGATCAATCATCGCGCGGTTGAGGTAGGTGAAAACGGCATCGAGCAGCGCGGTTGTGCCGATGGCCAGCAGGAAGCCTGCCAGCCGGAGTCGGTGCGGTCGCAGCAAAGCCACGATGCGCCGCAGCGTGGGAGCAGTCAATGGACTGGTATATTCCTCTTCTTCAAGTTCGATCAGTTCGTCCGACATAGCAAGTCTCCATTCTGATGAGGGCGTTCACGGTTTACGTCTCCAGGGCTATCTCTTCTTGCAGTTCTTCTTCAATCCGGGTCTGAATCTCATACATCTGGCGATACATACCATCCTGATTCAACAGTTCCGCGTGCCTGCCCCTCTGTACGATTCTGCCCTTATCCATCACCAGGATCAGGTCGGCGTTCATGGCAGATTGGAGACGATGGGTGATGATGAACGTCGTACGGCCTTTCATCAGATGGTTCAAGGCAGCGCGAATCTCAGCCTCGGTCTCTGTATCCACGCTGGAGGTCGAGTCATCGAGAATCAGGAGGCGCGGATTCTTGAGGAGCGTGCGCGCGATCGCCACGCGTTGTCTTTGCCCGCCGGAGAGAGTCACGCCCTTTTCCCCAACCAGCGTGTTATATCCTTGCGGGAAAGAAAGTATGGTCTCGTGAATCGCGGCCGCGCGGGCGGCGCGTTCCACTTCTTCGTCCGAAACCTGACGCCCAACGCCGTAGGTGATGTTATCCCGTATCGAACGACTGAACAGGAACGGTTCCTGTTCCACAGTGCCGATTTGCGCGCGCAGGTAACGAGGCGGATAGGCTTTCAGTTCCACGCCATCCAGTAAGATGCGGCCAGAGGTGTATTCATAAAAACGCGGCAACAGGTTGACCAGCGTGGACTTGCCGGAACCGGTGGAACCGAGCAAAGCCACCACCTCGCCTGCCCTGACGGCGAAAGAAATGTTCTGCAAGACCCCGGTATTTTCGCCATCGTACCGGAAACAGACATTCTCAAAGACGACCTCGCCGCGCAGTGGATGCTGTGGGTAGAACTCGCCCTCGGTCAACGCTTCACGTTCCTGACGGACAATATGCATCAGGCGATCATACGAAACCAAACTGGTCGAGGTGTTGACGATGATACGCCCCAGATTACGCATGGGCCAGATCAACCAGACCACCAGCCCCACATAAGCCGGGTATGTGCCTAACGTGAGCTCACCCTGTATCACCAGAAAGCCGGCGTAGAGAAAGCCGGCCAGCATCTGGAAACCGCATAACAGGTCCGAGAGTGGCCAGAACAGCGAATGCATTTTGAGCAGGCGGCGGCCACGCAAAAATTTTTCCCAGTTATCCTGTTCAAATTTTTCCTTTTCGTAACGCTGACGGGCAAATGCCTTGACCACCCGCACGCCGGTCAGGTTCTCTTGAAGCGTGGTCGATAACTTCGCTTCCTGCTCCTGATACGCCTCGTAGGCCTGGGAAACTCGCTGGAAAAACCAGATCGAGACCGCCACAATCAGAGGAACAGCCACAATGGAGGCCAGGGCAAGTTTCCTGGAAAGGCTCCAGATAGCGACAAAGTTGATGACGAACAGCAGCAGGATGCGTCCGATATTGATGGCCTGGTCATTGAAAAACTTGCGCAGCGAATCGACATCGGAAGTAACGCGCTCAATGAGGTCGCCGGTGGGCGTCTGGCTGTGATAAGAAAGGCTCAACCGCTGCAGATGGTCGAAGAGAAAATTGCGCAAGCGACGGGTGATGTTTTCAGCCGCGAAGGATGCCAGACGATTGGAAAGGTAGGCAAAACCGCCTTCCACGAAGGCCAGCCCGACGAACGCCAGGGCAAGCCAGGGCAAAGTCTGGGCCAGCGTGCCGGCAAAGGGACGGACAGCGCCGGTAATCGTATCGGCGAAATGGCGCAATAAAAGGTACGTTGCCGTCTTGGCCAGGGCCGAGATCGCCAGCGTCAGGTTGGCAATCAGGTAGAGAGTGCGGTAGCCGCTCATCATGTGCCACAAACCAGCCAGTTTCTTTTGCCCAAGCAGGCGGCGAAAGTCGAAGTAAGGAAGAGAAGGAGAGGTTTCCATATGCCTTTTGTCCAAAGGATAAAAAAGACCACGATGCAGAGCGCACCGTGGTCTTAAGCCTCTTTTGCAGGTTCTTTCAGGCAACAGGCGCACTCCGCGGAGGTAGAATCCAGTACCCGGCGTCGGAGACGCGATCAAACATACGGGTTAAATCGGAGAAGAACACCATGCGCCAGCCTTTGTTCAAAGAAATTGTTTGACAATGATTTTACCTGAGAGAGAGCCGACCGTCAAGCGCGTCAAGGATGCCCGAACTCAGGCGACCAGCCGCGTGCGCGCCGCTTACGGCCCCGTCTCAGCCGCCTGCGGCGGAAACATCAGGCTGATTTGCAGCCCACCCTGCGGACGATTGCACGCCGTGATGCGCCCTCCCTGCGCCTCGGTCAACTGTCTGGCGATGGCCAGTCCCAGACCGGCGCCGCCGCTGGCGCGCGAGCGCGCCTTATCCCCTCGCCAGAAGCGGTTGAAGATCCACGGCAAATCCTCTTCGGCTACCCCTGGCCCGCTATCGGCAATGGTAATTTCTACGCCATCAACCCGATGGCGAATGGTTACTTCTATGGCGCTGTCCGGAGGGGCAAAACGCAAGGCGTTGTCAATCACATTCCCGACAACCTGCTCCAACCGTTGGGGATCGACCAGAACAGGTGGAGTGGCTTCGGCCTGAAGGCGGAAGGTAACCCCTCGCTCTGCCGCCTGAGGCGCGAAGAGACTCAACGTGCGCTCGATCACTTCCTGAACCTGTATCGGACGTTTTTCCAGGGGCAATTGTCGCGTCTCGGCCAGAGCCAGCAGGCGCAAATCCTCCACCAGCCGCTCCAGCAGATAGGTCTCCTCCAGAGCATCGGCCACATGCTCCTCGCTGGTTGGGTAAACCCCATCCAGAATTCCTTCCAGACGGCCTTTGAGGATGGTCAGTGGTGTGCGCAGTTCATGGGCAATGTCGGCGAACAGGGCCCGGCGTTCATTTTCGGCGCGCGCCAGCGACTCGGCCATCGCATTGAAATGCTCGCCCAGAGCGCGCAAGTCATCGTTTCCTCCGCCCAGTGGAACACGCACGGAAAAGTCACCGGCAGCGACCGCCTGCGCAGCAGCAATAACCTCGGCCAGAGGGTTGACAAAACGTCTCATCAGCAACATGCCGATCAGCAATGTCAAAATACCGAGAAAAATAGCAATCAGACCAATGGAGGCTAACAGATCAAAGATAAACGGCCAGGGATAAGGCGCCAGGCGGCGTTCCAGATACAGCCCCCCTACAGGATGGCCGGCAGCAAACAAGATCAGGTGTTGCTCCCCCTGGCGAGGCTGATACATGTTCCCCACCTGAGGCGCATCTGCCCTCCCGTGATAAACCACAACGCGCCCCTCGCCATCCACCAGGATGGCCCGCTGCCATTCTTCCCGAAACGCGGGGTCAGGCGACAAAACCGTTTGTACGTCCTGCCAGCTGCCACGCCCCAGGTAATACGACTCCAGAATTGTTACCAGCGGTGAACGATAGAAAGGGTTGCGCCGGGTGGCTGAACTGATTCGCTGCGCCATCAGCGCCAGCATCAGCACCACTATCAGCAAGACAACCAGACCGAATGAACGCAGCAGAATCAAAAACAGCCGCCGCCGAATGGCACGCACGGAGGCGCTTTGGGTGCTCATGGGGATCGCTCCACAAACTTATAACCTGCACCATAGACGCTGACAATGTAACGATGGCCGCTTTCTGGCGACTCAATTTTACGGCGAAGATTGCGGACATGGGAATCGATGGCGCGTTCGTAACTTTCGAACGCCACCCCTCGCAGCGCGTTCAGCAACTGGGAACGCGAGAAAATGCGCCCCGGATGACTGGCCAGAATGGCCAGTAAATCGAACTCGGTCGGCGTCAGCGTCACTTCACGGCCAGGCAGGCAGACGCACAGTCGGCCCCGATCCAGAGTCATGTCGCCCACCCGTAAAATCATGGGCGGGGACGCCTCGTTGCCGACACGCCGCAGCACCGTCCGCACCCGGGCGACCAGTTCACGGGGACTGAAAGGCTTGGTAATATAATCATCAGCGCCCAGTTCCAGGCCAACGAGTTTGTCCGCCTCTTCCACGCGCGCCGTCAGCATAACTATAGGAACGTTGCTCTCACGACGAAGTTCGCGACAGACATCCAGCCCATCCATGCCCGGCAGCATCAAGTCCAGAATAATCAAATCGGGATGTTCGCGGCGGGCAATTGCCAGGCCGCTGACGCCATCGCCCGCGCGCAGCACCTCAAAGCCCGCCGCGTTCAGGTAATCCCGACAGATATCTACAATCTTTGGCTCGTCTTCAATCACCAGAATCCGTTTGCTCATTTCCTGTGCCAGTATCCAACGAAGGACAGGTTGACCTCATCCCGAACTCCTCGCCGCCATTCCAGCCCGACGCCATGAGCGGCCACGATCAGCCCGACGCTGCAGAACGGTACGCTCGCCGTGAAACTGGCAGCAGAAGCAAGACGATCACCGCCAGGGCAAAGACGATTTCCACCGCGCGCAGGGCAAAGGTCGCCAGTGACCACACCAGACGGGTCATCCGCCAGGTCATTGCCAGTGGCCCAAAGGAACGCAGCGGGAACATGCCGGACAGCGCGCCAATCAGCACCAGCGCGGCCAGTACGAGTGCTAGCGTGGCCCCCCACCCCTTCCCTTTCCACAAACCAACTGCCGCCAGAATCGCCAACGCCAGCAAGGCCAGGTTCCACCACAGGCCGATCAGACGGATGAACCGCATCAGGACGAAAGCAACAGGCATCTGGCGAGCAGGAAAATTCGGGAGGTTTTGAAATTGCCTCTCGTTCCTTTCAGGCGGTTGCCGCCATTCCGGCAAACGTTGACTCAGCCCGGGACGCTGCTCCAGGGCAGGAACCGGCGAGAGATACCGTTGCCACAGGCTGATGCCCGTCTTCCCGAGCATCAAAAGTACCAGCAGAATGCCAGCGACAATCAGTGTAAGCGGTCGTTTCGTTTCCATAATTTTACCTCCGATACAATTTATTTTACCCACCGGAGTAACAGGGAAAAGCGGGGGTGCTACTCATACCGTAACGCTTCCATAGGATGCAGACCCGCCGCCTGATACGCCGGATAGATACCAAAAAACAGGCCTACCAGAGCCGCCGAAGTAAAAGCGAGCAAGAGCGTATTGACCGTGAGACGCGCGGTAATCAGGCCAGAGGCAGTCAACAAGCCAGCCACAGCACTGCCCAGCAGAATCCCTATCAACCCGCCGCACACGCTCAAAACCAGAGTTTCGATGAGAAATTGAGCCAGAATAGCACGCCGTTTGGCACCCACCGCTTTGCGCAGCCCGATTTCGCGCGTTCGTTCTCGCACAGAGACCAGGGTAATATTCATGATTCCAATGCCGCCTACCAGCAAAGAAATCGCCGCAATCGCGCCCAGCAGGGCCGTCAACGTGCTGGTAACACCGCTCAGGGCGCTTAACATCTGACTCTGACTCGAAATGGTGAAGTTCAGCTCATCTCGCAAAGTCAGGTTATGTTGCTTGCGCAGGGTGAATTCCACTTTCTGGATAATCGTATCCACCTGATCGGCCTGATAGGCCGAGAGGAGGATGCCGGAAAGGGCGCGCTTCCCCTTGTTGACCGCCAGGCGGCCAAAGACACGGCTATAACCGGTTTGCAGAGGGATTAAGACAACATCATCGGTGCCGCCGCCAAAGCCCATATTGCCCTTTGCTTCCAGCACACCTACAACCGTAAAAGAAATACCGTTAATGGTAATCTGCCGGCCGAGGGGATTCAGACCAGCAAAAATTTCACTGGCAGTCTGCGCGCCAAGCACGGCCACGCGCGCCTCGCTGACGTTATCCTGGCGGCGCAAAAACCGTCCGCGCGCCACAGTGTACGTGCGCACCGTCAAGAATTCCGGCGTCGTACCAACCACACTGTACTGTGACTGCCGGTTCTCATACTTGATGGTGGCCTGAGTCTGATAGTAGGGCGCGATGAGCGCCATATCGCCCACAGATTCGACAACCGCCTCGTAGTCGCGGTAGTACAGACTCGACATCAGGGAGGGAGACGCCAGCGAAGGTCCCAGGCGCGTAAACAAACGCCCTGCCGAGACGGTAATGAGGTTGGTACCAAGACTCTGTACGCGGCTGGTTACGTCCGCCGTTGCGCCCTGACCAACCGACATCAGTGCCACTACTGCCGCCACACCAATGATGATGCCCAACATGGTCAGGCCTGAGCGCAGTTTATTGGCCAGCAGTGCTCGCCAGGCAATGCGAAAGTTCTCGACAATCAAAGGAAGATTCATGTCTTTTGCTCCTCCTGCATGGCTACCAGCGGCTTCTGGATTTTTTCTTCCCGGATAACCCGACCATCCTTGAGATGCACCACGCGATGGGTGTGGCGAGCAATGAACGCGTCGTGGGTTACATAGACAATGGTTTTGCCAAGTTCGCGGTTAAGGCGCTGAAAGAGCGCGATAATCTCCATGCCGGTCTTGCTATCCAGATTACCAGTCGGTTCGTCGGCCAGCAGAATTGCCGGGTCATTGACCAGCGCACGGGCAATCGCCACGCGTTGCTGTTCGCCACCAGAAAGCTGGTTGGGATGATGACGCCAGCGGTCGGCCAGGCCCACAATTTCCAGCGCACGACGCGCCAGTGCCTCACGTTCGCGCCCTCGCTGGCCGTTGTACAACAACGGCAGCATGACGTTTTCCAACGCCGTTGTACGCGGCAGGAGGTTGAACTGTTGGAAAACAAAGCCAATCCTCTGACTGCGAATCTCGGCCAGACGATCATCGCTCAACCGCTCTACCGTCTGTCCCTCCAGGCGATAAACGCCCTGCGTCGGCACATCCAGACATCCCAGAATCGCCAGCAAGGTGCTTTTGCCAGAGCCAGAAGGCCCCATAATGGCAACCATCTCGCCGGCTCGAATCTGTAAACTGACATCATCCAGCGCATGCACCGTCGTAGCACCCAGCGGGTAAACCTTAGTCAGATGCTCTACCTCAATCATGGCATCCCTCGCATAATCACGCCGCCCGCTCCCGGCTCTCCTCGCCCTCCAAACGTTGTCGTGGTCGCCGCTGACGACAGAAGGAGAACGCGGTCGCCTGGCTGGAGATCGCCGCTTACCTCCACGCGATCATCGTCCAGAATCCGCCCACTCACGACATCCACACGCTGATAACTGCCATCCGCTTTTACCAGATAAACATACTCGCCGGCGTCATCGCTCTGAACAGCCGCCGCCGGCACGGTTAGCGCTGCGCGTGGTTCGCCAAGTTGAATGGTGACATCGGCGGTCATGCCGACGAGCAGACGCGGGTCCGATTCGTCCAGTTCCACGCGGACGTCGAAATACAGGACGCCCTGGTTGACCGTTCCCAGCGGGTTGATGGCAGTCACTTTGCCATTCAAGGTCAGATCAGGCAATGCCTCCGCCACCACCGTGGCCTTATCGCCAACCTGCACCTGGAGAATTTTGGATTCATCCACCGAGACGGTCACAGACAATCTGGAGCGGTCCAGCAATTCAATGCCCAGAGAACCGGCTTCCACGACATCGCCGGGCTCATTGTTGATGAAAACCACCTCGCCATCGAAAGGGGCAATCAGATACTGGGCATTCACCCGATTCTGAGCTTCCTGCACGGCTGCCTGCGAGGCCACGACGTCGTTTGGATCAGGGCCGTCTTTCAGCCGTTCCCACTCGCGTTGAGCGTCTTCCAGTTGGGCTTTGGCCACCGCCAGCTGCGCCTCTGCTTTGGCAATGTCAATCTCGCTGGGCTTGCCCAGATACCAGTTGAGCGTCGCCAGGGCGCGATCGCGCGCCTGCCATGCCGCGTAGAGATTGCTGTACGCCTGGGCTTTCAGAGGATTATCGTCCGGCAAGGAGGCATATTGATCGTAAATCTTCTGGGCCTCGTCAACGCGCTTCATGGCCAGCGCGTACTGCGCTTCGGCGTTTTCGATTGTCTCCGAACTGGCACGTTTGCCGGTGACGTTGTAGTAGTTGCGTTCGGCATCCTTCACAGCCTGTTGGGCCTCGGCCAGCGCCAGTTGCGCCTGAGCGCGCGCCAGAGACGAATGCTGTACGGTTTCCAGATTACGTTGCGCTTCCGCCAGGTCAACCTGAGCCTGCAGGATCGCAGGAGATAGCGACTCCGGCGCGAGCGCCGCCAGAATTTCGCCAGCCTTAACCCTCTGTCCGACCCGCACGCGAATGCTGCCGACCGTCCCGCTGGTCTGCCAGGTCAGCGAGGCGGCATGGCGTGGGGTAATGGCCCCGCTGCCTTCAACGGTATCGACAATGGTGACACGCGTCACCTCGCCCAGAGCCACATTCTGGCCATTGCTCGACGCGGCACAGGCCGCCAGGAACAACGAAAGCAAGACAAGCAGGCCGAGCATCAACTTGCTGTTTTTTCTCATCGTAATCTCCTTTCCACAGGATTACTTACCAGAGGCGCCACCCCAACCGCTCCAGCTCTGCCTCTGGCCGTGGGCGGCGGGATACCGTTCGCGCCGCAAGAATCCAGAAAGTCTTTCAGGCTTAATGATAGCCACCGATCTTCAAAAAATTATGGAGAGATGACAGAAGATTGTGCATTCCTTTTTCGCACGGCGCGAGTATAATTGCCTTACGCTGGAGGCTCCATGGAAATTGTCTGGTATGGTCATTCCTGCTTCCGCCTGACCGAACGCGGCCTGGCAACCATTGTCTGCGACCCCTACGACAGCGATGCAGTCGGGTATCAACCGCTCAAACTGCGCGCCGATGTGGTCACCGTCAGCCATGATGCGCCCGGTCATAACCATCTGGCTGCCGTCAAAGGCTACGCGCACGTCATTGATGGCCCTGGCGAATATGAAATCGGCGGCGTCTTCATCACCGGCGTTCAGACGGATATGGCAGCAGCCAGGCAGAAAGCCCTGACGCGCAATACCCTGTACGTCTTCGACTACAACGGTCTGACGGTGGCCCATCTGGGCAATTTACGCCTTGTTCCAGGCCAGACGGAGGTCGAGGCGCTGGGTACGGTCAACATTGCCCTGGTGCCGGTCGGGGGAGGCGATGGGCTGAACGCGGCCAGGGCCGCGGAAGTCGTCAGTCTGCTCGAACCGAACATCGTCATTCCCATGCATTACCATGCCCCCGGCGTCAAAGTTGCCCTGGAGGGCGTGGACAGATTCCTGAAAGAAATGGGCGCCCATGACGCCGAACAAATGCCCTCCTTGAAGGTGACGCGTAACGCCCTGCCTGAAGAGACGCGCGTCATTCTGCTTGAGTGCCAACATGCCTGAAAACGCCATGTCCGTCAAATTACTCCTGACCTGGGATATTCTGCCCGAACGCGAACGCGAATACTTCGAGTTCGTGGTCGGTGAATTCATCCCCGGTGTACAGCGCCTGGGCCTGCAGCCGGTTGAGGCCTGGGCCACCCTGTATGGTGATTACCCTCAGATTCAAATCGGTCTGCTGGCAGTTGATCTGCCGCAGGCGCGCCGCATTCTCCAATCGAGCGGATGGAATCAACTCAAGAGTAAACTCTCGGCACTGGTGGTCAATTACGCCTGCAAAATCGTACCGGCGCGAGGTGGATTCCAGTTCTGACTCCGGTCCCGATGCCCTCCGCGCCATTCGTCAACCCTTCCTCAGCCTATCTGCACATTCCCTTCTGTCGCCGGCGCTGTGCTTACTGCGATTTCAACACCTACGCTGGGCGTGAGGCGTTGATTTCCTCCTACATAGCCGCGCTGTGCCGGGAAATCGAAACAGTCGGCCAGGCCGCTCCCGTGCGCCTGACCCTCCACACCATTTACTTTGGCGGTGGAACACCCTCTCTTCTTTCCCCCTCTCAATGCGAGCGCATCCTGACCACGCTTCGTCAGCACTACGCTCTGGCCGAAGAGACAGAAATTACTCTCGAAGCCAACCCCGGCACGCTGAGCCGCGCCGTGCTCGCCGCGCTGCGCCACCTGGGCATCAACCGTCTATCCCTGGGCATGCAATCGGCGCATACGGCGGAACTGGAACGCCTGGGGCGCACGCACACGCTGGCAGAGGTGGTGGAAAGTGTTCGCTGGGCCAGAGAGGCTGGCTTCCACAATCTCAACCTTGACCTCATCTACGGTCTGCCACAACAGAGCCTGACGCAGTGGCAGACGACGGTCCAGCAGGCAGTGGCCCTGGCCCCAGAGCATCTCTCCCTCTACGCCCTGACTGTGGAACCCCATACTCCTCTGGGCCGTCAGATAGAGCGCGGCCTTCTCCCGCCACCCGATCCCGACCTGGCCGCGACCATGTACGAGTGGGCCAGCGACTATCTGGAGCGTCATGGCTACGCCCAGTATGAGATTTCCAACTGGTCCCGCCCTGGCTTTGCCTGTCGCCATAACCTGACCTACTGGCGCGACCAGCCCTATCTGGGCTTTGGCGCCGGCGCTCACGGCTACGTCAACCGCTATCGCTACATGAACGTCTTGCGCATTCCAGCCTATATCCAGCGGCTGAGCGAATCGGGCCAAAAGACGCTCCCCTTTCCCTTTTCGGCAGCCACAGTCCGACGCAGTACGGTATCCCGGCATACTGCCATGCAAGAGACCATGATGCTGGGCCTGCGACTGACAGGAGAGGGCGTTGTCGAAGACGCCTTCCGGCAGCGCTTCGGCGTGACGATGAGCAGGATTTTCGGCGTCGAGATCGAGGAGCTGCTCCGCCTGGGACTGGTGGAATGGGCGCAGGATGAAAAGACGGGATACCGCCGGGCCCTTCGCCTGACCCGGCGCGGGCGACTGTTGGGCAATCAGGCCTTCCTGCGCTTCGTCAACGCCTGACGCCTCAGGCAGGAGAGTACTCCTTGCGAAACCAGAACCAGGCACTGGGCTGGCGCGACTTCGTATCTACCCCATCCTCGCGGCGCGTCAGGGTAAAATGCAGGGTAGCCAGTTCCAGGTCAACCGGACGCAGCCCTCGGACAGGCATCTCGTTTGTGGCAAGGAAGGCATAAAGCAACCAGCAACCGCCCGCAGCCAGAAGACGCTCGATCTTGTGCAGGTAGTCCACCCGCTGAGCAATTGTCAGACTGTGAAAACAGCCGATGTCAAGCACGAGATCGTAAGAGAGCACCTCAGGGTGGAAACGAAGGATATCCGCCACGCGAAAATCAACGCTTACCCCTGCCGTTTCCGCTTTGAAACGCGCCAGCCGAATGGCGCGCGGCGCCCAATCAATGCCGGTCACCGTCCATCCCGCCTGCGCCAGCGCAATGCTCGCCGTACCTGAACCGCAGCCCACATCCAGAGCACGTCCGGGCGGATGCATGCGGAGAAACTCCTCCACCTGCGGCGGAACTTCGCCGCTATCCCAGGGCGGACGGTGCAGATAGGCCAGGTTATAGAAAAATTTGCGCCAGATTGTCATCTTCCCGGCTAAGGGCGTCCGATTTAAGGTATAATCAGGCGGCTTGATTTTTACTACTGACGAAAGGTATTCTTATGAAAGAGTATACCACTGACTCGATTCGCAATGTTGCTCTGGTCTCACACAGTTCGGCAGGCAAAACCATGCTGACCGAAGCCTGCCTGCACCTGACCGGCGCGACCACGCGCCTGGGAAAAATTGAGGACGGTACGACCGTCTCGGATTTTGATGAGGAAGAAATTCGTCGTCGCCTTTCCCTGTACACGAGCGTTATTCCCATTGAATACAAGGGCGTAAAAATTAACTTTCTGGATACCCCTGGCTACACCGATTTCATTGGCGAGGTGATTTCCGCGCTGCGTGTGGCTGATAGCGCCATTGTGGTTGTGGACTCCGTGGCCGGGCTGGAAGTGGGCACCGAAATTGCCTGGAATTACTGCGACACCTTCAAACTGCCGCGTTTTGTGCTGATCAACAAGATGGATCGCGAGAACGCCGATTTTCAGAAAGCCATGGCCTCGGTACAGGAGTTTTCTACCGCACGGCTGATACCGGTGCAGTTACCCTGGGGCGAAAAGGCCGATTTCCGTGGCGTGATTGATCTGATTTCCATGAAGGCCTGCAGCGGAGCCGGGGAGCAGGCCGTTGAGATTCCTGCCGATCTGAAAACCAGCGCCGAAGAAGCGCGCCTCAAACTGATGGAAGCCGCCGCAGAAGGCAACGACGCGTTGATGGAAACATATTTCGAAAACGGAACGTTGACCGACGAGGAACTGATTCAGGGCTTGCGCGCCGTAATCCGTAGCGGGGCCTACATCCCCGTATTCGTCGCCGCCGGCGGACGCGAGATGGGGATTTTCCCGTTGTTAGAGTCCGTTGTCAAACTTTTGCCGGCGCCGCACGAGGCTCCGCCTGCTGTGGCCGAAGGTGTCAATGGCCCTGAAGAACTGCCCGCCTCGGATGCCGGTCCTCTGGCAATCTACGTCTGGAAAACCACCGCCGATCCCTATGTTGGCCGCCTCACTTACTTCCGCGTGTACTCTGGCACGCTCCAGGCCGATGCCCACGTCTGGAACCAAACGAAGGGGCTCGAAGAACGCATGACGGCCCTGGCAGTGCCACGTGGCAAAGAATCCATCCCGCAAAAAATTCTCCACGCCGGCGATATTGGCACCGTCGCCAAACTCTCTGCTACCAGCACCGGCAATACTCTGTGCGATAAAGGCCATCCGCTGACCCTGCCTCTGCCGAAATACCCCAATGCTCTCTACCGCGTGGCCATTGCTCCAAAAACCCAGGCCGACGCGGCCAAAATCACCCCCACGCTGACGCGCCTCTGCGAAGAGGACATGACCCTCTCCTGGTACAACGAGCCCGCTACCAGCCAGACCATCTTCCAGGGCATGGGTGACCAGCACATCGAGGTTGCCTTGCGTCGCGCCGAGACGAAACTGCAAGCAGGTCTGGTGGCCGTAGAGCCCAAGGTGCCCTACCGCGAAGGCATCACCAAAAAAGGCGATGCGAACTACCGTCACAAGAAACAGACCGGCGGTGCGGGCCAGTTCGGCGAGGTCTGGTTGCGCATTGAGCCCAGCGAGCAGGAATTTGAATTCACCGACGAACTGGTGGGCATGAACCTCTCACGTTCCTACCTGCCAGCAATCGAAAAAGGCATTCGCGCCACCATGGCGAAGGGCGTCATCGCCGGTTACCCGATGAGCAATGTGAAAGTAGTGGTGTACGATGGCAAGGAGCACCCGGTCGACTCCAAGCCTATCGCCTTTGAAATCGCCGGCCGCGAGGCGTTTAAACTGGCCGTGGCGCAGGCCGGGCCGGTGCTTTTCGAACCCATCATGAACGTGCGCATTACTGTGCCTGAAGCCAATATGGGCGATGTCATGAGCGATTTGAACACCCGTCGTGGCCGTGTTCAGGGAACCGAGTCGGAACACGGGCGAACGGTCATTCTGGCTCAGGTGCCGCTGGCCGAAATGCTGCGCTACACCACCGTCCTGCGCTCCATTACCGGCGGGCGCGGCGTTTTCAGCATGGACTTTGACCACTACGAGATCGTGCCCTCTCATCTGGCACAGGAGATCATCGCTGCCCGTCAGAAGGAACTGGAAAAGGAGAAAAGCGAGGAGTAACGACCTTGTAGTGATGAGCGGCATTTGGTATAATAGCCCCGCTTGAGCGGCGAGGCCAGTCCTTCGCCGACGTAGCTCAATCGGCAGAGCAACCGCCTTGTAAGTGGTAGGTTACGGGTTCGATTCCCGTCGTCGGCTTAAAAACCAATCTTCTTATCGCCTTAGTCCCCCGGCCTTCTGCGCAGAAGACTGGCGGACTGGTGGTGAAAAGGCTACCAGATACATCGCTCGGGCGGTTAGCCAAGTGGCCAAAGGCGGCTGACTGTAAATCAGCTGGCGGATGCCTTCGGAGGTTCGAATCCTTCACCGCCCACCTGTTTTGTCAGATTGTTGCCATGATCCGCGCGCCCCGTTGGCATTCGCGAGAACGGGCACGGCAAGGCCTGACGGATCAGCAAACGATTTGCCCTCATAGCTCAGTCGGTAGAGCACGCCCTTGGTAAGGGCGGGGTCATGGGTTCAAATCCCATTGAGGGCTTGAGGTAAAAACTTTCAAATATTCTATATTTTTCACGATTTCTCTATCTCACTACTTCTATCTCTAGAGGAAGGAGTTGACCATGGCGAAGCAGAAATTTGAGCGGACGAAGCCGCATCTGAACGTGGGGACGATGGGGCACATTGACCACGGGAAGACGACGTTGACGGCGGCGATCACGAAGTACTGTAGTTT